>CAXSHO010000051.1:0-20744 GCA_964237305.1 uncultured Caulobacteraceae bacterium
ACCTGCGCAGCCACGGCGGCGACAGCTTCCTGACGGGCGGCGCCGCGACCGCGGCCGCCGGCGCGAGCGGATCGGAGACCGCCGCCGTCGCCGCGGCCGACCAGGATCTCGAGTTCTACAACCTCGGCGGGATCGCCACCTGGGAGCCGGACATCTTCGGCGGGAAGGCCCGCGCGGTGGAGGGCGCCAAGGCGCGCGCCCAGGCCGCCGTGCTCGACCTCGAGTCCGCCAAGGTGAGCCTCACCGCCGAGGTCGCCTCCGCCTACGTCACCCTGCGCGACCTGCAGACCCGCCTCGCCCTGCAGCGCGAGGACGCCGGAGTGGAGGCCAGGGTCGTGGCCGACACGCGCCTGCGCGTGCAGGGCGGCACCGTCTCCGAGCTCGACCTGGAGCGGCTGAACGACCAGCTGCAGTCGACCCGCGCCGAGGTCGCCCCGCTTCAGGCGCAGATCTCCGAGCAGCTCGACCGCCTCGCCGGGCTCACCGGCCAGGAGCCCGGCGCCCTCGACGCCGAGCTGGCCGCCCCCGCTCCGCCGCCGGCGCCGCCGGCCAGCGTGGTCGTGGGCGACCCGGCGGGTCTGCTCCGCCGCCGTCCCGACGTCCGCGCCGCCGAGCGCCGCGTGCAGGCCGCCAACGCCGCCATCGGCCAGCACACCGCCGACCTGTTCCCGAAGGTGACGGTGTTCGGCAACCTGGGCTTCGGGGCCAGCGACGCCGGCCGCCTCCTCAGCGGCGACAGCTTCACCTACGCGGTCGCGCCGTTCCTGCAGTGGAACGTGCTCGATCTGGACCGGGTGCGCTCGCAGATCGACCTCGCCAAGGCCCAGACCGCCGAGGCCGTGGCGACCTACCGCTCGATCGTCCTCTCCGCCCTTCAGGACGCCGAGACTTCGCTCGCCCGCTACGCCCGCCAGCGCGACCGCGTCACCGGCCTCCTGCGCGTGCAGGCCAGCGCCGACCGGGTCTCCCGACTGACCGCGATCCGCGTCCAGGGCGGAACCGCCGCCCTGATCGACCAGCTCGACGCCGAGCGTCGGCGGGTGAACGCCCGCCGGGGCGTCACCCAGGCCCAGGCCCGGCTCACCCTCGACTACGTCGCCTTGCAGAAGAGCTTAGGCCTCGGCTGGGAACCGGCGGCGGTGGTCCCGCGGACATCCTGATCGCGCCGGCCACGCGTCCGATGGCTGGCCGGCGCAGATGCCGAACGCCCAATCGGCTCTGTGGGAGCGTACGGCGCCTCATGTCGGGTCGCCGCGCGGGTCGCAATGTCAGCTCCCGGCGCAGACAGGGGATCGCTCAAGCCCAGAAAATCCGGTTCTGCGCCGCCGGTCGGAGGCTTCGTCCCGCTTGATCCTGGGCGCGCCGGGAGCGACGCTGGGCGGCCGCGGAGGGTGGAGATGACCGACGACCTGATCAGCTTCGACGACGGCGCGGCCTATGAGCGCATGATGGGCGTCTGGAGCCGCCTTGTGGGAGAGGAGTTCCTCACCTGGCTCGCCCACCCGCAAGGTCTGCGCTGGATCGACGTGGGCTGCGGGAACGGCGCCTTCACCGCGCTCCTCGCCGAGCGGTGCGCTCCCGCCTCGATCCTCGGCGTCGATCCTTCCGAGGGACAGCTCCGCTTCGCCAGCGCCCGGCCCCACGCGGGGGAAGCCCGGTTTCAGTCGGGCGCGGCGGTTCCGCTGCCCGCCGAGACCGACGCCTTCGACGCCGCCGTGATGGCCCTGGTGCTGTTCTTCACGCCTGATCCGGCGGGGGCGGTGGAGGAGATGCGCCGCGTCACCCGCCCCGGCGGCCTGATCGCGGCCTACGTGTGGGACCTCCTGGAGCCTGGCGGCTTCCCCATGCGGCCCTTGCAGGAGGAGCTGCTGGCCCATGGCGTGGCGCCCGTGCTGCCCCCCAGTGCGGAGGTCTCGCGCGACACCGCGCTGCGGTCGGTGTGGGAGGGCGCGGGGCTGGTGGACGTGCGCACGCGCGCGATCACCGTCCGCCGCACCTTCGAGAGCTTCGACGTCTTCTGGTCGACGGTGGAGATCGCGCTCGGCATGGCGCCCGCCAGCCGCGCGCTCGCGTCCGACACCCGCGCCGCCGTCCGCGAAGGGCTGCGCGCCCGCCTTGCAGGCGGCGGCGAGGGCCCCGTCTCCTACACCTCGCGCGCGAACGCCGTCGCCGGGCGCGTCAGCGGCTAGACTCCGCCAGGCCCGCCGCCGGCCTGCGTGCGCAGAGGACGGTCGCCCGCGAAGCTCGGAGGTCCGGGTCCTCTACGGGTCGGCCCGCACCGGCGCGAAGCACCGCTTCGCACGTCGGCGTTCACGGCATGGCGGCTCCGGCGGCGATGACGGCCCTCGTCCGCCGCGCCGCTAAGGAGTCGGAGGTCATCCTTCTGAAGCCGAGCCGAGGTGGGCGCCTGGCGCGCCTCGGCCGGAGAAGGATCAGATCAGCGTCGGCTGCCGCGGGCTCTCCGCCGCATCAACCCGCTCACCACGCACGTTCAACTCGGTTCGTGCGCTGAAACGGACGTCGACGTCCCGCTCTCCCGCAAAGGCGCGCAAAGCGTCATCGTCGAGCTGGGACCACGGACGGCCTCGCATCGGCCCCGCCGGCACGCGCGGCAGAAGTCCCGGCTCCCGGCTCCAGGCGAGAAGCTGCTCCACGCCGACCTCGTTGAGCATGTCGCGCAGATGGTGGGAGGTGACGTAGGCGTCGGGCCCCGCGCGATGCGCCGGCAACCCCCGATCTTGCACGAGCCCCTCGGGCCTACGCAGGTACCGAAGCATCTGGTTGGAGAACCGCGGCAGGTCAGGCCACAGCCGCAGCGCGCACTTCCACGTGCAGATCCAGCCCGCCCCGCCGCTCAGCCCCGGGCGGCAATAGCGCTGCTCGAAGGCGGCCCGATGCGCCGCCAACGCGACCGCTCCGCCCTCCGGCCGAAGTACGGCTGGCGCGACCGCCTTCCAGAACGGTGCGCCTGCGACCTGAGAGTCCAGGATGTGATGCACCGCCAACGTGTCCGGCGACATGGGACGCCCTGGGTTGACCAGCAAAGCGCCGCGTTCATCGTCGATGCGCCAGACGCCGTCCGCCCCCGAACGCACGTCCTGCCAGCCGATCTCACACACGTCGTCGGCGCCGTTCCCGCCGGTCTCAAGGTCTATGACGCGGATGCGGGCGGAGCCGAGGGACATGGGACGAAGATAGGCGCCCGAGCGGGCGCAGCCGAGCCTGCTCCGTCACGGCAAGCTGCGGCGAGCGACCGCGAATGTCGTGTTCCTGGAGAGACTTCATGTCCGCTCCTGGCGCCGGGCTGTCGCGCAGCCAGCTAGGCGGCGTCCTGGCGCCCGACGCGTCGCATGGTCACCCCGGCGTCGGAGCCCGCCGCGTCGTTGCGAGCGAGCAGGCCACCCAGGGTGGCGGGGCGGCCGATCAGGTCCATCCCGGCGGGGGTGAAGGTCGCGGCGTTGAACACGTGAGGCGACAACAGCGGGTTCGTCAGCGCGTGCGAGAAGGCGTCGGCCGCCACCATCCGCCCGATCAGCGGCGGCGCCGCCGAGCGCGCCGGAAGCTCCTCGGCGAACAGCCCCGCGAAGAACTCGATGCGGTCGACGTGCCCGTAGACGCGCTTCAGCTCCGCCACCACCAACGGGTCACCGTTGATCTGCTCAAAGCGCGTCACGCGCGGAAACTTGAACACCTCGCGATAGTCGTTGTAGCGCGCCACCTGGTTGTCGCGCCCCTGCTGGATGGACGCGGCGTTCACCGGGTCCAGCATCGGCGCGGTGTTGAAAAGGCCCATGCGCCAGGCCGGCGTCTGGCTGGCCCCGAGAAGCCCGGCGTGGAGCCCGTCGCTCAGGAGCGGCCGGTTGTCGAAGCGCAGCGACGCCAGATCGACGCTGCGGCCCGACCAGGTCACGCTCGTGGGAACCAGGCTGTGCCACCGGTACAGCAGGTTGAACTCGGCGGGGATCCAGTTCTCGCGGTTCCACTTCGCCGTGTAGGTCACAACGGGGTCGGCCAGCAGCTGAAACCAGTAGGGCGAGATGTGGTTGATGTACTCCTCGACGACGACCTTGATCAGCAGCACGATGTTGATGTTGCGCGCGGTCTGAAACACGCGCTCGTCGTCCCAGCCGGGATTGGCCGCCTCCAGCACGGAGCAGAGCCGATTGTGCTCGCGCAGGAACAGGGTGTTGATCGCGGCGGTGAACGGGGTCGAGTTGGCGCGCTCGCCGCCGAAGGCGAACAGCGCGGCGCGTTTATCGGCCGGCCAGCCGTCCGGCAGGTGCGTCGGCTCGGGCACGGCGGCGAAGGCGGGGTCGCGCACGCCGGCGGCGTCGTAGAGCGGCGGCGCCCACTCGCCCGTGGCGGTGGCCACCGACCGCATCCGCCCGCGGCGCCCGGCCTCCGGCGCGCGGAGCCGCAGCGCCGCGGTGACCGTCGTGTCGAGCCCGTAGACCTGGGACAGGTCGATCTGATGGTTGGTGCGGGTGCGGCGGCGGTCCTGGTCGGTCATCAGGAAGCCGTCGGTGAACCACTGCGCGAAGCTCGGGAACAACAGCGTCGAGCGGTCCGACACCGCGGGCGGCCGGTCCGCCCGCAGCGTGAACAGGGCGGCCACCTCGGCCACCGGCGGCAGGTCGTCCGGCGCGACGGGGGGCAGGTAGCGGCTGAACCACGTCTTGTCGGTCAGCGTCGCCCAGCTGGAGTAGGGCGCCTGGGTGCTGAGCGCCAAGGGCCGGCACGGGCCTTTCAGGACGGCGTTGTCGACGATCAGCCTGTTGGCCGCGCGCGCCAGCCAGCCCGTGCGGTTGACGATCGCCCAGAGGGGTCGAAAGCCGGTGAGCAGCGCCGACTCGATCTGGTTGCCCAGGCCGTCGGCGCTCGTGTCCCGCTGCGAGGCGCCGGTCACGCCGCCGCCGATCGCGGCCGGGCGGCGGCCGTCGGCATCTCCGGATCCGAGACGGGGTCGCGCGTCTGCAGGAGGCTCATCGCCGTCTCCCGACCTCAGATGCGGCGCTCGGCTGCGGAGCCCGCGCGAGCAGCTCCGAAGGTGCGGCGCGGACCATCCGCCCTCGCAGCCGCCGCGGCAACGCCGTCGTCTGCGGCGGCCGTGACGCCCGGCTGAGACACATCGTCGCGGCGGCGGCCGGCGGCCATGCGGACGCTGCGGCGGCAAGCCTTCGCGCGCGGCCTCGCGCGCCGCGGACCTGACGGCGTCACGACGCGCGGCCGCCCGGATGTGCTAGCGTGGCGGTGAGGAGCGAGGCGGCATCCCATGGACAGGCCTCCCATTCCACGGCCGAAGTTCGCGAGCTTCGTCGTCTCGCCGGGCCTGGTCGCCGACCAGGGCCCCGCCGGGGCGGCCGCTCCCGCGCGCAACGTCATCATCGAGCTGAACCTCGACCACCGCCACGGGCGCACGGCCGCTCGGGAACGCGTGGAGGCTCTGCTTGCGCGCCTGGCCGACGTGGGCCGGCGCAAGCTGAGGAGCACGCGCCAGCACGTCTTCGCAAGCCTGACGCCCGATCAGATGAAGCGGCTTGTCGAGCTCGATCGTCCAGCCGCCAAGGGCGTGGCGCCCGACCCCACGGCCGCGGCCATCCACAAGATCTGGGAGGACCGTCCGGTGCGCTCGGCCCTCGACCGCTCGGGCCCCACCATCAAGGCCGACGCCTGCCGGCGCACCTTCGGCGGCGGCGGCGAGGCGATCGTCTGGGCGGTGGTCGACAGCGGGATCGACGGCGGGCACGCCCACTTCCGCACCCACGCGACCCTCGCGCCCGAAGGGCTGGAGCAGGGCTGCGACATGCCTCCCGGCGAGGGGGCGTGCGGCCTGCGGCACGTCGACTTCACGGACGAGGCCGCGGGCGATCCGCTGGTGGACGAGCTGGGCCACGGCACGCACGTCGCCGGCATCATCGCCGGCGCCACCCCCGCGATCTCCTCGCCGGCCCAGGGCTCCGGACCGGCGAGGACCGACGCACGGCGGCTGGTGCAGCGCAGCGACACCGCCTCGACCCTGGTCTACGACGAGGCGCTGCCGCGTCCGCTCGCCGGCGTCGCCCCGCTCTGCAAGCTGCTGAGCCTCAAGGTGATGAGCGACGCGGGGGGCGGCGGCCACTTCGAGAGCGCCGTGCTGGCTGCGCTGGACTACGTGGCCCGCGCCAACGACGACGGCCGCCGCCTGCGCGTGCACGGCGTGAACCTGAGCCTCAGCCTCGACTTCGACCCGCGCTACCACGCCGCCGGGCAAAGCCCCGTGTGCGTCGCGGTGAACCGGCTGGTGGAGATGGGGGTGGTGGTGGTGGCCGCCGCCGGCAACGCGGGCTCGGCTTACCTGGCGGCCACGGGCGCGGCCTCCGCCCTGGTCGGGCTGGGGCAGAGCATCACCGACCCCGGCAACTCGGAGCTGGCGATCACCGTCGGCTCCACCCACGCCGAGGCCCCGCACACCTACGGGATCTCGCACTTCTCCTCCCGGGGACCGACCGTTGACGGCCGGGAGAAGCCTGATCTCGTCGCGCCGGGGGAGCGCATCGTCTCCTGCGCCTCGGCCCGTTGGGCGGCCTCGCCGCCGGCGGAGGACGAAGTGGTGTTCTTCGACCCGGCGTTCACGCCCGCGCCGGGCGTCGTCTACTACCGCGACGCCACCGGCACGAGCATGGCCACGCCCCACGTCTCGGGCGCGGCGGCGCTGATCCTGTCGGTGCGGCGCGAGTTCATCGGGGCGCCCCGCGAGTTGAAGGCGCAGCTGATGGCCAACGCCACCTCGCTCGGCCGCCGCCGCGACGACCAGGGCGCCGGCCTCGTGGACGCCCTGCGCACTCTGCAGGCCTTGTGAGGGATCATGGACACCATCGGCGCGTGGCCCTACCTGGAACTCAGCTTCAACGCCTCGGGTGCGCGCTTGGGCTCCGGCCCGATCCGGCCCGGGAACATCAGCGACCTGGTCGTGATCAGCCACGGCTGGCACATGGACGCCCAGCCCGCGCGGGTGCTGTATGACACGCTGCTGACGAAGGTGGCCAAGACGCTGCCCGCGGCCCGCTCGGTGGGCGTGGTGGGGGTGTTCTGGCCCGCGGACGAGTTCAACGACGACCTCTCGCATCAGGTGGCGGCTCCGGGGATCGGCGGCGGCGGGGCGGCCCTCGCCGGCGTCGGCGACATCCCGCCCGAGCTGCTGGTCAGGCGGGTCAGGCAGGCCGCCGCCTTCCTGGGCGACAACCCGCAGGCCATGCTCAGCGCCGCCCAGCGGGCGGTGGCGGGCGGGGCGGAGGCCGACGCTTTCGTGGACCGGTTGCGCGGGCTGGTGCACCCGAACGGGACCCGCGACCCGCAGCTGCTGATCGACCACCAGCGGCTCTTGTCTAACACGCCGGGCCGCCAGCTGCTGCAGGACTGGTCCAAGGCCCCGCCGCCCCCGGCGCCGCCCGGCCCGGGCGGGGGGGCCGGCTTCGACTTCAGCGCGCCGTTCGAGGCGCTCTACCACGGCCTGCGCTCGGGCGTGGTCACCGCCCTGAACACGGCGTCCTACTTCGAGATGAAACGGCGCGCGGGCGACGTGGGCGCGGCGCTGGGCAAGCTCCTGGAGGTGGACGGCCTCCACGGCGTGCGGCTGCACCTGATCGGCCACAGCTTCGGGGCTCGCCTCGTCACCGCCGCCGCCGACACCCTCTCCACCGTGCGCGCGCAGAGCCTCACGCTGCTGCAGGGCGCCTTCTCGCACAACGCGCTCGGGGTGGGTGTGCCGGGCGTGGGCGACGGCTTCTACCGCGGCGTCATCGCGCACGGGCGCGTGGCCGGGCCGATCACCATCACCCACACCTGGCGCGATTCCGCGGTGGGCTTCTGGTACCCGCTGGCGTCGCGCGCCTCCAACACCGTGGCGGCCGGCGTGATGTGGACCAACAACGCCTTCGGCGGCGCGGGCGACCTCCACGGCGGAATGGGCTCGAACGGCGCCCTGCGGCTGCAGGCGAACGAGGGCTCCGACCAGGCTTACACGGGCATGGCGGCCCCGCCGCTGGCCCCCGGTCGGGTGAACAGCCTCAAGTGCGACTTCATCACCGAACATGGCGACGTGGCGAACGACGGCTGCGGCAGGATCGTCGCCCAGGCGATGGCCTGAGGCGCGCGCCCGTCCGCAAGGCGCACCCCGGCGACTCACACTGATAAGTAGACCCAGCGAGTCGGACCTGGGTCGCCGGCTGACGTCCTGCCCGGCGATCTCCACCACGTGGGCGTGAACGTCGGCGTTTTCGGAAGATGGCGGAAGTCTGCTCCCGGCGCTACTCGCCCGCGACCGCCAGCTCGAGCAGCTGCGGGATGGCCGACCGGAGTTGGAAGTAGCCTCGCGTCGACCTCGGCCAGGCCCGCTCGTCCCACTCCCGCCGCACACGCAGGCAAGGCGGAAGCGCGTTCGCCGACGGCCCGACGGGCGCCCAGGCCGCGACCACGGGCAGACCGTCCTCCCACCCCGGCTCCGCCGGGCCCGCCTCGCATCCGGAATGCGCGCCGGCCCTCGCCAAGGCGTCGGCCATGGCCTCCCCATCGGCGGCGCGGACCTGATCGGAGGCGCCCTCGGCGTGCGCCACGACGGCGCCGACCCGGACGACGCGCGCGGAGCCCAGCTCCAGCGTCTCCGGCTGCAGATCGTCGAGGTGCAGGAGCAGGGCGACGTCGCCGCCGGGGAGCGCCTCCGCCGGCGCGAGCGGAACCAGAGGCGGCGCCTCCTCCTCGGTGAGCGCATGCACCGCCTCGTTCAACCCTGTGGGCCGGAAGCGTCCTTCGGTGTGGCGCGCGATGTTCTCCGCCCGGGCCGCGTAGGCCTTCCCCCGCGTGTGCAGGCCCGCCACCCAGCGCCACGACAGCGTGTTGCTGGCCGGGTCGCCGTCCAGCAGGTGGCGCATGAAGAAGTCCGCACCCAGCGCCCAGGGCAGGCGCAGGGTGAAGATCCAGATGGAGGCGAACCACATGCGGGCGTGGTTGTGCAGCCATCCGTGCTGGACGAGTTCGCGCGCCCAGTCGTCGAAGCCCTCGATGCCCGTCCGGCCCTCGACCGCCTCGGTGTAGGCGCGGCGCAGGCCGGCGTTATGTTCCGTCGCGTCGCGCGCCTCGCCCGCCTGCCGCTGGTAGTCGGTCCAGATCGACGGCCGGGTCTCCAGGTGGCCCTTGAAGTAGCTGCGCCAGACCACCTCCTCGATGAAGCGTTCCGCCCCGCGCCGCCCGTGCGCTTCGACGGCCGCGGCGATCACCTCCGGCTCGGTGAGAAGGCGACGGCGCAGGTAGGGCGACAGCGCCGAGGTGCTTGGCTCCCGGCCGGGGCCGCGATCGGTGTTCCGCGCCGTGGCGTACCGCCCGCCGGCGGCTGGGCCGAAGCCGGCCATGCGCGCCGAACCGGCGGCGCGGGTGAGGGGCTTGAAGTCAGGCATGCCCCGTAGGTGGGGACGCCCGCCGGCGACCACAGGGCTGAACGCTCTTCGGGTGGGGACCGCCGCCTGCCGACGCAGCGCAGCGCAGCACCTCGCCTCCCGCACGCCCGCCGGCAGCGAGCGGACGCGGCCCCGCATCGCTCCCGACCGCCCGCCACCACCTCCCGCGCCGGGCGGCGCTCGCCGTCGTGTCGAGGTCCATCGCCAGGAGCCGACGTTCCGCTACCGCCTGTGCGCGGTGACGACCGTGTCGATCTCGTCCGGGCGTCCGTTGGTGAACTCCAGCCGCACACGGCCGTCGGCCTGCGTCGTCACCGCCGCGGGCATGGAGCTGGCGCTCAGCGCCCAGCCCGTCGGGAGCACCACGACGTTGTGAGCGCGGCCCAGGCTGCGACGCCAGACGAGCTCGCCGCCTTCGACCCGGTAGCGGTCCTCGTCCACGTAGGTTTCGGTGAAGCGGAGCCGCTTGGAGCCGCAGGGAACCAGGGGCGGGTAGCGGAACACGACCACCTGCGTCTGCGGCGTGACCAGCAGCCCAGGCTCCTGGACGCCCGCGCGGGTGATCGCATCGCCGGTCAGCGTCTGCGGTCGCAGCGCCTCCCCCGTGTCCAGGTCCGTCCCTCCCGGATCGCGCCCGGCGCTGCCTGCGCGAACCACGTTGACGTAGTGATCTGCGCCGCCCCGCGTCTCCGTGTACTCATGATGCAGGCGGAAGGCGTGCGTCTCCGGCGCCTGCAACTCGTAGGTGATGTCGCGGGTCTCGTGGGCGCGGTCGCGGACGCCGAGCGTGGCGGCGCCGGGGAGCGCCGGCGTCCGGGCGGCGGGTCGGGCCCGCAGCTCCAGCGGAGCTGCGCCGGGCGCGTCGTTCCAGAAGCTGATCCGGACGCGGCCGTCGGCCTCCCGCAGCACTTGGCTGGGAACGTTGCAGGCCGCCAGCTCATAGCCCTTCGGCAGGACCACGGTGTTGCGGCGGACGCCCAGCGAGCGTCCGAACACCAGCGTGCCGTCCGGCTCGAGCCGGTAGCTCTTCGGGTCCGCATAGGTCTTGTCGATCTGGATCCGGCCGCCGCCGCCCGTGGGCACGGGCCGGGCCAAGTGCACCCGCAGGTACTGGTCGGCGGCGTCTCCACGCACGCCGTCGCCTCGAGCCTCGGCCGACGAGATCGTCTCGTGCTTCAGAGGCAGGTGCGTGACGGGATCGGTCACCGTCTCGTCGCTGGCGTCCGCGCCTCGCCGGATGGGATTGTCGTAGATGCGAGCCCCCGGCGTCGTCGCCGTCACCTCGTAGAGGATGCGGAACTTGCCCGACCCGGGCGCCGACAGCTCGTAACGGGTGTACGCGTCCGCTTCCGTCTGCGGAGGCGGTTCAGCGCGCGCCGACGGAGCGACCGCCAGCAGGACCGCACACGTCAGCCTCGCCGGGCCAGACGCCCAGGCCGGCGACGCAGTCCCCGCGGATCGACCCTTGAGCACCAGACCTCTCCCTCGCCGGTGGCCACTCTCGTCTGTCGGCGGCCTGGAGGCCGGCCTGTGCTCAGCCGCCGCCGTCCTGGACGCAGCGCATCCGCTCCAGCACGTCCAGCCCCTGCATGGCCAGGTAGTGGAGGAGGTCGATGAAGATCCAGTTCTCCGCCAGCTTGCCGTCCTGCATGCGGTACATGTCCACCACGCGCATGTCGGCCGGGCCCGGCCCGCCCGTCATGCCCATGTAGCCGCCCGAGTTGAACACGGTGAGGTTGGCCCAGCCGAAGAAGCCGCCGAACCGGCCCTCCGCCAGGCGGCAGAGGTGGCCGTTGAAGCGGTAGCCCGTGTGCAGACCCTTGTCGAAGGGGATGCTGTGCTGACGGTTGTAGCGCTCCAGCGTGTAGGTGGCGCCGATCCCGGCGGGCCCCCACCAGATCATGTCGTCATGCCAGACGCGGGACAGGCGCGTCACCTCGTCGACGCCGTCCTCCGCGGCGGGGGGATTGTCCAGGAGCGCGTTGATGGCGGCCAGCGTGGCTTCGCCCACCGCCGGATCCTGCGGGCCGAGGTGCAGCCCCTCGTGCGTCATGGGCCCCGGCTGCACGAGGAAGGCGCCCGTCTGCGGCGGGAAGGGGTTCTGCCCGGCCTGCATCATCAGGTGGGGGATGTCGAAGAACATGGCCGTCTCGGCGATGCGGCCGTCCACCACGCGGTTGAACTCCACGAAGCGCAGCATGGCGATGCGCTGGGTTGGCCTGATTCCCAGCCACGGCCGGTCGAACAGCCCCATGAGATGGCCCATCTGCACGACCCAGCGGCCCTGGAAGCCGTCGATCTCGTTCAGGCCGGCGATGAAGATGTCCGGCCGGCGCTGCAGCCGCGTCACCGCCGTCATCAGCGGGGCCCAGAACGCCTCAGCCACCGCCGCGGCCCCGTGCTGCTCATGGAACGGATGCATGCCGCGCCAATGCCAGTCGGGCGCGACGTGGCGCTCCAGCGCCTGCGCCACCGTGCCGGCGTCCGCCGCGGCGATCGCCTCGTGGAAGGCGAGGACGACCGCCTTCTCGTGCTGGAAGTCGGTCAGGGGAGACCCTTTCGGCTGAGCGCAGCCGACTTGCATGCGAAGTCAACGGATGCAAGACGAACGGGGTGTCCGGCGGCTTGCACGACGGACAGGTTCCAGCCGTGATCGGCTAGGTCGAAGCGGAGGGACGGCGTGGCTGAGCAGGCGCAGGGCGGCGAGCCGGCCGCCACCCCGTCGGCCCGCACGGCGGTGGGCCCCTACGCCCTGCCGGCGCGCCCCGCCGTGACGCGGGTCAGGCACCAGACGGAGGCGGCGATGCTCGCCGGCGACGGCGGGCCGCGGCAGGCGCTGCCGGGCTTCCCGGACCGGTACCGCGACATCGTCGACTACATCGTCCGCATCACGCGCGAGATCTGGATCGACGGCGCGGTGGGGCTGATCTACGACACCTACGACCCCAACTGCGTCGTCTACACCGCCGCGGACGTGTCGCGCGGGGTGGAGGCGGTGATGGCGGGCACCCTGGGGTCGCTGGCCGCCTTTCCCGACATCGACAACCACTTCCTGAACGTGGCCTGGGCCGAGACGGCGGCGGGCGACTTCTACACCAGCCACCTCGGCTTCGGCTCGGGCCTGAGCGCCGCAGCCAGCGCCTACGGCCCGGCGACGGGGCGCACGGCCACCATCCGCTTCTGCGCCGACTGCGTCTCGCGCGACGGCCGCATCCATACCGAGTGGCTGGCGCGCGACAACGGCGCGCTCCTGGCGCAGCACGGGTTCGACCTGCACGACACCGCGCGGCGCCTGGCCGAGACGCCCGCGCGGGAGCGCTACGTCCGCGCCGCGCCCTCGCGCCTGGACGGCCAGTCTCCCCCCGCCCCGCTAGACACGCCGCGCGGGATGCTGGAGCAGCACCTGCGCCACCTGTTCCACGACCTGTGGAACCGGCGGCGGTTCGACGTGATGGCGCAGCACTACGCCCCGCACGCGCGGCTGCACACGGCGGGCGCGCGCGTGGCGGAGGGCCCGGCGGCCATCCGCGCGCTGCACGTGTCGCTCCTGGCCTCCATGCCCGACGCCTCCATGACGGTGGGGAACATCTGTTGGGCAGACGAGGTCGACGGGGTGGTGGCCGCCGTGCGCTGGGAGCTGGCCGGCACGAGCCGCGCCTACGGCTGGTTCGGCCTCCTGCCCGAGGGCCGGCCCATCGCGGTGCCCGGCATGACCCACTGCCGCTTCGACGACGAGGGCCGCATCGTCGAGGAGTGGACCGTGTTCGACGAGGTGGCGGTGCTCACGCAGGTCTATCGGGCCCGCCCGTGATCCACGCGCGGGACGTCCCGCTGCGGTGGCGCGTCGCGGCCTACGGGTTCGTCCTGATCGGCTACCTGTTCTACTGCTACAACTTCAACGTCTTCGACTACGTGCGGCCCTACCTGATCAGCGCGCAGGGCTTCAGCCTGGGGCAGACGGCGCAGATCGCGGTGGTGCAGAATGTCGGCGTCACCGTGGGCGCCTTCGTCTGGGCCGACATCCTGGCGCGCACGGGGGGGCGGCGCGGCGCGGCGCTGGTGTGCGCGGTGCTGGGCGCCGGGGCCGTGGCGCAGGCGCTGGCGCAGCACTTTCCGGCCTGGATCGGCGCACGCGCGCTCGTGATGACCACGGTGGCCGGCTACTACGTGGTGGCGACGGGGGCGGTGGTGACGCTCTTCCCCGCGGAGGTGCGCGGCAAGCTCGTCGCGCTGAACTCGGCGATGTTCCCGTGCTCAAACATCCTGATCGGCCTCCTGGGCGGGGCCCTGGGCGACGGGGGATGGCGCTGGCTGCTGTGGGTGGGCGCCGCGCCGCTGGCCCTGGCCCCTCTGCTCTACCTCCTCGTGCCCGACGACCGGCGCGTGCGGGGCTACGACGACGAGGACGCCGCCTCGCCGACGACCGCGCCGCGCCCGGAGGCCGGAGGATCCTGGCGCGAGATGTTGGGCGGGCGCTGGCGGGCGCTGACGGTGGGCTGCATCCTGCTGTCGGGGATCGACTTCAACGGCTACCAGCTGTTCCTGTCGCTCCTCACCGTCTACCTCAAGCAGGTGGAGAAGGCCTCCGCGTCCGTGATGGGGCAGACGGTGGCGCTGGTCAGCGTCGGCTCGCTCGTGGGCAACTTCATCTGGGCGGCCCTGTCGGACCGGTTCGGGCGGCGGTCCACGCTTGTGGGCTATCTCCTTTGCGCGCTGTGCGTGGTGGTGTTCCTCTACGGCGGCCTGGGCTTCACCGCGCAGCGGGTGGTGGGCTTCGCCTTCGGGTTCGGCCTGTCGTGCACCGCGGCGTGGGGGGCGTGGTTCGCCGAGATGTTCCCCCCGCGGCTGCGGCCGCACGGGGCGGCGCTGTTCCACGGGGGCCACGCCCTGGCCTTCGCCGCGCCCCTGTTCTCCGCCTGGGCGAGCGCGCGCTTCGGGCTGGCGCCCGCCATGGCGGCGGCGGCGGTGGTCTACGTCGCCGGAGCCGCCCTGTGGGCCGTGCTGCCCGAGACGGTGGGCCGTCGTGCACGCGTGGAGGCGACCGCCTGATGGACCGCGCGGACGCCGCCCCGCCCTCCGCCGCGCCGCCGCCGCTCACGCGACGCCTGAAGGCCGGCTACGGCGTCGGCAGCATGGCGGAGGCGGTGGTGATCTCCTCCGTCACCCAATTCGCGCTGATCTTCTACAACCAGGTGCGGGGCCTTCCGGCGGGGTGGGTGGGGGTGGCCATGGCGGCCGGGCTCGTCGTCAACGCGGTGGCCGACCCCCTGGTGGGCAGCTGGTCGGACCGGACGCGTTCGCGCCTGGGGCGGCGCCACCCCTTCATGTTCGCCGCCATCCTGCCGGTGGCGCTATGCTTCTGGTGCCTGTTCAACCCGCCGCCGGGGCTGGCGGCGTGGGGGCAGCTGGCCTGGCTCGCCGTGTTCAACATCGTGCTGCAGCAGGCGCTGACGCTTTTCCACACGCCGCACCTGGCGTTCGGAGGCGAGCTGTCGACCGACTATCTCGAGCGCACGCGCGTCATGAGCTACAACACCTTCTTCCTGTGGGCGGGGGACACGGCGTGCTGGTTGGCGACGTTCGGCCTGTTCTTCGGCGCCACCAAGGCCTTTCCCAACGGCGCCCTCGACCCCTCGCGCTACGGCGGCTTCTCCCTGACGATCGCGCTGCTGGTGGTGGCGCTGCTGTTCCTCTGCAGCTGGTCGACGCGCGGGCGCATCCCGTGGCTGCCGCGGCCCGCGCCGGAGGAGGCGGCGTTCTCGCTCAAGGCCTTCGCGGCCGACGTGCGCAAGGCGCTGGTCAACCGCAACTACCTCGTCATCCTGAGCTCCATGCTGTTCCTGCCGCTGATGCAGGGAGTGCGCGGCGGGCTGTGGATCTACACCGCCACCTTCTACTGGCGGCTGAACAACACCCAGATCCTCTGGTTCGCGCTGGGCAGCTTCGTCAGCTACGCCTTCGGCTCGGCGCTGGTGGCGCGCATCCACGGCCGCTTCGACAAGCGCGCCACGCTCGCCTGGGCCACGGTGCTCTACTGCGTCGGCCCGGCCCTGCCGTTCGCCCTGGGGTGGCTCGGCCTGCTGTCGGCCGGCACGCCGCACATCCTGGCGATCCTGATCGGCTTCTCGCTGCTGCAGCACTTTCCCTACAGCCTGATCACCACCACCCAGTACTCGACCCTGGCCGACATCACCGACGAGAACGAGGTGCGCTACGGAGTCAGGCAGGAGGGGGTGTTCTTCTCCACACAGACCTTCTTCTCGCGCATCGACCAGGCGCTGGGCGCGGCGGTGGCGGGCTGGGTGCTCAGCCTCCTGGCCTTCCCCGCGCACGCCGCGCCCGGACACGTGGCGGCCCCCGTGCTGTCGGGGCTGGCGCTCGCCTACGTCGCCTCCACCCTGCCCGGGCTGGTGAGCGCGGTGTGTGCGGGGCAGTTCCGGCTCGACGCGCGCGACCACGCCACCCTGCGCGCCGCCCTCGCCGGGCGGGCGTCGGCGGCGGCCGGCGGTCCCCCCGTCCCGGCGCCCTGAGGCGGCCGGGCGGGGGCGCCCGTCAGACCGCCCCCGTCAGAACCGCTGCCCGAAGCGCACGCCGATCAGGCGCGGCTGGTTGTAGATGACGTAGCGGTCGGCCGAGCAGGTGCTCACCCCGCACCCGTTGGACTTGGCCGTGATGCCGCGCCGGTCCAGCAGGTTGGAGATGTAGACCTCCAGGGTCTTGTCCCCCCGTGAGAGGCCGGCGGTCAGGTCGGTGACGGCGTAGGCGTTGCGGCGGCCGAACGGGTCGGGGTTGTCGACGCTCGGCACGCGGTTGCGTTGCTCGAAGTTGTTGAACGAGCTGGACTGGTAGACTTCCGCGCCCTGGACGTGCGCGGTGAAGTCGCGGAACGGAAATTCGTAGCGCGCGATCACATTCGCCTTGAAGGCGGGGGTGAACGGCAGCGTCTCCCCCTTGGGAGCGACGACGGAGAAGCCGTTGTCGTAGGCCTGCGTCAGCTCGGCCTTCGTATAGGTCGCGGCGCTGGTGATGGAGAGCCCGGTGATCGGCCTGATGCTGAAGTCCACCTCCGCGCCCCGCGAGCGCGCCTTGCCTGCGTTCTGGGTGGTGAAGAGGCCGCCGGTGCCCGTCAGCGCGTTGAAGGTCTCTACCTGCAGCTGCAGCCCGTCCCATTCCTCCCAGAACAGCACGGCGTTGAAGGTCGCCCGGCGGTTCCACAGGGTGTTCTTCGATCCCACCTCGTAGTTGGTCAGGCTCTCCGCCCCGTAGGTCACCGTCGCGCTGGGGTCGGTGACGCCGCGCGTGTTGATGCCCCCGGGCCGGAACCCGTCCGACACCGTGGCGTAGAGCAGGTGGTCGCGGTCGAACTTGTAGGTGGCGTTGAACTTGTAGGTGAAGCCGTTGCCCTCGGCCTCGAGCGGGGCCACCTTGCCATCCTTGTCGATCAGGCCCAGCGTGGTGCAGGGGCCGCCCGTGTCCCTGGCCGGCCCGATGCATCCGGCCTCGCTGCCCTTCGTGCCGTTGAAGTCGATCACCGTGTTGTCGTAGCGGTAGTAGCGTGCGCCAGCGGTCAGCGTCAGCTTCTTGGTGATGTCCACGTCCCACTGGGTGAAGACGGCGAAGTCGCGGTCCACCCGCTCGCCGTCGTCGAGATAGAAGGCGCCGGGGTTGCCGGTCACCGCCAGCGAGTCGGCCAGCCCGGTGATCTGGTAGTCGTAGCGGAAGTCCTCCGTCTGGTTCTGGTAGAACACGCCCAGGATGCCGTGCACGAACCAGTTCGTCGGCGTCGCCACCCGGGCCTCCTGGCTCACCTTCGCCGACAGTCCGGAGGGTCGGAACGACTGGGTGGGATCGATCAGCTGGCCGGCGTTGTTCTTGATGCCGCTCGCCTGGCTGTAGAGCTTGTCGTAGAAGAAGCTGTAGTCGGCGTAGTCGCCGTCTCCCACGCCCGGCCGGTAAAGATACGAGCCGGCGTAGGTGATGTCGAAGTCGGCGACCTTGCCCGTGATGGTCAGGCCGGCCTGGAACCACTGGTCGCGCCCGAACTCCTTGCCGAAGCGCTGCGTCACGAGCGCGCCGCCGGGGCCGCGTTGCGGGAACTCTGAGAAGCTGCCCTCGCGGTACTGGTACTGCCCCGTGATCGAGGGCGTGACGGTCCAGTCCTCGTTCAGTTTGATCGCCAGCGCCGCCCGGCCCCCGGCGGTGTCCACCGTGTTGTAGTTGGCGCGGGCGACGGCGCGGTTGTCCACCCTCAGGCCCGTGCTGGGGTAGGTGCGCTGGGAGAACAGGTTGTCGATGTACCCGCCGTCGCGCGAGTAGAAGCCGACGACGCGCAGGGCCATGCGGTCGTTGATCGGCTGGTTCAGGAAACCTTCGGCCTGCCCGCCGACACCGCCGGCGGTGTACTTGTTCAACTCGAGGTCATAGCCGGCGCTGAACTTGGTGAAGTCGGGCTTGTTGGTGATCACCCGCAGCGTTCCCGCCTCGCTGGACGCACCGAACAGCGTTCCCTGCGGCCCGGACAGGGCCTCCACGCGGGCCACGTCGTAGATGTGCAGGTCGAGAGCGCCGTTGATCGTCGTGATCGGCTGCTCGTCCAGGTAGATGCCGACGGTGGGCAGCGTGCCCTGGATGGAGTTGCCGCCGTCTGTGGCGATGCCGCGGACGACCACCGTGGCGTTGTTGCCGGGGTTGGAGCCCGACGTGGACACGCTGGGCAAGTACTTGATGTAATCTTCAAACTTCTGCACCTGCAGCTGATCGAGCTTGCGGGTGTCTAGGGCCTGGATGCTGATGGGCACGCTTTGCAGCGTCTGCTCGCGCTTCTGCGCGGTGACGACGATCTCGGCGCCGGCGGAGTCGCCGTCCTTGGCGGTGGCGCCGTTGGAGGAGGCGGTGTTCGGGCCGGCGGGGGCCGGCGCGGTCTGGGCGGCCCCGAGCGCCGGCCAGACGAGCGCCGTTCCTGCGAGGAGCGCCGCCCGCACGAGCGAGAGGCGCGATCCCCTGGCGAACACCGGCTTCATAGGACGACCCCCCTTGGTTGATCGGACTATTGGAAGCGTTGACTGCGTTGTCAAAGGCTCGCGGCGGATGACGGCTGTGACACGATCGTATGACGCTCCACCGTGTCGCCGAGGGCGCACCTCAGCGGGTCGAGCCAGGGTTCGTAGCGCCGCCAGTGCTCCACGGCGTCCGCGTTCAGCGGCCGGCGCACCTGCTCGGAGCTGGCCGTCCGCACGGGGCGGTCGTTCTTGTGGAAGTCGAGGCAGTTGGTTTCGAAGTCAACGCCGCAGTAGCCGAGCAGGTCGCGGATCTCGGCCTGCGGATCGGCGATCAGCCGCTCATACACCACCCGATGCACCCGCCCGGGCAGCACGGCGTCGTAGTGGTCCATCAGCTCGACGTAGTCGCTGTAATACCGCCCGAGTTCATGGAGGTCGTAGGTGAACCCCTGGCCCCGGGAGAAGTGCTGCTTGAAGGCGGAGAAGCCGGTCGCCATGGGGTGTCGCCGCACGTCGATGATCCGTGCGTGCGGCAGGATCAGGTGGATCAGGCCGGTGTGCGCGAAGTTGTTGGGCATCTTGTCGATGAAGAAGGGTCTGCCGGTCTTCCTCTGGATCCGGGTCCGCTCGATGTAACGCCGCCCCAGCGCCTCCAGGCCGGCGCCGTCCAGGCGCAGGAGCGGGTCGAGGTAGCCGTGGGCCTCCGCGTCCGCTCCGTCCGCGGGCGGGGCGGAGCCGGCCAGCCCGGTGGCGAGGGCGCCCAGGTCGGGCAGCTCCATCGTGCCCTCGATCAGGCTGTGGCTGGCGAGGATCTGCTCGATGAGGGTGGAGCCCGACCGCGGCAGCCCCACCACGAACACGGGGGCGCCCGGCAGGCCGCCGTCCAGCACGACGACGCGGTGGCCGCCGCCCCGGCGCGCCTCGAACGCCTCGGCGGTCATGAGCCGGCGCGTGCGGGCCACGTGGCGGGTGGTCTCGTCCGGATCGTAGGGGAGCTCGGCGCGGCGCATGCGGGCGCCCTGCGCGTAGTGGTGGAACGACGCCTCGTACTCGCCGGCGTCCTCCAGCGCCTTCCCCAGCGCGTAGTGGAGGTGGTAGCCGTCCGAGGGCGTCGGGGCCTTGGCGAGGGCGTCGCGCATGGCGGCCACGTCCGCGTCCGAGAAGCGGACGGTCTTCAGGTTGGCGAGGCTCCACCACGCCTCGCCGAGGGCGGGGGCCTGCGCGATGGCGCGGCGATAGGAGGCGACGCAGTCGGCCTGGCGGCCGACCGTCTTCAACGCGTGGCCCCGGCTCATCTGCAGCCTGGGCTGGTCCGGATGCCGGGCGAGCACGTCGTCGTAGAGCGCGACGGCGCCTGCGTAGTCACCCATGCGGGCCAGCACCGCCGCCTTGAGCGCCAGCACGCCGGGGTCGCGCGGCGTGGCGGCCCGCAGCGTCTCGAGCTCGGCCAGGGCGTCGGCGGGGCGGCCCGCGCGGTGCAGCACGGTGGCGTAGTTCATCCGCGCCGCGCCGAAGTCGGGGGCGAGCGCCAGGGTGTGCTCCAGAAGGTCCAGCGCGTCGGACGTGCGGCCCAGGCGCGCGGCCAGCTCCGCCAGCATGCGCAGGGCGGCGATGTTCTCGGGGTCGGCGCGCAGGCGGCCCTTGAGGAGCCGCTCGGCCGCGGCCGGGTCGTCGCCCTGCAGGGCCAGGGCGGCGTCCACGAGCACCGGGTCGCGCTGCGCCCTGCGCAACCGCGCCTCCGTGTCCGACACCACCATGGCGGAGAGCCTCCTGCATCCGGGTGCGGCCGGTCAAGCCGCGGGCCAGCCGATGGATCGACCACCGGGGCGCGGCGCGGCGGTCACCCCGGCGGCTCCGGCTTCGGCGGGGGCGGCGGCGGCGGTTGGGGGTCGGCGGCGGGCGGCCAGGGGGTGAGAAAGCGATCGCCCTCGCGCCGGGACAGGACGCCCTGCGCCTGGAGCGTCCTCACCCGCCCGTCCAGGTACTCCTTGACCACCGCGATCCGGCCGCCGCGCACCGTGGCGATCCACACGTCGTTCACCACCTGCCGCGCGCCGTCCTGCGTCGTGCGGAACTGCATCTCGGCGGCGATCCGGCGGGCGGGGGCGTCGATGTAGAAGGCGTCCGCGGGGAGGTAGGCGCTGCGGTCCGTCGCCTTGGCGCAGAAGGCCTGGAGGTCGGCGATCGCCGCCTCCCTTCCGACGAGGCGCCTGCCCGGGTAGGAGAAGTCCACGTCCGCGCTCACCGTCCGGCCCAGGAGACCGGCGTCCCACTCGATCCAGGCGCCAACGAGGTCGAGCACCGGCCGTGCCTGCCG
>CAXSHO010000052.1:0-1856 GCA_964237305.1 uncultured Caulobacteraceae bacterium
GTCAAGGGCGGCGAAGCCGGCGCGGAGCGCGCACCCTTGAGGCGGCCTGTGCGCGGCGGCACAGCCCGGCGTGAGGTGACCCCGGCCGCGGCGGCCCCGGCCACCGCGCTCGCCGCACACCACCTCGCACGCGGCTCACGCGAAGTCGCGGGCGTCGGCGAGGTCGCGCAGGGTGTCCACGTCCATCCAGTGGCCGGTGAAGTACTTGACGCGCACCGGGTGCTTCGCGGCCAGCCGGGTGAAGAGGAGCGGGAGGTCGGCGGCGTCGAGCAGGCCCTCCGCCTCCAGCGCGGCCACCTCCTCGCGCACCCACTGCGCGCCGGTGGGCGACAGGCGGGCCAGGCCCATCCACTCGCCGGCGGTGTCGGCGGTGGCGGCCTCGCCCGCGGTCATGGCGGTGAGGTGGGCGGGGCTGTCGTCGAGGTAGTCGCCCGAGTAGCGGCGGTCGGCGGTGACGAGGTCGTGCTGCGCCCCGCCCGACACGGTGGCGTGGCGCGGCAGGTTCAGCGCGTCCACCGCCAGCACCACGTCGGCGCGCGACGCCAGGAGGCTGTCCAGGATGTAGGGGCGGAACAGCACGTCGCCGTAGGCCACCACCACGTCGCCCGTGATCGCCTCCACCGCCATGGCCAGCGAGGCCACCTCGCCCGTCTCGGCGAAGCGGTCGTTGTCCACGAAGCGGGCGCCCGCGGCCTGCACCGCCTCCTTGCGCCAGCCGCGCACCACGGTGACCTCGCGCACGCCGCTCTCGTTCAGGGTGGAGACGAGGCGTTGCAGCAGGGGCCGGCCGCGCACGTCCACCATGCACTTGGGCTTGTCGCGGGTGAGCTCGCCCAGCTCGCCGCCGCGGCTGGCGGCCAGGATCACGGCGGAGCGGCGGGTCTCGGCGGGGAGGTAGCGGCGCTCGGCGGCCTCCAGCTCGTCGTTGCCCACCAGGCGGAAGATCTCCTTCACGGGGGCGACGCGGCCCTCCACCTCGCGCAGCGACTGGTCCTCGTGGATGCGCGCGGCGGTCTCGCGCATGGCGGTGAGCGAGGCGCGCAGCAGGTGGTTGGCCCAGATCACGGTGGACACGCCCGCCTGCCGGAACAGCTCGGTGGGGGTGGCGTGGTACATGGTGGGCACGATCACCACGGGCGCCCGGCCCTCGAACCGCTCGCAGAACTCGAACACCTCGCGGGCGTGGGCCTTCTTGGAGTGGATCAGGATCGCGTCGGCCCCGGCGTCGGCGTAGGCGTAGGCGCGGCGCAGCGCCTCCTCCATCGGCCAGCCGGAGATCAGCGCCTCCGTGCGCGCCACGATCACGAAATCGTCGTCGACCTGGCTGTCCTTGCCCGCCTTCAGGCGCCCGCAGAACTCCTTCACGTCGGCCAGGGGCTGCGCCTCGCCGACGAAGCTGTTGGCCTTGGGGAAGAGCTTGTCCTCGATGCACACGCCGCCGACGCCGCGCTCGCCCAGCTTGCGGGTGAAACGGCGCATGTTGTTGAAGTTGCCGTGGCCCGTGTCGCCGTCCACCAGGATCGGCAGGGTCGTGGCGTCGGCCATGTACTCCAGGACCTCCAGCACCTGCGTCCACGACGCCTCGTTGGAGTCGCGCAGACCGAGGCTGGCGGAGATCGAGAGGCCGGACGCCCAGATCCCGCGGAAGCCCGCCTCCTCGGCGATCTTGGCCGAGAGGCCGCTGTGCGCCTCCATCAGGAAGCTGAGGTCCTTGGAGGTGATCAGCTCGCGCAGAGCCGAGAACGGGGTGGTGACGGGGCGCGCCCGCGACGCGGCGGGGAGGAGATCGGTCATGGAGGGGACTCGGTGACTTTGGCGCGCCGCGATTGATCGGCGTTCAGATCGTCATCTATAGG
>CAXSHO010000052.1:1866-2433 GCA_964237305.1 uncultured Caulobacteraceae bacterium
CCGAGTGCGCCTCCATCAGGAAGCTGAGGTCGGGGGAGGCGATCAGGCGGCGCAGCGCGGTGGTCGGCTTGTCGTCCCGCACGGACGGGCCGGCGGGCGCTCTGGTGTCGGTGGTCATGCGGAGGAGTCGCCCCTAAGTCCCGTCGCGGCGGCGTTGATCCGCGACGCGACGCTCATTTAATACGTCCGCCACCCGACTGAAACGAGATCGCCGCTATTTTGTCACAGGACCGCAACACCCCCGTCGCCGTGGTCCTCGCCGCCGGGGTGGGCCGCCGGCTGGGCGAGGCGCACGCCGGGCCGAAGATGCTGCTGCGCTTCGGCGAACGCACGCTCCTGGAGCGGCGGCTCATGGCGCTGGCGGCCTGCGGGGTGGAGGAGGTGTCGATCACCGTGGGTCACGAGGCGGAGGCGATCCGCGCGGAGGTGGCCCGGCTGGGCGCCCCGCTGTCCGTGCGCTTCGTGGAGAATGCGCGGTATCGCGAGGGCAGCCTGGTCTCGCTCGCCGTGCAGGGCGCGGCCCTGCGCTCGGGCCGGCCGGTGCTCGTCATGGACGGCGACGTGCTG
>CAXSHO010000052.1:2443-5679 GCA_964237305.1 uncultured Caulobacteraceae bacterium
GCACCACCGTTCGTCGCCGCCTTCGACGAGACCGACGCCCGCATGGTGGCGCGCCTGCTCGAGACGGAGGCGGAGGGCGTCCTCCTGGTCGATCCGGAGCTGGAGCCCGGGGACGAGCCGGTGAAGGTGTGCTTCCGCGGCGAGCGCATCGTGGACTTCCGCAAGGTCCCCGCCGACCCCGGTGAGCGCCACGGCGAGTCGGTGGGCTTCTTCCGCCTCCTCCCCGCGCTCGCCGCCGAGCTGGCCGACCGCTGCGACGCGCGGCTCGCCGCGGGCGACGCGCACCTTGAATACGAGGAGGCGATCCGCGACCTCCTGCTCGACGGCCCGGAGCGCTGGGCCGCCGTGGACGTGGGCGACCTGCCCTGGACCGAGATCGACTTCGAGGCGGACGTGGCGCGCGCCACCGCCGACATCCTGCCGCAACTGGTGGACTGACCATGCCGCTCGACACCGCCGACCCCGCGACCGTCCGCCCGCTGCTGTCCGACGCGCAGCACGCCCAGTATGCGCGCCAGGGCTGGGTCGCCGCGCCGGAGTTCTTCTCCGCCGACGAGGCGGCCGAGATCGCGCGCTGGACCGACGAGCTCACCGCCCGCCCGGAGGTCCCCGGCGCGCACATGGTCTACTGGGAGGCGAGCCTGAAGGACGTGGGCGCCAAGGTGCGCCAGCGGATCGAGGACTTCTGCCCCGTCTCGCCCGAGTTCGACCGGCTGGTGCACGGCCGCCTGATGGACGCCACCGCCGAGCTCCTGGGCGGCCCCGCGCTGCTCTTCAAGGACAAGATCAACTTCAAGGAGCCGGGCGGCGCGGGCTTCGAGCCGCACCAGGACCAGCAGGCGGGCTGGACCGAGTTCGCGCCCACCTTCGTCACCGCCCTCGTCACCATCGACCCCTCCACGCTTGAGAACGGCTGCCTGGAGATGGCGGACGCCCCGCGCCTGGGCGCCCTGATCGGCGAGGAGTGGACGCCGCTGACGCCGGAGCAGATGGCCGCCTTCGCGCTCGTTCCCGTCCCCGGCGCCCCCGGCGACGTCCTGTTCTTCGACAGCTACGCCCCGCACGCCTCCAAGCCGAACCTCACCGACGCGCAGCGCCGCATCCTCTACCTCACCTACAACGCGGCCTCCGACGGCGACCACCGACGCGCCTACTACGCCGCCAAGCGCGCAAGCTTCCCGCCCGACGTGGAGCGCGAGCCGGGCCGCGACTACCGGTTCCGCGTCTGACCGCCTTCCCCACAGGCTCCGCCCTGGCGCGCCTGCTCGACGGCCCGGTGCGTCCCGGCGCCGTGGCGTGGATCGGCCTGCGGCCCGCCCGGCGCGAGCCCATGGTCGAGGTGGAGGCGGGCGAGCTTGCGCCGGAGGCGGGGCTGGTGGGCGAACGCTACGCCGGCCGCAGCGGGACGCGCCATGTCACGCTGATCGCCGCCGAGCACCTGCGCGACATCGGCGCCTGGCTCGGCCGCGCGCCCGCGACGCCGCACGAGCTGCGCCGCAACCTCGTCACGTCGGGCGTGAACCTCCTGGCGCTGAAGGAGCGGCGCTTCCGCGTGGGCGGCGCGGTGCTGGAGGCCACGGGCGAGTGCCACCCCTGCTCGCGCATGGAGGAGACGCTCGGCCCGGGCGGCTACAACGCCGTGCGCGGCCACGGCGGGATCACCGCCCGCGTGCTGGAGGGCGGGACCGTGCGCGTCGGCGACGCGGTGACGCGCCTGGACGGCTGATCGCTGCGATGCGACCCGTTCCCGCTTGAACGACGCCGTCCTGCGTCGTCGGGCGCAGTGGATGGGTCGTCGCGATGCAGTTGCCCGCCGGCTTCAAGCCCATCGCGGATCTGGCGTCCAAGATCGTCTACGGCGGCTTGGCCTTTCTCACCGCCTTCGACGTCGCGGTGGCGATCAGGTTCTGCGTCAGCCTTGCGGAGCACGCGCGTCTCGCCCCACCCTGGCTCGCCACGAGCGCCGATGTGTTCAAGGCCCTGATATGGGTCGGTGACTTGATCGTGGTGGGAGCCTGAATTCTAGGTGGACTGGTCAAGACCGTTCGGGCGGTCGCGGCCGAGTGGAGGGTTCTGGATGGCGGACCGTGAGGGCAGCTTCTCTTTCGACACGGGTTACCTAGCCGAGCAGGCCAAGGAAGCCTGGCGTGACCTGACCCATCCATGGCGGACCCTGCAGGAAGGCTTCGGCGGGACCTCGCGGAAGGTCGATGACGCCGCGGGTGACGGACGATACGACCCTGCCCACGAGGACTGAGATCGCGTCGATCGCTGAGATGGACGCGGCGGCCTAACGCCCCGTGGCCTCGCGCAGGCGGGCCTCCACCTCCGTCATGCCGAAGGGCTTCTGCAGCACGGGGCGGCCGCGAAAGGGCTCGGGCACGCCGCTGGCGCCGTAGCCGGTGGCGAAGATCATCGGTGCGCCGCGGTCGGCCAGCGCCTCCGCCACCGGCGTGATCGGCTCGCCCGCCACGTTCACGTCCAGGATCGCCACGTCGAAGGACTGCTGGAGGTCGCGTGCGAACTCCACCGCCTGGGCCACGCGCGAGATCGACCCCGCCAGCTCGCAGCCCAGGTCGGAGAGCATGTCCTCCAGCAGCATGGCCACGAGCGTCTCGTCCTCCACCACCAGAACGCGGAGGCCCTGAAGGGGCGGGACGGGCTCGCTCGTCATCACCGCCACGCTTGCGGCTTGGCGGTGCGCCTCGTCAAGCGCGACCGTGGCGCGCGCGCAGGCGCGCCAGCACCTCGGCCGCCGCGCGCTCCGTCTCGCGCAGCGGCGGATAGCTCCAGCTGTCGAGCCGCCCCTCGAAGGGGCGGGCGATCCCGCGGGCGAGGAGAGCGGCGTGGAACCGGTCCTTGCGCGCCTGGCGCCCCTCCACCGCCGCGATGTGGACGGGGGCGCCGGTGGCCGCGGCCTCGGCGACCATGTTGATGCTGTCGGCGGTGACCACCACGTGGTCGGCCACGCCCAGGAAGGCGGGCAGCGGGTTCGGCCCCTCCCCGTCCCAGGTCCAGCCGGGCCGGCGGGCCAGCCGCTCGCGCAGGATGGCGGCGGCGGCGGCCGGCGTGCGGCGGGAGAAGGTCATGAGGAGCGAGCCGCCCGTCGCGTCCAACGCCCCCGCCAGCGCGTCGGCCAGCGCCCGGGCGCGGGCGGGGGGCAGGTCGAAGGCCTTGGAGCGCCCGCCGACCAGCACGGCGACCCGCGGCCGGGGCAGCGCGTCCAGCCGCTCGCG
>CAXSHO010000052.1:5689-9066 GCA_964237305.1 uncultured Caulobacteraceae bacterium
CGAGAACCCGGGAAGCCGGCGTCGCCAACGCCTTGATCGCATCGGAGACGGTATCCGGACGGATGTAATCGAAACGGTTCATTCGGCTGCCTCCCGGGCGGCCGCGCCCTGCGCCATGCGCGCCGCCGTCATGCGGTGCGGCGCGCCCAGGATCGGGAACATGTCCGGGCCGGACAGCCCGTCGTGCGCGGGCGGGATGACGAGGTCGAACAGTCGGGAGGGCCGCAGCGGGTCCTGCAGCTGCACCACGAAGCTGCGCCCGCCGGAGCGCCGCCGGACCGCGATGGAGGCGGGGACCGACAGCCGCCCGTTCCCGATCCACAGGTCGGGCCAGGGCGCGGCGAGGGCGTCGCCCGCGGGGTCGAGCACCAGCTCGGGCCAGGGAACCAGCCGGGTGGGCAGCCGCCGGAGCCAGGGCCGCCAGCGCACCCGGCGCACGCTGATCGTCGCGGGCGTCAGCGCCGCCACCGCCTCGGCCAGCCCCAGCGCCTGCGCCTCGATCCCCGTCCGCCCGTCGGTGACGACGCGGATGTCGAGCGGCGGCCCCTCTGGACTTCCGCCCGAACCTGCGGCCGGGCCGCCGGGGCTCACGCCGCGGTCAGAGCCACTCGACCTTGAGGATCTCGTACGACTTGACGCCGCCGGGGGTCTGCACCTCCACCACCTCGCCCGGCTCCTTGCCGATCATGGTGCGGGCGAGCGGGCTCGTCAGCGACAGCCGGCCCTGCTTCACGTCGGCCTCGTGCTCGCCCACGATCTGGTAGCGGCTCTCGTCCTCCGTATCCTCGTCGACCACCGTGACGGTGGCGCCGAACTTCACCTGGCTGCCGGAGAGCTTGGAGACGTCGATCACCTGGGCGCGGCTGATCTTGTCCTCGATCTCGGCGATGCGGCCCTCGATCCAGCCCTGCCGCTCCTTGGCGGCGTGGTACTCGGCGTTCTCCGACAGGTCGCCGTGGCTGCGCGCCTCGGAGATGGCCGCGATCACCGCCGGGCGCTCGGAGGTCTTCAGGCGCTTCAACTCGTCGTCGAGGGACTGGAAGCCCCCGCCAGTCATCGGCACTTTTTCCATGTGGCAGAGGCTCTTGTCCGGCCTTGAGAGAACAGTTCGACGATCCGGGGCCGCCCGGGAGCGTCGGAGGCGGACGAGTATGGGAAGCGCGGCGACGCGGTTCAAGCCTCCGCTTCACGCGCCGGCCGGCGTTCAGGCGTAGGCGTAGGGCCCGCCCCGCTCCAGCGCCCTCCGATAGGCCGGCCGGGCGTGGGCGCCCGCCAGGAACGCCATGCACCGCGGACGGCCGACGGCCAGCCCCGCGCGATGGGCGGCGGCCTCCAGCGGGAAGCTCATCATGATGTCCGCCGCGGAGAGTTCCGCCCCGGCGAACCGGCCCGTGGCGGCCAGCTCGCCCTCCCAGTAGTCCATGTGCGCCTTCAGCTGCGGCTCGACGAAGCCCGCCTTCGCGCGCCCGGCCACCGCGTTCACCAGCGGCCGCATCAGCCCGGGCGAACGGCGCGGCATGACGTCGAACACCAGCTTGAGCAACAGAGGCGTCATGGCCGACCCCTCGGCGTAGTGGAGCCAGTAGGTCTGCCGCCGCCTGTCCTCCTCCGCGGCGGGGACCAGCCGGCCCGCGCCGTGGCGCTGGAGCAGGTGCTCCACGATGGCCCCCGTCTCGGCGTAGACCACCCCGCCGTCCTCGATCACCGGCGACTTGCCGAGCGGGTGCAGCTTGCGAAGCTCCGGCGGGGCCAGCATCGTGGCCTTGTCCCGCTCGTACCGTTTCACCTCGTAGGGCACCTCCAGCTCCTCCAGGAGCCACAGCACCCGCTGCGAGCGTGAGTTCTCAAGGTGGTGGACGGTGATCATGCCACGGCTCCGTTGGCGCGGGTGCTATCATGCGCTATCACTTTGTCATGGGACAGCTCCTCGTGCGCAACCTGTCGGAGACGACCATCTCCGGCCTGAAACGCCTGGCTGCGGATCATGGCCGCAGCATCGAAGCGGAGCATCGCGCGATCCTCGACGAGGCCGTGGCTTCAAGCCGCCTGAGCGAGGCCAAGGCGGCTTGGATCGAACGCGCGCGCGCCCTCCGCGAGGAGACGCGCGGTCGCACGTTCACGCCTTCGGAGGTGCTGATCCGCGAGATGCGCGAGGAGACGTGACGGTCGTCATCGACGCCTCGGTGGCGACCAAGTGGCTGATCGAAGAGCCTGACTCGGAGATGGCCGCGCGCTTCCTGCTTGAAGACCTGATCGCGCCTGCGATCCTGCGATTGGAATGCGCCAACGCCCTGCTCCGCAGGCTGAGACTGGGGCAGCTCTCTCTCGACGAGACGGCGCGCAGGGTGGCGGAAATCCCGACGCTCCCGGTTCAGCTGGAGGCCGTCGATGAGAGCGCCGCATGCGATCTGGCGCTGCAGCTGCGGCATCCCGTCTACGACTGTGTCTATCTTGCGCTGGCTCGGCGGCGGGAACTGCCTCTCGTCACGGCGGACCGCAAGTTCCGTGACAAGGCGTCTGCGGCGGGGCTCGGAGACCACATCCGACTGATGACCGAAGCGGCCGATCACCCGTAGCTCTGCAGCGCCCTCACCTCCAGCGCGCCGTCGGCCAGGGCGCCGACGGCCTGGGCGGCGGCCAGCGCGCCGGCGGCGGTGGTGTAGTAGGGGATCTTCATGAGGAGGGCGGTGCGGCGCAGGTCGAAGCTGTCGGCCAGGCTCTGGCGGCCCTCCGTGGTGTTGAACACGAGCTGGATCGCGCCGTCCTTCATGGCGTCCACGATGTTGGGCCGCCCCTCCAGGACCTTCTTCACCGGCTCCGCGACGATCCCCTGCGCGGCGAGGTGGCGGGCGGTTCCGGCGGTGGCGACGATGCGGAAGCCGCGCCCCGCCAGGAGCCGCGCGGGCTCGGCGATCAGGTCCTTGTCCGCGTCCTTCACCGAGATGAACACCGCGCCCGCCTGGGGCAGCACCACCCCGCCGCCCAGCTGGCTCTTCGCAAAGGCGCGGGCGAAGGCGGCCTCCGGCGGCTCGCCGGGGCGGCGCCAGTCCAGCCCCATGACCTCGCCGGTGGAGCGCATCTCCGGGCCCAGCACGGTGTCCACGCCGGGGAAGCGCGCGAAGGGGAACACCGCCTCCTTCACCGCCACGTGGTCGCCGAGCATCGGATCGGGGCGGTCCGCCAGGCCGAAGGACGCCAGCGGCTCGCCCGCCATGACCTTGGCGGCGATGGAGGCCACGGGCGCGCCGATGGCCTTGGCGACGAACGGCACGGTGCGGCTGGCGCGGGGGTTCACCTCCAGCACGTAGATGGTGCCGTCCTTGATCGCGTATTGGACGTTCATCAGCCCGCCGACGCCGAGCGCCAGCGCCATGGCG
>CAXSHO010000052.1:9076-11705 GCA_964237305.1 uncultured Caulobacteraceae bacterium
GCGCGGGCGGTGACCTCCAGCACGTAGAGGCGGGGCGCGGCCGAGAGCGGCTCCTCGATGGCGAACTGCACGTTCATCAGGCCGCGCACGCCCAGCGCCTTGGCCATGAGCTCGGTCTGGCGTTTCAGCTCGGCCACCGTCTCCGCGCGGAGCGAGAAGGGCGGCAGCGAGCAGGCGCTGTCGCCGGAGTGCACGCCCGCCTCCTCGATGTGCTCCATGACGCCCGCTACGAACACGGTCTCCCCGTCGCACAGGGCGTCCACGTCCACCTCCGTGGCGCGGCTGAGGTACTGGTCGATGAGCACCGGGCTGTCGCCGGACACCTGCACGGCGTGGGTGACGTAGCGGTCGAGCCCCTCGTCGTCGCGCACGATCTCCATGGCCCGGCCGCCCAGTACATAGGACGGGCGGATCACCACGGGGTAGCCGACCTTGTGCGCGGCAGCCTTGGCTTCGGCGTCGCTGCGGGCGATGGCGTTCACGGGCTGGCGCAGGCCGATCTCGTGCAGGAGCTTTTGGAAGCGCTCGCGGTCCTCGGCCAGGTCGATGGCGTCGGGGGAGGTGCCGAGGATGGGCACGCCCGCGTCCTGCAGCGTCTGCGCGAGCTTCAGCGGCGTCTGCCCGCCGAACTGCACGATCACCCCGATCAGCTCGCCCGCGCCCGTCTCCGTGTGGATCAGCTCCAGCACGTCCTCGGCGGTGAGCGGCTCGAAGTAGAGGCGGTCGGAGGTGTCGTAGTCGGTGGAGACGGTCTCCGGGTTGCAGTTGACCATGATCGACTCGACGCCGAGCTCCTTCAGCGCGAAGGCGGCGTGGCAGCAGCAGTAGTCGAACTCGATGCCCTGCCCGATGCGGTTCGGGCCGCCGCCCAGGATGATCGCCTTGCGCCGGGCGGTGGGCTGCGACTCGTCCTCCGGGGTCTGGCCGAAGGCGCCCGCCTCGTAGGTGGAGTACATGTAAGGCGTCTTGGCCGCGAACTCGGCGGCGCAGGTGTCGATGCGCTTGAACACCGGGCGGACGCCCAGCGCGTGGCGGGCGGCGCGCACCTGCGCCTCGGTGGTGTGGAGCAGCTTGGCCAGCCGCGCATCGGAGAAGCCCATGGCTTTGAGCCGGCGAAGCTCCTCCCCCTTCCCCCATCGAGGGGGAAGGGAGCTAGCGCGCCTGCCCGCACCCGCCCCTCCGCACGCACGATGTCGGCGATCTGGCGCAGGAACCAGGGCTCGTAGCTGCAGGCGGCGTTGATCTCGTCCACGCTCAGGCCGTGGCGGAAGGCCTGGGCGATGACCAGCAGCCGGTCGGGCGCCGGCAGGCCCAGGCGGCGGACCACCGCGGCGCGGCCGGTGTCCGGGTCGTCGGCGCCCTCGATGGCGATCTCGTCGAAGCCGGTGAGGCCGGTCTCAAGGCCCCGCAGCGCCTTCTGCACGGACTCCGCGAAGGTGCGGCCGATGGCCATGACCTCGCCCACGCTCTTCATGCTGGTGGTGAGGTGGGGCTCCGCGCCCGGGTACTTCTCGAAGGCGAAGCGCGGGATCTTGGTGACCACGTAGTCGATCGCGGGCTCGAAGCTGGCGGGCGTGGCCCCGGTGATGTCGTTGTCCAGCTCGTCCAGCGTGTAGCCGACGGCCAGGCGGGCGGCGACCTTGGCGATGGGGAAGCCCGTCGCCTTGGAGGCCAGGGCGGAGGAGCGCGACACGCGCGGGTTCATCTCGATCACCACCATGCGCCCGTCCGCCGGGTTCACGGCGAACTGCACGTTTGAGCCGCCCGTCTCCACGCCGATCTCGCGCAGGACGGCGATGGAGGCCGCCCGCATGCGCTGGTACTCCTTGTCGGTCAGCGTGAGCGCGGGGGCGACGGTGACGCTGTCGCCGGTGTGGACGCCCATGGGATCCACGTTCTCGATGGCGCAGACGATGATGCAGTTGTCCGCCCTGTCGCGGACCACCTCCATCTCGAACTCCTTCCAGCCCAGGAGGCTCTCGTCGATCAGGACCTCCGTGACGGGCGACAGGTCCAGCCCGCGCTCCACGATCGCGCGGAACTCCTCCATGTTGTAGGCGATGCCGCTGCCGGTGCCGGCCAGCGTGAAGGACGGGCGGATCACGGCGGGCAGCCCGGTGTGGGGCAGCGCCGCGATCGCCTCCTCCAGGGTGTGCACCACCGTGGACCTGGGGCTCTCCAGCCCGATGGCGTCCATGGCGTCCCTGAACTTCTGCCGGTCCTCCGCCTTGTCGATCACCGCGGCGCGCGCGCCGATCATCTCCACGCCGTGCTCGGCCAGGACGCCCATGCTCTCCAGGGCGAGCGCGGTGTTCAGCGCGGTCTGCCCGCCCATGGTGGGGAGGAGCGCGTCGGGCTTCTCCTTCGCGATGATCCCCGCCACGATCTCCGGCGTGATCGGTTCGATGTAGGTGGCGTCGGCCAGGTCCGGGTCCGTCATGATCGTGGCGGGGTTGGAGTTCACCAGCACGATCCGGTAGCCCTCGGCCCGCAGCGCCTTGCACGCCCGCACGCCCGAGGAGTCGAACTCGCCGGGTCCGGCCACGCTCGCCCTCGCGGTGGACATGCCGAACGTCACCCGCGCCACGGTCGGCCGCGGCAAACCCCCACCGCCGCCGCTCGACCCGGC
>CAXSHO010000052.1:11715-20442 GCA_964237305.1 uncultured Caulobacteraceae bacterium
GCAGGCCTGCCCGATCACGATGGGGCCCGCGCCGATGATCAGGATGGAGCGGATGTCCGTGCGCTTGGGCATGGTCGGGGAACTCGCGCGCGCAGCCGCCCGCGGCGCGGCGGGCGCGGCGGGACGGACGGGAATGGGGCTGAGGCGGCGGTGTAGGGGGCGTGGCCGCACCCGGCAAGGCCGCCGCTCGCGCCGGCGGAACCGCAAGCCCGTCTGCGCCGCTGTAGGGGGCGGCGTCGACCTGAGCCGCACCCCCTCCCGCGCGCCTGGAGCCGCCCCATAGCCGCCCCCGACCTCGCCGGAGCCGACGTTGCGCCGCCGACCCGCGTGGATCCGCTCGCGCCGGTGATGGCGCGCGTGGCGGCGGGCGAGCGGGCGGCCCTGCGTGACCTTTATGACGCAACCCGTGCGAAGCTTTACGGCGTCGTGGTCCGTATCCTCTCCGACCGGGAGGAGGCCGAGGACGTGATGCAGGAGGTCTACCTCACCGTCTGGCGGCGCGCGGCGGCGTTCGATCCCTCCCGCGCCGGCGCTGCGGCCTGGCTGACCGCCGTGGCGCGCAACCGCGCCATCGACCGCCTGCGCGCCCGCGGCCCCCGCCCGGAGGCCACCACCGCCGAGGGCGAGGCCGTGGCCGACGACACCCCGGGGGCGGAGACGCTCCTCATGCGGTCGGACGAGGTGCGGCGGCTGCACGGCTGCCTGGACACGCTTCGGCCGGAGGAGTCCGCGGCCATCAGCACCGCCTTCCTCGACGGCGTCACCTACGAGGCGCTCGCACGCCGCACGGGCAAGCCGCTCGGCACGGTGAAGAGCCAGGTCCGCCGCGGCCTGATCAAGCTGCGCGAATGCCTCGACGCATGACCGACGCGTCGCCTCCCCCCGGACCCCGGCGCCGGCCCCCGCGCCTGGACGGCGACACCTTGGCCGCCGAGCTGGCGCTGGGCGTGCTCGACGCCGGCGAGCGCGCCGCGGCCGAGGCGCGCGCCGCCGCGGACCCGGCCTTCGCGGCGGAGGCCGCGGAGTGGAGCGACCGGCTGCATCCGCTGGCCGAGTCGGCCCGCCCGGTGGAGCCGTCCCCCGACCTTTGGGCCCGCATCGACGCGGCGCTCGCCGCCTCGGAGGCGGCCGCCGCTCCGCCTCCCGTTGCGGCGGGCGCCCGGCGCGGGGCCGCTCCTGCGCCGGCCGCGCGACGGCGCCCCACCCGCTGGCGGCGCATGGCCATCGCCGCGGGGGTCGCCCTGTCGGTGGTGAGCGCGGGAGCCGTCGGGCTGTTCGCCGGCCGCCGGACGGCCAACCCGCCGCTCCTCGCCGCGCGCCTGGACCCGCCCGCGGGCGGTGCGGTGCTGAGCAACGACACGCTGTTCACCGCCACGCTCGACCGCGCCCGCGCCTCCGTCCTGGTGACGCCCGTGAACCCCGGCCCGGTGGACCCGCGCGTGCGCGAGTTGTGGCTGATCCCCGCGGGCGGGAAGCCGCAGGCCGTGGGCGCCGTGAACCTGACGCGCACCGCGCCGCTGCACCTGTCCAGGGCGCTGGCCGCCGCCGCCCGCGCGGGCGCCACCCTGGCCGTGTCGCTGGAGCCCCGGCCCTCGCAGGCGGACGGGGCGCCCACCGGGCCGGTCATCGCGGCGGGCGTGCTCGCCCACATTTAACTGCGCGTCGCGCATCCGCCGGGCCAGCTCGACCGTAGCTGGTCTGGAGGGCGTCGTCGCGACGTCCCGTTCAGGAGAGACGCCCGACCATGACCTCGACCTTCCGCGCCGCCGCCTTCGGCGCCGCCCTCGCCCTCGCCGCCACCGCCGGCTCCGTGCAGGCGCAGTCCGCCATGTCGCACTCGGGCATGAGCTCCGAGAAGACGGTGATGGTCGGCGGCGCCGCCATGTACCCCTCCAAGACGATCGTGGAGAACGCGGTCAACTCCAAGGACCACACCACCCTCGTCGCGGCCGTGAAGGCCGCCGGCCTCGTCGACACCCTGAACGGCCCCGGCCCCTTCACCGTGTTCGCCCCCACCAACGCCGCCTTCGCCAAGCTGCCCGCGGGCACGGTGGACACGCTGGTGAAGCCCGAGAACAAGGGCACGCTCACCACCATCCTGACCTACCACGTGGTGCCCGGCCGCCTGTCGGCCGCCGACCTGAAGGACGGCCAGACGCTGACCACCGTGCAGGGCGGTTCGCTGACCGTGCACAAGAAGGGCAAGACCGTCACCCTGACCGACGCCAAGGGCGGCATGTCCAAGGTGACGATCCCCAACGTCTACCAGTCGAACGGCGTGATCCACGTTGTCGACACGGTGCTGATGCCCCAGTAACCGGTTCGGCCGGCGCCGGGCCCCCCGGGTCAGCGCCGGATCGGAGCTGCGGCCGTCGCCACCGCCCCCGGTGACGGCCGCACGCCCCTCCTCCACGACGGACGTCAGGGCTCGAGCTCGACGTCCTCGTAGACCTCCGCCATCGGCAGCGCCACGCCGACGGCGGGCAGCGGCATGTCTTCTGCGATCCGCTCGACCATCTGCGAAGACCAGCCGTCCGCCCCGCGCGACCAGACCATCGCGCACACCCTGCCGGGCTCCAGGATCACGAAGTGGCGCAAGCTCGGGACGTTCTGATACTCGTCCACCTTGCGCAGGAGGTCCGTGCGGCGGGTTGAGGGAGAGAGCACCTCGAAGACCACGGCGGGCGCGGTGCTCTCAAAGCTGGCCGGGACGTAGCGGCCGCAATCGACGGTCACGTCCGGCATGCGCAGGTTGCCCCGGGCGGTCCGCGTCGCCTGGTCGGCCGACTTCACCCGGCAGGGCCCACCGCGGAGGCGGTTCCTGAGCCCGCTTATGAGGTTGACGACGATCTGGTCGTGCGCCGCGGACGCCCCCGCCATCATCCCCGGCCCGTTGTCGAATTTCAGCACGGGCGCGCCGTCCACCAGTTCGTATCGCTCCTCCTGGTGCTCGGCCCAGGCGAAGAACTCCTCGGGGGACATGGGGCGGAGCGCGACGTCGGCCATGGCGTCAGCCTACCATAAGGCGGTCAGCCCCGCGCGTCCTGCATCAGCCCGGCGAAGCGTTGGAACAGGTGGAGGCTGTCCGTCGGCCCGGGGCTGGCCTCCGGATGGTGCTGCACGCTGAACACCGGCCGGTCGCGGAGCGCCAGGCCGGCGTTGGTGCCGTCGAACAGCGAGACGTGGGTCTCGCGCACGGGCTCGGGCAGGCTGTCCCTGTCCACGGTGAAGCCGTGGTTCATGGAGACGATCTCCACCCGGCCGGTGGCGAGGTCCTTCACCGGGTGGTTGGCCCCGTGGTGGCCCTGGTCCATCTTGGACGTCTGCGCCCCCAGCGCCCGCGCCAGCATCTGGTGGCCGAGGCAGATGCCGAAGACGGGCGTGCCCGAGTCCACCAAGCGCGTGATCTCGGGCACGGCGTACGCGCCGGTGGCCGCCGGGTCGCCCGGTCCGTTGGACAGCAGCACGCCGTCCGGCTTGCGCGCCAGCACCTCCTCCGCGGTGGTGGAGGCGGGGAGCACCGTCGCCCGCGCGCCGATGCTGGTGAGCGCGCGCAGGATGTTGCGCTTGATCCCGTAGTCCAGCACCGCGACCTCGAAGCGCGGGGTCTCGCGGGGGCCGGCGTAGCCGCCGGGCCAGCCCCACAGCCCCTCGTCGAAGGTGAAGCTCTGCAGCGTGGTGGCCTCGCGGGCCAGGTCCAGCCCCGCGATCCCCTCCCACGCCCGCGCCCTGGCCAGGAGCGCGTCGAGGTCGAAGCGGCCGTCCGGCGCGTGGGCCACCACGCCGTGCGGCATGCCGCGCTCGCGGATGCGGCGGGTGAGCGCGCGGGTGTCCACGCCCGCAAGCCCGACCACGCCCCGGCCCGCCATCCAGTCGTGCAGGGGACCGGTGGAGCGGTAGTTAGCGGGGTCGGTGGGCCCGTCGCGGAAGATCGCCGCCCGGGCGGTGGTGCGCGCGCCGCCGAAGCCCGCGTCCAGGCTCCCCGCCGCACCGGGGGCGCCCGCCTCGCGCCCGAACTGCTCCACGTCCTCCCGGTTCACGCCGGTGTTCCCGACGTGGGGAAAGGTGAAGGTGACGATCTGCGCCATGTAGGACGGGTCGGTCAGGATCTCCTGGTAGCCCGTCATGGCGGTGTTGAAGCACACCTCGCCCACCGCCTCGCCCACGGCCCCCACGCCGAAGCCGGGCATGACCATCCCGTCGGCGAGCACCAGGACGCCCGTGGCGCCGGAGGGCAGATCGGCCATGGCGGGGCTCCTGGAGGACGGGCGTGAAAAAGGCGGCCGGGGTCGCCCCCGCCCGCCTGAGGCCGCCGTAGGTAGATCGGCGGCGGGATGAAATCAAACCCGCCGCGGGCGCCTCAGGGGAAGCGGGCGCCCTGGCTGAAGCCGTGCCGGGTCTCGCGGTCGTACTGTCCATCATAGGCGGCGAGCACCGCGATCACCCCCTTCGCCGCCTCCGTGACGCGCGCGCAGTCCTCGCCGGGGCGGCTCAGCGCGACCCGCACGTCTTCCAGATGTTCATAGGCGTGACGGACGTGGCCCGCCTCGTGACGCCGCAAGGCGGCCATGTACTCATCCCAGCGCGCGACGAGCTTCGCATCGCTGCGGCTCCCGCTCGCCAGCCGAGGCAAGGTGATGACGGCGCTGAACTGCAGAGGTCCCGCCAGCGCGCAGCCTTGTGCTCCGCTGCGGAGGGTCCAGCGCACGCGCCACCGCGTCAGCGCGTCCACCGGCCGCCCGTCGTTGATGTCGGAAGGCCGCTTCGCGTTCATCGACGCCCGCACCGCCGCTTCGTCGCCGCCCTCGACGTCGTAGAAGACGAAGGACACGCCAGGCAGGTCCGCGAATTCGGCATAGGCGGGGACGGGCTCCTGCGCATGCGCCTGCACCGCAAGCGCCAGGACGACCGTGATCGCCGCGCGGGCCGCCGCTCCAGTCATCAGCCGCGCTCCTTGGTCCGCTGCAGCGCCACCTTGGGGAAGCGCTCGGAGACGTAGTTGGTCTCCCAGGCGCTCTTGGCGAGGAAGACGGGGGCGGAGTCGATGTCGCGCGCCATGGCGCCGCGGTGCTTGCCCGCGAAGTCCTCCACCTCGGCCCTGCCCCCCACCACCCAGCGGGCGTCGGCGAAGGGCGAGGGCTCGAAGGCCACCTCTAGGTTGAACTCGCTGGCGAGGCGGTCGGCCATGACCTCGAACTGCAGGGGGCCCACGGCGCCCACGATGAAGTCGCTGCCGATCTCCGGGCGGAACAGCTGGGTGACCCCCTCCTCCGCCAGGCTCTCCAGGGCGCGGGACAGGTGCTTGGCCTTGAGCGGGTCCTTCACGCGCACGCGCTGCAGGATCTCCGGGGCGAAGTTGGGCAGGCCGGCGTAGCGCAGCGTGCCCGTCTCGCTCAGGCTGTCGCCCACGCGCAGCACGCCGTGGTTGGGGATGCCGATCACGTCGCCCGCGAAGGCCTCCTCCGCCAGCTCCCGGTCTGAGGCCAGGAAGAGGATGGGGTTGTGCACGCTCATCTGGCGGCCGGTGTTCTGCACCTTGAGCTTCATGCCGCGCTTGAAGCCGCCGGAGCACAGCTTCACGAAGGCGATGCGGTCGCGGTGGTTCGGGTCCATGTTCGCCTGGATCTTGAACACGAAGCCCGTCACCTCCGGGTCGCCGGGGGCCACCTCCACCCCCGCCCCGCCCCGCTCGGCCTCCACCGGCTCCGGCGGCGGGGCGAAGGCGCCGAGCGTGGCCAGGAGCTCGCCCACGCCGAAGTGGCGCAGCGCCGAGCCGAAGATCACCGGCGTCATGTGCCCCTCGCGGAAGGAGGCGAGGTCGAACGGCTTGGACGCGCCCGTGACCAGCTCCGCCCCCTCCGTCAGCTCCTCCTGCTCGGCGGCGTCCATCAGGCGGGCGACGGCGTTGGATCGCAGCGGCACGGGCCGGAGGTCGTCCTCGTCCGCCTCGTCCGGGTTGCGCACGTAGGGGATGAAGCTATCGTCGCGCAGGTCGAGCATGCCCCTGAACCGGTTCCCGCTGCCCGCGGGCCAGTAGAGCGGCGCGGGGTCGAGCGCGAGCTTGCCCCCGATCTCGTCCAGCAGCGCGAAGGGGTCCTGCGCCTCCCTGTCCATCTTGTTGATGAAGGTGACGATGGGGATGTCGCGCAGGCGGCACACCTCGAACAGCTTCAGCGTCTGCGGCTCGATGCCCTTGGCGGCGTCCAGCACCATCACCGCGGCGTCGGCGGCGGTGAGCGTGCGGTAGGTGTCCTCGCTGAAGTCCTCGTGGCCGGGCGTGTCGAGGAGGTTGAACAGGAGCCCCTCGTGCTCGAACGTCATCACGCTGGCCGAGACCGAGATCCCCCGCTCGCGCTCGATCTTCATCCAGTCCGACCGGGTGCGCCGCGTCTCGCCGCGCGCCCGCACCGCCCCCGCCGCGCGGATCGCCCCGCCCGCCAGCAGCAGGTGCTCGGTGAGCGTGGTCTTGCCGGCGTCGGGGTGGCTGATGATCGCGAAGGTCCGCCGCCGGCTGGCTTCGGCGGCGGGTGAGAGGGCGGACATGCCATCCTGTAGCAACGCAGGCCGGCTGGACGCAAGCACCAGCAATGACTAACGTGCGCCTTGTTTGCTGGAGCTAGCAAGATGAGCCTGCGCTTCGTGCGCCGCCGCCGCCTGCCTGACGGGCGGGTGGAGGTCTTCACCCCCAAGCTGGTCGACGGATATTTCGTGCTCGCCGACCGGGCGGTCGACCCTCAGCACAACCGCGCGGTGAACGAGTTCTACGTCCGCGACCCGCAGGCGGTCGCCGCGCGCCTGCGCCGGGGAGGCGTCAGCATGCGGATGGTCGGGGACAGTCCGGCCGCAAGCCTGATCAGCGCCTCGCGCATCGACATCGAGGACGATCAGGCTCCGTCGCGAGATCCGGACGGAGACCCGTTCACCGCCTTCAGCGAGTGGGGGGAGTCCGCCGACGAGGAGGCCTGGCGGGAGCTTTGATCCTTCAACCCTACGACGTGGTGGTGGTGCCGTTTCCCTACAGCGACATCGCGGGGGAGAAGCGTCGCCCCGCCGTGGTCGTCTCCGCGCCCGAGCTGGAGATGGAGCAGGGGCGGCTGTGGCTCGCCATGGTGACCAGCACGCCGGGTCCGCTGCAGCGAGGGGATGCGCTCATCGCGGATCTGGCGGCGGCGGGGCTGTCGGTGGCCTGCCGCGTCCGCGCCGGCAAGCTCGCCACGCTGGACAGCTCCCGCATCCTGCGCCGGGCCGGGGCCCTGGCGCAGCCCGACCGTGAGACGGTGCACACCGCGCTGCAGGCCTGTCGCGGCTGGTGAGCGTCACGCCGCCAGGCGGCGCCACACCTCGCGGTCGGCGGTGACGGGGTTGAGGGCGTCGCGACGGGCGAGGTCGGCGAGGCCGGCCATGACGTCCAGCGACAGCTCGGCCAGGCGCGAGGACACCGCGTCCGGGCTGCAGCCGCAGGCGGGCGCCACGAACAGGGCGGCGTTCACCTCCGGCGCCTTGCTCTTGATGAGGAGCGCCAGCCGGGCCGCGCGCTCCGGGTCATCCCGGTGCAGCAGGGGGCGCTCGGCGTAGATCTCGGCCCCGAGGCGCAGCACGTGCGCCAGGGACAGGGCGCGGGTGCGGGCGGGCGCGGGCGCGGCCTGCACGGCGAGGTCCAGCACCGCATCGTTCATCAGGAACAGCATGGCGCAAGCATGCCGCGCCGGGCTTTCGACGCGGTTTGCGGACAGGGTTAACCGGCGGGGCCGGGCGGCGGCGGGGCGGGCGGCGGCGGGGTGGGCGCCCCCTCGCCCTCCACCCGCTCCGTGAGGAAATGGCGGCCGTCGCCGTCCTCCACCTCCACCACCCACAGGTCGGGATCGTAGCGGGCCTGGCGCTCGGCGTAGGCGTCCAGATCGGCCTCCGGGGCGTGGGGGTGGGGCTGCATCCACACCGCCTCGCCCTCGCCGCGCACCGCCTCCGCGTACAACCTCACGGAGCCGGAGCGGCGATGACGCGCCTTCACCAGCACCGCCCCGCCCCGCGCGTCGCCCTTGCGCACCACGGTGGCGAAGCCGCCGGCGAGCTCGGCGCGACGCAGGAGGGCGCGGACCCAGAGGTCGGTGTGAAGCTCCACGACGTCTCCCGTTCATCCGGCCGTAAGCGGCGGGCGGCAGGGTCGCGCCGCATGCGCCGCTCCGTCCTCCCCGCCGCCGCCCTGGCGCTCGCCCTCGCGGCGGCCCCGGCGGCGGCCCAAGCCCCGACCGGCGGCGGCGACCTGGCCCGGACCGTCTACGAGCGCACGCTGATGCAGGAGGCGGGGGCGCGCTGCAAGCTGTTCGACCCCAAGCTGGGCCTGGCGCTGGAGGCGGGGGCGCTGCAGGCGCGGGGCGCGGCGCTGCGCGCGGGGGCCGACCGGGCGGCGCTGGACGCGGCGGCGGCCCGGGCGCGGGCCACGGCGGATGCGGAGCCTTGCGGCTCGCCCGCGCTGCACGTGGCCGCCCAGCGCGTGCGTTCGGCCTTCCTCGGCTGGTCGCACCAGTCGCGGCTCCTTTTGCCGGGGGCGGACGGCGGCTGGTCGGCGCGGCGCTGGCCGGACCGGCCGCAGCCGTTCTGGGCGCTCGCCAGCTCCTCCACGCTGGGCGGGCGCCGGCTGACGCTCGGCCTGCGCAAGCGGGGGCGCTCCGACGGGCGCGCCGCCTTCGCCGCGGAGAGCCTGTGGCCCCGGGCGGGCGAGGCCTACCT
>CAXSHO010000053.1:0-6969 GCA_964237305.1 uncultured Caulobacteraceae bacterium
GCTTACCGCGTCCGCTACGGCGAGCTGGTGCGCGACCAGGCCCGGCGCGACGGAGGGACCACCTCCACGCTCCTCGGCTCCGATCCCGGCCGCGCCTTCCTGCTGCTCGACGCCGCGGTGGGCGACCTGCATTGATCCGCATGGAGGTGGGCGAGGAGCGGTGGCCGCTGGCCGCCGCCTTCGTCATCGCGCGGGGCGCCAAGACGGAGGCGCGGGTGGTGGTCGTCCACCTCGCCGACGCCGACGCCGCAGGCCGGGGCGAGGCGACGCCCTACGCCCGTTACGGCGAGACCGTCGAGCGCGTGCTCGCCGACCTGGAGGCCGTGCGCGCCCGGGTGGAGGCGGGCGTCGACCTTGCGGCCGTGCAGGCGCTCCTGCCGCCCGGCGCGGCGCGCAACGCGCTGGACTGCGCCCTGTGGGACCTGGAGAGCAAGCGCGCCGGCCGCCGCGCCTGGGAGCTGGCGGGCCGCACCCGGCTCGACCCCGTCAAGACCGCCTACACCATCAGCCTCGGCGAGCCCGCCGCCATGGCCGAGGCCGCCCGCGCCGAGGCCCGCCGCCCCATGCTGAAGCTGAAGATCGGCGGTCCCGGCGACCTGGACCGCGTGGCGGCGGTGCGCGAGGCCGCTCCGAAGACGCGCCTGATCGTGGACGCCAACGAGGCGCTGACCTTCGACGACCTGCGCCGCCTTTCCCCCGACTTCGCCCGTCTGGAGGTCGCCCTGGTCGAGCAGCCCCTCCCCGCCGGCGCCGACGACGAGCTGGAGGGCTGGGCCGGCCCCACGCCGCTCTGCGCCGACGAGAGCCTGCACACCCGCGCCGAGCTCGACGCCTGCGCCCGCCGCTACGCCTGCGTGAACGTCAAGCTGGACAAGGCGGGCGGCCTCACCGAGGCGCTGGCCCTGGACGCCGAGGCGCGGGCCCGGGGGCTGGAGGTGATGGCGGGCTGCATGGTGGCCACCTCGCTCGCCATGGCGCCCGCGATGCTGGTCGCGCAGGGCGCCGCCTTCGTGGACCTGGACGGGCCACTGCTCCTGGCCCGCGACCGGGAGCCGGGGCTGGAGTTCACCGGTTCGATGATCGCGCCGCCCGCTGCGGCGCTGTGGGGGTGACGGGGATGGAGATGCTCGGGGTCGCCCGGGGCTGGCTCCTGCTGGCGGCGGTGAACGGGTTCCTGGCGGTGGCCGCGGGCGCGTTCGGCGCGCACGGCGTCGCCGATCCCCAGGTGAAGGACTGGCTGAGGACGGGGGCCGCCTACCAGCTCGCCCACGCCGCGGCGGGGCTGGGCTGCCTGGCGCTCGTGCGGGCGGGGGTGGCGTCGGCGGGCTGGGCGGGGTGGCTGTTCGGCGCGGGCGGTCTCGTGTTCGGCGGCTCGCTCTACCTCCTGGCGATCACGGGCGCGCGGCTGTGGGGCGCTGTGACGCCGCTCGGGGGCTTGCTCTTCCTGGCCGGCTGGGCCGCGCTCGCCTGGGGCGCCCTGCGCGCCGCCTGACCGCTTCAGGCGCTGCGCGGCCCGGTCGCGGACGTCGGGGCGCCGCCGGGGCCGGACGCCTTGAGCACGGGCGCGGGGAGCGGCGCGGGCGCCTCGCGGAAGCGGGCCTTCATACGCGCCACCCAACCGGCGAACAGGCCCGCGTCGCCGGAGGCCTGCGCAACGGCGGTCCCGACATTTCCCGTCGGCGCGTCGGCGAAGCCCGCCAGCGCCACGTGCAGCGCCTCCGGCTGGCCGCTCCCGTCGGCCAGCGCCGAGTAGCGCGTCCGCAGCCGGGTGAGCGCCGCGTCGTCGTGCGCCAGGCTGTAGGCCGCGCCCGCGCGCAGCAGGAGCGACGTCTCCGCCCCGTCCAGGGGGCGGGGATCGCGCCAGCGCTCGCCCAGCCGCAGCTCCGCCGCCCTGGCCGCCGCGGGCCAGTCCTTGCCGCGCCAGGCGATCAAGGCGCGCACCTCGGAGGCGTCCGGTCCCGCGTCCTTGCCCAGCACCTCCAAGGCGTGGTCAGGGCGGCCGAGCTCCACGAGCGCCCGCGCCTCGATCACGCGGCGCTGCGCGTTCAGCGCGGCGGGAAGGAGCGTGGTGCGCGAGGCGCTGATCGCCCCCAGCGCCGGCTCGGGCTTGCGCGCCATCAGCTCGATCAGCGCCAGGTCGGTGGCCACCTGCGCCCGCGCCACCCCGTCCAGCCGGTTGTCCACCTGGTAGCGCAGGAGGTCGGCGGCCTGGTCGAGAAGGTCCACGTCCACCAGCCGGCGCACCAGGCGGCGCACGATGCGGTCGCCGTCCGCGCCGATGGGGGTCAGCTCCTTGAAGTCGTAGAACAGGGCCAGCGCCTGGATGGGCTGCAGCCCGTCCGCCTGCCCGTCGAGGAACAGCGTCTTGAAGGCGGAGGCGAGGTCGGCCTGCAGCTCGGCCGCCTGCGGCAGGTCGGGCAGCCGCCCCCCCGCCGAGCGCAGCACCGCCAGCGTCTCGCGGTAGCGGCCCTGCTCGAGGTACGCCTGCCCCAGCGCGCGGATCGTCTCCAGCTCCACCGCGTCGCCCCTCCAGCGGAAGCGCAGCGAGTCGAGCGTCGCCATGGCCTGGGGCGTGGCGATCCTGCCCGTGGCGAGCTGGATCTGCGTGGCGCGCAGCATCGCCGGGGCCGACAGCGCGCCCAGCGGCGACTTGGCCACTTGCAGGTAGACGCCGAGCGCGCGGTCGCGGTCGCCCGCCGCCTCGGCCAGCCGGGCGGAGGCGAGCTTGAGCCCGTCCGCCTCCTCGGGGGCGAGGCCCGTCGCGTCCGCGCTTCCCAGGAGGCTCCGCGCCGTCTGCAGGTCGCCGCCCGCGATGGCCGCCTCCGCGTCGGCGCGGGCGAAGCGGGCGCGCCACTTGGGGACGAACGCCGCCGCCGCCGGGCGGCCCCGCGCGAACTGCGCCCGCGCCCCCGCCATGTCGCCCAGCCGCCAGGCGACATAGCCTCGCCACAGGGCGCAGGCGGGATCGTCGGCGGTGACGGGAGTCGAGAAGTCGGCCTCCGCGTCCTTCCACCGCCCCGCCATGGCGCGCGACGCCCCGCGCAGGCCGCGGAACTCCGGGTCCGCGCTGAGCGTGGGGTCGGTCTTGAGGAGCAGGTTCAGGACGCCGACGGCCTCGAAGGCGAGCTCCGAGCCCGCCAGGAAACGCGCCAGCCCCAGCCGGGCGGCCACGGGCGCGCCCTTGCCGAGCGCGGTCTCCGCCGAGGCGGCGGCGAGAAGGTCGTCGTAGCGGCGGCGGAATCCGCCCTCGCCGGTCTTCGACCAGGCCGCGAAGTCGACGAAGGCCGGCGAGGCCGCGGCGGCGGGAAGATCGGGGGCGGTGGGAGCCGCCTCGGCCCGCTTCGTCGCGCCGGGGCGGGACAGGGCGAGCCCGCGCGGGCGGCCGATGCGCACGAGGTCGCCGTCGGCGACGACCTGCAGGTCGTCGGCCACGGCGCGCACCGCGAGCCCGTGCGCCGAGGCCAGGAGCTCGGCGCCGACGAAGCCGCGGCCCTGCGAGAGGCCCTTGGCGGGCGCCAGCGCGGGGGCGACGGCCAGCCGGTCGCCCACCACCGGGTCGGACAGCCAGATCACGCGGCTCACCCCCGCCACGCGCGCCGTCAGCGCCGCGGGCCCGTCCAGGTCCTGGTCGAGGCCCACCTGGTCGAGCGGCGTCGCCGGCTCGGGCCCGAGCGCCACCGTCCAGACGCCCCCGTCGGCCGCGGCGGCGACGGGCGTTCCCGCGGGCGAGGCGATGCGCACGCCGCTCCAGCCGGGGCCGGACACGGCCTCCACCTTGCGGACCTGCGGCAGGCCGTGGGGCGCGCCGGAGAGGTCGAGGCGCGCGGCCGCGTCGAACACCACCCACACCGCCTCGCCCCGGCGGAACACGGCGGCCGCCACCGGTGCGCGCCAGGCGAAGCGCAGGTGCAGGGCGCGGCCCGCCGCCTCCGCCCGCACGGGGACCACGCCGCCGCGAGGGACGGGATCGGGGCCGGCGGGCTTCGGCGCGTCGGTCGTGGCGCCGGCGACGGGGGTGGCGGGGACGAAGTTGATCCAGGTCGCCCCGTCCGCGAAGCCGGTGCGGATGTCGGCGTCGGCCGCCGCGGTCAGCCGCAGCTCCACGCCGGCGCCGGTGACGACGGCGTCCGCCTTCTCGACGTGCGGCGGCGGATCGACGTGCAGCCGCGCCATGTCCGGCGCTCCGGCCCGGGGAAACCGCAGCACGAGGTCGCGTCCCTCCCGCCGGACCGCCGTGGGGCGGGCGCCGTGCAGCTCGATGCGCGAGAAGGCGTCGGCCCGCCCGACCTTCACCTCCAGGCTCGGCGCACCCGCGACCGCAGCCGCGGCCGGCGCGGCGGACTGCGCGGCGAGCGCCAGCGCGACGACCAGCGTCGGCGCGGCGCAGCTTGGACGGGCGGAGGGCGCGGTCACGCCGCCACCCTGCCGCGGTTCCGGTTGGGGCCAGGTTAACCGCGCCGGCCCGGAGGCCGTCATGAGCGGCCAGGCGCGGCGGAGCGGCTAGGTCGCGGGCTTCTCGGCGGGCTTCGCGGGCGCGGCGACGGGCGGCTTGGCCTCGGCCTTGGCGGCGGCGGCCGCGGCCGGGGGCGCCTTCGTGGCGTCCGCCTTCGCGACGTCCGCCACCGCCGCCTTGGCCGGCGACGCCTTGGCCGGGCGCGGCTTGGCGGGGGCGGCCTTGGCGAGGCGGCGCGGCTTGGAGGCGGGCTTGGCGTCCGGCTTGGCCGCATCCGGCTTGGCCGTGGGGTCGCTCGCCGCGGACGGTTCCGCCGCGGCGAGCTTCTGCACCGGGGCGCCCCTGGCCTCGGGCTTGGCGGGCGCGGCGGGCTTCGCGGCCGCAGGGTTGGCGGCGGCGTCGATCGCCTCGCGCGCGGCGGCGAAGCGGCGGGCGAGGGTCTCGGTGAGCTTCTTGGCCTCGGCCACGCCCATGTTGGACAGCACCTGCGCCAGTATGGCGGGCTTCATCTTGGCCGCCACGGGGGTCCGCACGCGCTCGTCGAGCTGCGCCATCAGCGCGCCCGAGTCCCGGGGCTTCATCTTCTCGTAGACCACCACCAGCCGGTCGACCTCCGCTTGGCTCTGCTGGTCGGCCTGGCCCAGGAGGCCCTGCAGCTGCGCCTTGGCGGCGTCGAGCGCCTTGATCTTGGCGTCCACCTTGACCTCGGCGGCGGCCAGAAGCTGCAGCTGCGTGTCGAGCGCCTGCTCGCGGGCGTCCAGCTGGCCGCGCCGCGCCGACAGGCTCTGGATCACCGACAGCTCGGCGGGGGAGAGGCCCGCCTCGCGCGCCAGCTCGGCCACGCCGGGGGCGCACACGGGCGCGGGCGGCTTGGCGGCGGCCGCGGCCGCTGCGGCGGGCTTGACGCCGGGCTGGGCGCCGGGCCCGGCATGGGGCCTGGCGCCTGCGGAGGCCTCCTCCGCGCGGGCGGAGGGCTGGCCGAAGAGGGCGGAGGCGCCGCCCGCCGCGTCCAGCGCCTTGAAGGCCAGGACCCCGCCCACCGCCACGGCGGCCAGGGGCAGGATGCGCGCGGGGCCGCTCACGCGCCGACCCCCCGGCGACGGGCCACGAACCGGGCGAGGCGGTCGACGCCGCCGGTCGCGGCGGCGGCGGCGGCGCGGTGCAGGTCCGGCGGCGGGGCCGCCTCCTCCGCCTGCACGATCCGCCCGGCGGCCAGGAGCGCGGCGCGGACGTCCGGCTCGGCGGGAGCCTTGCGCAGGGACGGGAAGGGTATGGGAGCGCCGCCCGCCGCCTCGGCCGGAGGGCGGCGCTCCACGGGGGCGGGCGGTCGCGCCTCGGCGGCGGCGTGGAGGCGGCGCGCCGCCCCCTCCGCGCCGCGCACCCCCTCCTCCAGCCGCGCGGCGGCGGAGCCGGCGTCCTCGGACGCGCGGTCCAGGCGGGCGGACAGGGTGCGCGCGGTCTCGATGCGCGCCAGGAGCTGGTCGTGCGCCTCCTGCGTGGCGGCGCGCAGCGAGGCGAGGCCCGATTCCGCACGGGCGGCGGCGAGGTCGAGGTCGCCCACGGCCTTCACGAACGCGGCCTGGCTCTCGCGCAGCACCTTCAGCTTGCCGTTCAGGCGCACGCCCACGGCCACGGCGGTGAGCAGGAGCACGGCCAGGAGGCCGTCCATGGCCAGCGAGATCGGGTTCATCCGCCGAGACCTCCGGTGAGCGCCTTCCTGGCGGCGGCGGACAGGGGCGCCTCCACCCGCACGGCGATGGACTGGTTGGCCCGGCCCATGCGCCCGCGCGTCAGCGGCACGGGGCCCGAGCGCAGCTCCACCGGGCTGTCGGGGCCGGCGTTGAGCATCAGCGTGTCGCCGACCTTCATCTCCAAGACGCGCTTGAGATCGATCCGCTGCTCGTCGAGCACCGCACGCACCTCCAGTTGGGTGGCCCAAAGCTCGGTGGCGAGGTGGTTCTCCCAGATGTTGTCGCGCCCGAACTTCTCGCCCATGAACTGCTGCAACAGGAGCGTGCGGATGGGCTCCAGCGTGGAGTAGGGAAGAAGCAGCTCGATGCGGCCGCCCCGGTCCTCCATGTCGATCCGAAGCTTGTTGAGGATGGCGGCGTTGGCGGGGCGGGCGATGGCGGCGAAGCGCGGGTTGGTCTCCAGCCGGTCGAGGCGGAAGGTGATGGGTGTCAGCGGCTCGAAGGCGGCGTGGGCGTCGGCCAGCACCACCTCCACCATGCGCTGCACCAGAACGCGCTCGATGGTGGTGTAGAGCCGCCCCTCGATCCGCATGGGCGCCGCGCCGCTGCGCCCGCCGAGGAGCACGTCGACGATGGAGTAGATCAGGTTGGAGTCGACCGTCAGCAGGCCGTAGTTGTCCAGCTCCTCCGCCCGGAACACCGAAAGGATGGCCGGCAGCGGTATGGAGTTCAGGTAGTCGCCGAAGCGGATGGAGCTGATGGCGTCGAGGCTCACCTCCACGTTGTCGGAGGTGAAGTTGCGCAGCGAGGTCGTCATCAACCGCA
>CAXSHO010000053.1:7033-17861 GCA_964237305.1 uncultured Caulobacteraceae bacterium
CGGTCGAACACGATCTCCAGCATCGGCAGCCGCTCGTAGGAGACGAGCGCGGAGTTGATGATCGCGCGGATGCCGGTGCGGTCGGCGGCGTCCTCCTCGGACATGTCGAAGCCGAGCAGGCTGTCGATCTCGTCCTGGTTGAGGATGCGCTCGGCGGCCTGGAGCGGCGCGGCGCCTTCGGCCAACCCCGTCCAGTCGACGCCCTCGCCGGAACGCGGGTCTGGGTCGGTCCCGGTCGCCATGGTCAGTTGATGAGCATTTCTTCGATGAGCACCGCGTTCACCTTGGCGGGCGCGATCACGAGATTCACCCGCCGCTGGATCTCCATGCGCAGCTGGTAGGAACCCGCCGACCCCGCGAGGTCCTCAGGGCGCAACTCGCGCAGGAAGGTCTGAAACATGTCGTTCAGGCGCGGCGCGTTGGGCTCGATGGCGTCGGCGGCCTCGGCGTCCGGCAGCTCGAAGGCGAGCTTCAGCTTCAGGAGGGTGGAGCGGCCCTCGGGCGCCTGGATGTTCGCGACGATGTCCGGCATCGTGTAGTAGACGACGCCGTCGGGACCTTCGCTGATAGGGCTCTTGCCCTCCTTGCCGCCCTCGCCCTTGGCCGCCTTCTTCTTCGGCTTGGCGTGGGGCTTCTCGTGGCCGCCGGCCTCCGCGTGCGCGCCGTGGCCGCCCATCAGCATCATCGCCGCCGTCCCGCCGCCGCCGACCACGGCCAGCGCGCCGGCCGCCGCGATCAGGATCAGCTTGAGCGGGAGTTTCTTCTTCGCGCCTTCGCCTTCGGCCGCGCCCTCCTCGCCCTCGACGACGGGGGGCGGCTCCTTCTTCGGCTTGGACATGGCGCACGCGACCCCGGAGGCGCCGGGCGGGCGGCGCGGACCTCGCCCGGCAGGAAGCGCCCGCGGTGGTTAACGGAGGGTGGACACCCGGCACGATCTGCCGGGCGCGCCGGGGTGGTTGTTGCCGCGTTAACCAGCATTGTCGTTGACAGGCCTGCGTTTTCTCGTGGCACGGCGGTTGCGCAGGGAGCGTCATGGACAACGCCCTCTACGTCGGCCTGTCGCGCCAGATGACGCTGCAGCGCCAGCTCGACCTCTCCGCCAACAACCTGGCCAACGTCGACACCGCGGGCTTCAAGGTCGAGCAGCTGATGCTGCAGTCCGACCCCCTGCGCCCGCAGACGGGCCGCTCGCGGCTGGACCCGATCAGGTACGTGATCGACGACGGCGTGGCCCGCAACTTCTCGGCGGGCGCCGTGGAGAAGACGGGCGCGCCGCTGGACTTCGCGGTGGAGGGCGACGGCCTGTTCCAGGTGAGCACCAAGGATGGGGTGCGCTACACCCGCGACGGACGCTTCACGCTGGACGCGCAGAACCGGCTGACCACCCAGGCGGGCGACGCGGTGCTGGACGGCTCGGGGGCTGAGATCACGCTCGACCCGCTGAAGGGCGACGTGTCGGTGGCCAAGACCGGCCAGATCAGCCAGGGCGGAGTCCTGGGCGCGAAGATCGGCGTGGTGCGCTTCGCGCGCATGGCCGGCCTCTCCAAGACGGGCGACAACCTCCTCACCTCGGCCGAGACGCCGGTGGCCGCGCCCGACGCCGTGGTGCGGCAGGGCCACCTCGAGCACTCCAACGTGCAGGCAGTGGCGGAGGTGACGCACCTGATCGAGATCACCCGCGCCTACGAGCGCATCGGCCAGATGCTGAACTCCACCCACGAACTCTCCCGCTCCGCGATCCAGCGGCTCGGCAAGGCCGCCTGAGGAGGATCGGGAAGATGCGCGCACTGAGGATCGCTGCGACGGGCATGGCCGCCCAGCAGCTGAACGTCGAGACCATCTCGAACAACATCGCCAACATGAACACCATCGGCTTCAAGAAGCAGCGGGCCGAGTTCCAGGACCTGCTCTACGAGAACGTCAGCCGCATGGGCGCGCAGTCGTCGGATGCGGGCACCATCGTGCCCACGGGCATCCAGCTGGGCTCGGGCGTGAAGACGGGCTCCGTCTACCGCATCACCCAGCAGGGGGCGCTGACCAAGACGGACAACAAGTACGACCTGGCCATCAACGGGCGCGGCTACTTCCAGGTGCAGCTGCCCGGAGGCGACACCGCCTACACCCGCGCGGGCAACTTCAGCCTGTCGGACACGGGCAAGCTCGTGACGGTGGACGGCTACTCGGTGATCCCGGAGATCACCGTGCCGCAGGGCACCACGGACGTGACGATCTCCAAGTCGGGTCAGGTGGAGGCCACCTCGCCGGGCCAGGCCGCGCCGGCCATCGTGGGCCAACTGCAGCTCGCCACCTTCTCCAACGAGGCGGGGCTGGAGGCGATCGGCGACAACTACTTCCTGCAGTCCGGCGCCTCGGGCGCGCCGACGCTGACGACGCCCAACTCCACGGGCGTGGGCTCGCTGCTGCAGGGCTACACGGAGGCCTCCAACGTGGACGCGGTCACCGAGATCAGCGCGCTGATCGTGGCGCAGCGGGCCTACGAGATGAACTCCAAGGTGGTGACCAGCGCCGACCAGATGCTGTCCACCGTGGCGCAGCTGAAGTCGTGAGGCTCCTCCTGCCGCTCTTGGTGGCCGGCCTGGCGGCGTCGCTGGGCGCGGCGCGGGCGCACGCCGCGCCGTCGAACGCAGACGTGGAGCTGCGCGGCGTCATGCAGGCCTCGGGCGCCAAGATCACGCTGGGCGACCTTTTCGAAGGCGCGGGCGCGGCGGGCTCCACCGTCGTCGGCGCCGCGGCCCCCGCGGGCGGGCAGGCGGTGCTCGACGCCGGCCTGGTGCAGGCCGCCGCCCGGCGCGCCGGGCTCGTCTGGGCCAACGGCGAGGGCCGCCGCCGCCTGATCGTGGCGAGCGCCGAAGCCGACCGGCCGGCTCCCGGCCGGGCGGCCGGGGGCTCCAGGCGCCACGCCCAGGTGCTCGCCTACGCCCGCAACCTGAATGCAGGCGAGATGGTGTCCGCCTCCGACCTCGTCTGGAGCGACGAGGCCGTGGCCTCGCCCGACGCCGTGGCCGACGCCGACGCGGCCATCGGCAAGGCGGCCCGCCGCCCGCTTCGCATGGGAGCCGCCGCCTCCGCGCACGACCTGGGCGCGCCGCGGGTGATCAAGCGCGACGACATGGTGCAGGTCGCCTTCGAGGACGCGGGCGTCACCCTCGTGCTCACCGGCAAGGCGCTGGGCGACGCCGCGGTGGGCGACAGCCTGCCGGTGCTGAACCCCGCCTCCAGGAAGACGCTCGACGCGGTGGCCGCCGGGCCCGGCCGCGCCGTGGTGGGCCCCGCCGCCGAGGCGCTGCGCCTCCGCGCCTTCCCGTCCCTCCAGTACGCCTCCGCCCGCGAATGAGCCCCGAGTGACGCCCATGACCCGCCCCGCCCTGCGCCTCGCCGCCCTCCTGGCCGCCTTCGCTCCGCTCGGCGCCTGCGCCGCGGTGCAGGACGCGGTGCTGACGCCGCAGATGGCCCCCATGGGCTACCCGTCGTCGCTCATGCCCCAGTCCACCGCGGTGCTCGTCCCGCGCGAGGAGGGCGACGCGCCCCGGCCCGCCGGCGCCAACAGCCTGTGGCGCACGGGCGCCCGCGCCTTCTTCCAGGACCAGCGGGCGCACCGCGTGGGCGACATCCTGACCGTCAGCATCGACATCGCCGACCGCGCCCAGGTGCAGAACACCTCGACGGCCACCCGCAAGTCCACCGCCGACGTGGGCCTCAGCAAGTTCTTCGGACTGGAATCGTCGCTCGGCAAGATCCTGCCGTCGGGCTTCGACCCCAGCCAGGCGGTGGGGGTGAAGAGCGACATCGCCTCCAACGGCCAGGGCTCCGTGAACCGGTCGGAGGCGGTGAACCTGACGGTGGCGGCCATCGTCACCAGCGTGCTGCCCAACGGCAACCTCGTCATCCAGGGACGCCAGGAGGTGCGGGTGAACGCCGAGCTGCGCGAGCTGACGGTGGCGGGCGTGGTGCGCCCGGAGGACATCAACGCCGCCAACACCATCCGCCACACCCAGATCGCCGAGGCGCGCGTCAGCTACGGCGGCCGCGGCCAGGTCTCAAACGTGCAGAAGACGCCCTACGGCACCGCGCTGGTGCAGAAGTTCAGCCCCTTCTGACGGGTCAGGCCCGCGCCTCGGCGATGCGGGCGCGAGCGATCTCGCCGGCGATCTCCTCGGTGGGGCGGCGCTCGTCGCGGGAGCGGTCGAGCACCTCGGCCAGGGTCTGCATCAGGCGGGAGAGCTTGCCCTCCACCCAGAGGGGGTCGAACGCCTCACCCGCCTCCAGCGCGCGGATCTCGCCCGCCACGTTGATGATGCCGCCGCCGTTGATGACGTAGTCGGGGGCGTAGGTCAGGCCGCGCTCGAACAGGGCCCGCCCGACCTCCGGCGTGGCCAGCTGGTTGTTGGCGCCGCCCGCGATCACCTTGCCGCGGAGCCGCTCCAGCGAGGCGGGCGTGACGGCGCCGCCGAGCGCGCACGGCGCAAAGGCGTCGGCCGCCGCGTCCAGGATCGACTCGGGGGCGACCACCTGCGCGCCGGTGCGCCCGGCCACCGCGCGCAGCGCCGCTTCGTTCACGTCGGTGACGACGAGCCTCGCACCTGCGGCGTGCAGCTTGTCGGCGAGATAGGCGCCGACGTGGCCCACGCCCTGGATCGCCACCGTCATGCCGTCGAGCCCCCTGCCGTAGGCGCGCTCGGCGGCGAGCTTCAGGCCGCGGAAGACCCCCTCGGCGGTGACGGGGCTCGGATCGCCGGAGGCGGCGGAGTGGCCCTCCAGCCCCGCGACGTAGCGGGTGGTGCGGCGGGCGGCGGCGAGGTCCTCCGGCGCGATGCCCACGTCCTCCGCGGTCCAGTAGCGGCCGCCCACCGCGTCCACCGCGCGGCCGAACGCCTCGAACAGCTCCGGCGTCTTCTCAGTGCGGCTGTCGCCGATGATCACGGCCTTGCCGCCGCCGTGGGCGATGTCGGCCACCGCGTTCTTGTAGCTCATGGCGCGCGACAGCCGCAGCGCGTCGGTCAGCGCCTCGTCCGACGACGCGTAGGGCCACATCCGGCACCCGCCCGCCGCGGGGCCGCGGGCGGTGGAGTGCACGGCGATGATCGTGCGCAGGCCGGTCGCCTCGTCGTGGAAGGCGTGCACGGCCTCGTGGCCCTCGAAGGCGGGCGAGTCGAACAGGGTCATGGCGGGGGCGCGCTCGTCGGGGCGGGGGGACGCGGGCCGGTAGCCGAGCGTCCCCTCCCCGGCAAGCGCGGCCGTCGGCCCGGCGCGGGGACGGCGGGCGCACCGGACGGGAGCGGCGCGACGGGGTCGCGGATGAAGGCCAGGACGTCGTCGAGCACCCGCGCGCGCTGCAGGTCCCGCGTCAGGAGGTGGTAGCCCGTCTCGTAGTAGGCCGTGCGCCCTCCGGCCCGGGCGAGCGCCGCCGCGGCGGGGAAGGCGGCCGTCTTGGGGATCAGGTCGTCGTGCGCGCCGTAGAGGTACAGGGCGCGCCCCGGCGCCGCGACCCGGCCGACCCGCTCGCGCGCGGTCTGCATCAGGTTGACCAACCCGTAGGTGGCGTCGGCGCGGGTGGAGAAGATCATCGCGTGGTCGCGCCCCATGCGGTGCAGCTCGTCCTGGTTGTCGGAGGCGCGGATGCGCCGGGCCAGCCAGGCGGGGGCGGTGAGCGTGCGGCCGGGCGCCACGTGCGCCATCAGCCACAGGGCGGCGGCGTTCAGCGGCGGCTGCGCGCCCCAGCCCCAGACGGCGGGGCTGTCCAGCACCAGGCGGTCGCAGTCGGGCGGCCGGTCGGAGCTGGCCGCCGCGATCGCCACCGCGCCGCCCATGCTCTCGCCCACCACGGCGAGGAGCACGCCCGGATGGCGGGCGCGGACCAGGGCGCAGGCGGTGCGCAGGTCGTCGGCCATGGCCGACTCCCCGCCCCAGACGCCCCGGTTCGGCGAGCGGCCGAAGCCGCGCTGGTCGAAGGCGTAGGTGGTCACGCCCGCCTGCGCCCAGTGCGTTCCGGCCAGGCCGAAGGCGGCGCCGTAGTCGTTCATGCCGTGCAGCCCGACCACCACGGCCCAGGGCTCCGTTCGGCTCGCCGCCGGCCAGGTGCTGAGCGGCAGGCGCGTCCCGTCGAAGCTGACGAGCGCGTCCGCCTCCAGTCGCGGGCCCGCCCAGCCGGGCCCGGGCCGCCCCACCGCCTGCACCAGCGGCGTGCAGGCCGCAGCGAGCGCCGACGCTCCGCCGGTCAGGAGCGCACGTCGCATCATGGCGCCAGGATCGCGGCGACCCGCCGCCGGAGCTCGGGCACGACCTCCTGCTCGAACCAGGGCTCGCGCTTGAGCCAGCCCGTGTTGCGCCAGGAGGGGTGGGGCAGCGGGATCACGGCGGGAGCGTAGTCGCGCCACGCCCGCACCGTCTCGGTCATGGTCGGCTTCCTCCGCTCGCCCAGCGCCCAGGCCTGGGCGTGGCCGCCGACGAGCACCGTCAGCTCCACCCGGGGCAGCGCCCCCAGCAGACGGTCGCGCCACAGGGCGGCGCAGCGCGGCGGCGGCGGGAAGTCGCCGCCCTTCGGGCTCGTGCCGGGGAAGCAGAAGGCCTGGCTGGCCACGCCGATCCGCCGGTCGCCGTAGAAGGTCGCCGCGTCCACCCCCATCCAGCTGCGCAGCCGGTCGCCCGAAGCGTCGGTGAAGGGCCGCCCGCTCTCGTGCACCCGCCGCCCGGGCGCCTGGCCGCACAAGAGGAGCCGCGTCCCCGCGGACACCATCGTCACCGGCCGCGGCGCGTGCGGAAGCTCGTGCGCGCAGGCGCGGCAGGCGGCGATCTCGCCCAGCAGCGCGTCGAGCGAGGAGACGCCGCCGCCGTCAGCCACCGCGCGCCTTCGACAGGAAGCCCTGCTCGCGCGCGATCTGCGCCGCGAAGGAGGGCCGGGCGTGGGCGCGGCGGAGGTAGGCGACCAGGCGGGGATGGCGATCCACCTCGGTCTTCACCCCCGCATGCTGCAGGTTCACGAACACCGACCCCACGGCGATGTCGGCCAGGGAGAAGCTGTCGCCCACCAGCCAGCCGCCGTCCTGCGGGACCACGCGTTCGAGGTAGTCGAGCTGGGGGGCCAGCTCGTCGCGCTCGGCCTGGTCGGCCTTGTCGTGGTCCGCGGCCATGCCGATCAGGCCGGCGACCACCCGGTTGAAGAAGATCTTCGCTCCCGAGGCGAAGAAGATCGTGTCGGCGAACTCGTCGAACCAGATCACCCGCCCCCGCGCCTGCGGCTCGGCGGGCGCCAGCGCGGGTTCGGGGTGCTTGGCGTCGAGGTAGAGAGCGATGGCGGTGGAGTCGGACAGCGTGAAGTCGCCGTCGCGCAGGGCGGGGATCTTCCCGAACGGGCTCGCCTCCAGGAAGTCGGGGCTGGGAGGCCGGCCGGGACCCGCCACGCGGTTCTCCACCTCCAAGCCCTTCTCGGCGGCGACCACCAGCACCTTGCGGACGAAGGGCGACAGGCTGGAGCCGTAGACGATCATGCAGGGTCCTCCTCGGGCGCGTCGCTCTGCGGCGCCGGCAGCCGCAGCCTATACACGCCCTTGAAGGCGTCGGGGTCGACCGGCCGCCCGTGGCGCGTGATCTCCAGCCGCCCGGCGCGGGCGAGGCCCACCGCCAGGCTGCGCACCTGCGGCAGCGCCCGCCGCCAGCCCTCGGGATCGACGGCGCGGGCGGCCTCCGACGGGCAGATGCTCTTGCCGGGACCGCGCTGCGCCAGGAGCGCGAAGACGGCGTCCTCCAGGGGAGAGGTCATGGCGCGGTATGCCGCATCCCGCATGCGGAGGCGAGCGCGGGCGGCGGCGGCGCTCAAGTTCGGAAAGGTGCGGCGCGCTGAAGCCCGCAAGCGTCGCCGCCGCGCTCACCCCCCGCGCTTGATCGTCTCGCGGGCGATGATCAGCTTCTGCACCTCGCTCGTGCCCTCATAGATGCGGAAGATGCGCACGTCGCGGTACAGGCGTTCGATCCCGTACTCGGCGATGTAGCCGGCGCCGCCGAAGATCTGCACGGCGCGGTCGGCCACGCGGCCCACCATCTCGCTAGCGTAGAGCTTGGCCGCGGCGCTCTCCATCACCACGTCGCGGCCGGCGTCCTTGGCGCGGGCGGTCTCCATCGTGAGCGCCCGGGCGGCCAGCGCCTCGGTCTTGCTGTCGGCGAGCATGGCCTGGATCATCTGGAAGGAGCTCAGCGCCTGGCCGAACTGCTTGCGGCCGCCCGCGTAGGCCACGCAGTCGGCGATCAAACGCTCGGCCACGCCCGTGCACACCGCCGAGATGTGCAGCCGCCCGCGGTCCAGCACCTGCATGGCCACCTTGAAGCCCTGCCCCTCCTCGCCCAAGCGGTTCTCCGCGGGCACGCGGACATCGTCGAACACCACGTCGTGGACGTGGGCGCCCTGCTGGCCCATCTTCTTCTCCGCCTTGCCGACGGACACGCCGGGGAGGTCGCGAGGCACGAGGAAGGCCGAGACGCCTCCTGCCCCCGCCCGCGCCGCATCCGACCGCGCCATCACGGTGAAGAGGTGCGCACGGCCCGCGTTGGTGATGTAGCGCTTGGTCCCGTTCAGCACGTAGTGGTCGCCGTCCAGGTGCGCCGTGGTGCGCACGCTGGCCGAGTCCGACCCCGCCTCCGGCTCGGTGAGCGCGAAGGAGGTGACCGTCTCGCCGGAGGCGATGGACGGGAGCCAGCGCGCCTTCTGTTCGAGGCTGCCGAACATCACCAGCCCCTGGCTGCCGATGCCCACGTTGGTGCCGAAGACGGAGCGGAAGGCGGGGCTGGCGCGGCCGAGCTCCAACGCCACCAGGCACTCGTCCTCCATCGAGAGGCCCAGGCCGCCGTATTCCTCCGGGATGCTGAGGCCGAACAGGCCCAGCGCCTTCATCTCCTCCACCACCTCGGCGGGCACCTCGTCCTCCTCGGCGGTGCGCGCCTCCACGGGGCGCAGGCGCTCGGCGACGAAGCGGCGGACGGTGTCGATCAGCTGCCCGCGGAGTTCGGCGTCGAAGGCCATGGCGTCGCGCTTCCGTTCTGGTGAGCGACGGTTATGAACCTCGCCCGGGGCGGGGTCGAGCGGAGCACGGGCGTGGCGGACGAGGACGACGGGCCGGCGGTGAGCACCGCCAAGGTGACCGAAGGACCGTGGGCTGGCTGGTGGAGCTGGAGCGGCCGCGACAACTTCGAGGCGCTGGTCGGCCCCTTCTACTCCCGCCTGGTGGACGGCGAGGCGGTGTGCGGCTGCCGGCTGGAGGCCAAGCACATGAACGGCCAGGGCGGCCTGCACGGCGGGGCCATGATGACCTTCGCCGACTTCGCGCTGTTCATGCTGAGCTCGCGCGCCCGGGGCGGCGGGGCGGGGCTGACGGTGAACCTCTCGGGCGACTTCCTGGGCTCGGCGCGGGCGGGCGAGCTCCTCGAGGCGCGGGGCGAGGTGACGAGGGCGGGCGGAAGCCTCGTCTTCGTCCGCGGCCTCGTCACCGCGGAGGCGGAGCGCCGGCCGGTGCTGAGCTTCACCGGCGTCCTCAAGAAGATCCGGCCGCGGCCGGACGCCTGAGCGCGCCTAAACCAGCGGGTCGGCGTGGGTCTGGGCGGGCACCATGCGTTGCAGCGTTCCGTCCTTGCGCACCGCCACGTGGTACACGGTGGCCGCGACGTGCAGCAGCACGAGCGCGTAGAGCGCCCACTGCGCGGTGGAGTGGCCGAGGTAGGCCAGCTTGGCGATCGCCTCCACCTTGGGCAGGCTGGGCAGCGGCAGGCCCCATACGTGCACGCCGTGCGGGCCCATGGCGCTCATCACGTAGCCGGAGATCGGCATGGCGAAGAGCACCAGGTACATCAGCCAGTGGTTCGCCACGCCCGCCCAATGCTGCCAGGCGGGCATCTCGCGGCCGGCGGGCGGGGCGGGGTGGGTGAAGCGCCAGGCGAGGCGCAGCGCGATGAGCAGCCAGATCGTGACGCCGATCGACTTGTGCAGGTCGAACAAGAGCCCCTTCTGCCCCGCCGTGTTCGGCAGGCTGAGCATGACCCAGGCGATGGCCACCTGCGCCAGCACCACCGGCGGCGTGATCCAGTGCAGGAGCTGGGCGGGGGCGGTGTAGCGGCGGCCGCTCGGCGCGTCCGCGTCGTAGGCGGTGGCGGTCATGTGGCGCTCCGGAAGGACCTGCGGAGGCTGGCACGGAACGCCCGCGGCGACCATGGCGTATGTTGTCAGGCGGCCACGGGGACCTGGCGGCGGTCGGACGCGGCGAGGACCGCCTGCAGCCGTCCCAGCTCGATGGGCTTGGCCACGTGGTCGTCCATGCCGGCGGCGAGGTAGTCGCGCACCTGGTGGGTCATGGCGTTGGCCGACAGCGCCACGATGGGGGTGCGCGGGCGACCCTCCTCGGCCTCCACGGCGCGGATGGCGCGGGTGGCGGCCATACCGTCCATCTCGGGCATCTGGATGTCCATGAGCACGAGGTCGAACGCGCCGTCGCGCCACGCCTCCACCGCCTGGCGGCCGTCCGCCACCATCTCCAGGTCCACCCCGAACACCCCCATGATGGTGGAGAGCACCAGCTGGTTGGTGGCGTTGTCCTCCGCGGCCAGCACGCGCAGGGGGCGCTCCCCGGCGGCGTCCTCGCCGGCCCCGGTCCGCTCGGCCGCGACCCGGCCGACGGTCTCGGCGGCGGCGGGCGCGGGTACGGCGGGGATGGGCGCGACCACCCGGAACACCGACCCGACCCGCGGCGTGCTCTGCAGCTCCACCCGGCCGCCCATGAGCGCGACGAGCTCGCGGCAGATGGCGAGGCCGAGGCCCGTGCCGCCGAAG
>CAXSHO010000053.1:17871-20057 GCA_964237305.1 uncultured Caulobacteraceae bacterium
GGGCGGCGGCGAAGCGGCGCGCGGTGCCGCCATCGACCTGGGTGAACTTGTCGAAGACGTGCGCCGCCTCCTCCCCGTCGAGGCCGAGGCCCGTGTCCGCCACCTCCAGCACGAGGCCCTCGGCGCCCTCCGGACCCGATCCGCGCACCGACACGCGCACCGACCCCTCCGCAGTGAACTTCACGGCGTTGGAGAGGAGGTTGGCCAGCACCTGGCGCAGGCGCCCCTCGTCGCCGCGACGCCAGCCGGCGTCCGCCTCCACCTCCACGCGGAGCGCGATCCCCTTCTCGTGGATCGCCGCGCCGAAGCTGTCGCACACCTGGCGCACCAGGGCGCCCAGGTCGAATTCACCGATCTCCAGCTCCATGCGGCCCGCCTCGATCTTGGACACGTCCAGGACGTCGTTCAGCACCGCCAGCAGCGCCTCGCCCGACTCGCGGACCACGCGCACGCGCTCGCGCTGCACCCCGTCCAGCGGTCCGAGCTCCACCACCTCCGTCATGGCCAGGACGCCGTTCAGGGGCGTGCGGATCTCGTGACTCATGTTGGCGAGGAACTGCGACTTGGCCACGTTGGCGGCCTCTGCGGCGTCGCGCGCCGTCACCAGCTCGGCCATGGTGGCGTTGAGCGCGGTGTGGTTCGCCTGCAGGCGCGACAGAAGGTCGTTGAAGCTGTCGGTCAGCCGTCCGAGCTCGAACACCTCCGACGGCGGGGCGCGGCGGTCGAAGCCGGCGCGCCCCGTGATCTCACGCATGAAGGCGGACAAGGCGTCCAGCGGCTCCACCACCTTGCGCGCCAGGGCCCGCCCCAGGAACAGGGCGAGGCCCGTGGCGATGAAGAACAGGGCGCCGCTGACGGAGAGCGTCTCCGGCAGAAGCCGGGAGAAGGTCCCCGCCCCGCCGACCAGGACCACCTCGCCGCCGTCGGGGAGCAGCAGCACTTCCTGGGAGGGGCGGGCGCGAACGCCGGAGGGACGGAATCGGTGGCGCTCCGCCACGAGGCGGCCCGCCGGGTCCAGCACGCGCACGGCGGTGACCCCCGGCGTCTCCGCGAGCATCGGAACGAGATCGACCGCGGTGCGCCAAACGTCGGGACGGCCGGAGGCGCGGATCACCGCGTGCGCCACGGCCCGCTGCTCACGACCGACCTGCGCCAGCTCCCCCCGCCAGGCCTGTGCGAAGAAGGCCGCCGCCGCCGCCGCCAGCACGGCCAGCGCCGTCGCCAGAGCGGCGACGGTGATCCGCCTCTCGATGGAGAGCCGGGGGCGCGACAGCCGATGGGGAGTCGAGGCGGAACGCATCGGCTTTGCCAGACCGGGCGACCGTTGCTCGCCTGAAGGCCGTTCTGCACGAGCAGGGCTAACAGATCGCTTCAGCCGCACGAAAAAGCAAGACGACATGGTTGACGGTGAGTTAACGGCTCGCGTCCGGCTTAGATTTGTGTTAACCAAATCACCGTGGGAAATGTCTCCCCTGGAGGGCGTGCACGTGGAGAAGCTGTTGGTGGCCAAAGGTGTGGCCGATAAACTGATCAAGACGGAAATCTCGGTGGACCAGGCGATCGTGGACGCCACGGCGCTGCTCGGCGGCATGGTGTCGGCGCGGGTCGACCTGCGCATCTCCGCCACGGTGGGCGACGAAGCCGCCACCAAGGTGGCCGCCGCCATCGCCGCGCTGACCGAGGCCCGCCAGGCTGTGGTCGCCGCGCACAAGGAACTGGACGAGACCCGCCTGCGCATGGGCATCCGCACCAAGCTCGGCGGCGCCTGGGACAAGGACGCCAAGGAGCCGGAATACATCATGCAGGACACGCGCCGGGCCGGCTGACGCTTCTCTCTATATTAACACCGTTGCGGCACGCTTCGGCTCCAAGTCGGGGCGTGTTCGCACGGTGTCAGTTCGTTACATCCTCATCGTGCTGGCCTTCATCTGCTGCGTCTTCGCGGCGTGGAAGGGTGGTTCAGCGGAACGCGGCGGGGCTGCGTTGATCGCAGCGAACTGGCTGATCATCACTGTCAGCCAAGTCTTCCTCCACGAGCACAACCTCAGAAGCAGCGCTGTGGTGGTGCCCTCCATCATCTGCGATCTGATGCTCGCCTTCGGTTTCCTCTGGCTCGCTCTGCGGTATTCCAGCCTGTGGCTGGGGGCGGCCATGATGCTGCAGGGTCTGCAGCTCGCCATCTATGG
>CAXSHO010000054.1:0-6360 GCA_964237305.1 uncultured Caulobacteraceae bacterium
TCAGGCCGATGTTCGGGCCTTCCGGCGTCTCGATCGGGCAGATGCGGCCGTAGTGGGTGGGGTGCACGTCGCGCACCTCGAAGCCCGCCCGCTCGCGCGTCAGGCCGCCCGGGCCGAGCGCCGAGAGGCGGCGCTTGTGGGTGATCTCCGACAGCGGGTTGGTCTGGTCCATGAACTGCGACAGCTGCGAGGAGCCGAAGAACTCGCGCACCGCCGCCGCCGCCGGCTTGGCGTTGATCAGGTCGTGCGGCATCACCGTGTCGATGTCGACCGAGCCCATGCGCTCCTTGATCGCACGCTCCATGCGCAGCAGGCCGACGCGGTACTGGTTCTCCAGGAGCTCGCCCACCGAGCGCACCCGGCGGTTGCCCAGGTTGTCGATGTCGTCGATCTCGCCGCGGCCGTCGCGCAAGCCCACGAGCGTCTGCAGAACCGCGAGCACGTCCTCCTTGCGCAGCACGCGCATCTCGTCGGAGGCGTCGAGCTCCAGCCGCAGGTTCATCTTCACGCGGCCCACGGCCGAGAGGTCGTAGCGCTCGCCGTCGAAGAAGAGGGAGCGGAACATGGCCTCCGCCGCCTCCACCGTCGGCGGCTCGCCGGGGCGCATCACGCGGTAGATGTCGAACAGCGAGTCTTCGCGCAGCGTGTTCTTGTCCACCCGCAGCGTGTTGCGCATGTAGGCGCCGATGTTGACGTGGTCGATGTCCAGAACGTCGAAGTTCTCGAAGCCCTGCTCCTGCAGCGCGGTGATCACGGTGGCGTCCAGCTCGTCGCCGGCCTCCGCGTAGATCTCGCCGGTGGCGGGGTTCACCAGGTCGCGCGCCAGGAAGCGGCCCACCAGGGCGTCGCCCGCGACCAGAAGCGTCTTCAAGCCGGCGTCGGCGAACTTCTTGGCGTTGCGGGCGCTGACCTTGGTTCCGGCGGGCGCGATCTCTTCGCCCGTGTCGGCGTCCACCAGCGGGAAGGCCGGGTTCACCCCGCGCCAGTTCTCCGCGCGATAGGGGGTGGCGAAGCCGGCGTCGCGCTTCTCGTAGGCGATGGACTTGTAGAAGGTGGAGAGGATCTCCTCCCCGTCCATGCCCAGCGCCATCAGGAAGGTGGTGGCCGGAAGCTTGCGGCGGCGGTCGATGCGGACGTAGACGATGTCCTTGGCGTCAAACTCGAAGTCGAGCCACGAGCCGCGGTAGGGGATCACCCGCGCGGCGAACAGGAGCTTGCCCGAGGCGTGCGTCTTGCCCTTGTCGTGGTCGAAGAACACGCCGGGCGAACGGTGCATCTGCGAGACGATCACCCGCTCGGTGCCGTTGACGATGAAGGTGCCCTTCTCCGTCATCAGCGGGATGTCGCCCATGTAGACGTCCTGCTCCTTGATGTCCTTGACGGAGCGCGCGCCCGTGTCCTCGTCAGACTCGAACACGATCAGGCGCAGCTTCACCTTCAGCGGCGCAGCGTACGTCATGTCGCGCTGGATGCACTCCTCGACGTCGTACTTGGGGTCCTCGAACTCGTAGGACACGTATTCGAGCACGGCGCGCTCGTTGAAGTCCTTGATCGGGAAGACGGACCTGAAAACCGCCTCCAGCCCCTCGTCGCCGCGGTCGGCGGGGCGGACATCGCGCTTCAGGAACTGCTCGTACGACGAGCGCTGCACCTCGATCAGGTTGGGCATCTGCACGGCTTCGGGGATCTTGCCGAAGGTCTTGCGGATGCGCTTGCGCCCGGTGAAGGAGGAGATGTCCACCGGGTGGACGTCGCCCAGCTTGCGGGAGGCGTGGATCGGAAGCGAGGCGTCGTCGGCCATGGGGCTCCTGTGCGCGGACGGTTCCCGCGCGTCATGTCGTTGAGGAGCGTCCGCCCTCCGCGAAGCGTGAGCTCCGTCGGACGCTGTTCAGACCTCCGCAGAGAAGCGGAGGCGCCCCCTCGCACTCGGTCCAGGGCGGTGGACCGGGCCTCGGGGCGTTGGCGCGCGGATGTAGGCGTGCGCGCCGACGCGGATCGGTTTGGGTGAGGGGCGTTAGATAGGGGAACGGCGGCGGGAAGCCAAGGGTTTTCGCACCCCCGCCCTGCGCCGTCGGATTACGAAGATTTCACCTCGGCCGGCGCCTCCGGAAACGTGTCCGCGAGGCTCTGGGCGATGTGGCACGAGGCCGACCCGCGCCCGCCGGAGATCCTCATGCCCCGCATCGTCCAGGCGCTCGCCGCCGTCCTCGCCCTCGGCCTGTCCGCGACGGCCGCGCCGTCCTTCGCCGCCGCGCCGAAAGCGCCCGTCGAAACGCAGGTGATGGTGCTGGGCGTGTACCACCTGGGCAACCCGGGCCAGGACCTCAACAATGTCCGCGCCGACGACCCCACCACTCCGCGCCGCCAGGCCGAACTGCAGCGCATCGCGGACGCGCTGAAACGCTTCCGACCGACCAAGATCATGGTGGAGCGGCTGGGGGTCGGCCCGACCCTGGATGTCCATTCCTACGCCAAGTTCACCCCGGCCGACCTCCGCAAGGAGCCCAGCGAGGCCGTGCAGATCGGCTACCGGCTGGCCAGCCAGCTCGGCCACACGGCGGTCTACGGCGTCGACGAGCGCGGGAAGGAGGGCGGGCCGGACTATTTTCCCTGGCAGCCGCTGGCGGACTTCTCCAAGGCGCGCGGCGACGGGCGGGCCGACGCGCTGATGGCGACCGGCAAGACCGACATGGCGCGGATCGAGGCGGCGCAGGCGCGCAGCATCGGCGATGCGCTGCTGGCGCTGAACGACCCGGCCCATATCCGGGCCGAGCAGATGAAGGGCTATTACGGCGTGCTCAGCGAGGGTGAGGGCGACCGCCAGCCCGGGGCCGACCTGAACGCCGGCTGGTACCTGCGCAACGCCAAGATCTTCGCCAAGATCTCGCAGGCGAGCGCGCCGGGCGACCGGGTGCTGGTGGTGTTCGGCGCGGGCCACGCCTGGTGGCTGCGCCACTTCGCGAGCCTCACGCCGGGCTTCGCCCTGGTGGAGCCCACGCCCTATCTTCTCCGCGCCCGCTAGGTGCGGCGGCGGCGTGCGGAAGCTCCGCCACTCTCCGCCCGCTGACAGGCGCAAACCGGACGTCGCCGACGATGGCGTCCGTTTCTCGTGGGTCGCGCGGGCCTGGCGGGGTTACTCTCGCGCCATGACTCCTCCGCTCCTGACCCTCCGCCGCGAGACTCTCCACAGTCCTTTGGGCGAGGTCCTGATCCTCACCGACGACGAAGGCCGCCTGCGCGCGCTCGACTTCGACACGCACGAGGACCGCCTGCACCGCCTGCTGGACCGCCACTACGGCCGGGGCGGCTGGATGGTGGAGGACGCGCCCGCGCCGACGGACGCGCTCGCCGCCGTCCGCGCCTACTTCGCCGGCGACCTGCGCGCCATCGACGCCCTGCCCACGGCCACGGGCGGCACCGCCTTCCAGCGCGAGGTGTGGGCGGCGCTGCGCGAGGTGGGACCCGACCGGCCGGTGAGCTACGGCGCCATCGCCGCGCGCATCGGTCGGCCCAAGGCGGTGCGCGCGGTGGGGCTGGCCAACGGCGCCAACCCGGTGGCCATCGTGGTCCCCTGCCACCGCGTGATCGGCGGCTCGGGCGCGCTCACCGGCTACGGCGGCGGGCTGGACCGCAAGCGCTGGCTCCTGGAGCACGAGGCGCGCCACATCGCCTCCGCCCATCCCTGCGCAGGCGGGGAGCCGGACTTGTTCTTCAGGGGAGCCCAGAACGAGGCGGGCGAACCCGGATCCCCGCCTCCGCGGGGATGAGCGGGATGCGAAAAGGGCCGCCCCTCGCGGGACGGCCCTGGTCGGAAACGTCGGTGCGTCGGTCCTACTTGATCTCGACCTTGGCGCCGGCGTCCTCCAGCTTCTTCTTGATATCTTCCGCTTCCTGCTTGGAGACGTTCTCCTTCACCGGCTGCGGCGCGCCTTCCACCAGGTCCTTGGCCTCCTTCAGGCCGAGGTCGGAGCGGATGCCGCGGACTTCCTTGATGACGTTGATCTTCTTGTCGCCGCCGGCGGTGAGGATGACGGTGAACTCGGTCTGCTCCTCGACCGCCTCGGCCGGAGCGGCCGCGCCGCCGCCTGCGGGCATGGCCATGGCCATCGGCGCGGCGGCCGAGACGCCCCACTTCTCTTCGAGGAGCTTGGAGAGTTCGGCGGCTTCGAGAACGGTCAGCGAGGACAGGTCGTCCACGATCTTGGAAAGGTCGGCCATCTGATTTGATCCTTGGGTGCGAGAGGTTGAGGAGGGTGACGGGGGCGCGGGCTAGGCCGCGTCCTTGGTGGCGTAGGCGTTGAAGACGCGTGCGAGCTGTGCGGCCGGAGCCTGCACCACGCCCGCGATCCTCGTGGCGGGGGCCTGGATCAGGCCGACGAGCTGGCCGCGGATCTGGTCGAGCGACGGCAGGGTGGCCAGGGCGCCCACGCCCTTCGCGTCCAGCACCACCGCGCCCATGACCGCGCCCTGGACGACGAACTTGTCGTTCGTCTTGGCGTAGTCGACGGCCACCTTGGCGGCGGAGACCGGGTCGGGCGCGAAGGCGATGGCCACGGGGCCGGTGAACAGGGCCTGCCCCGCCTCGCCGGAGGCCGAGCCGTCCATCGCCTTCTGCACCAGCGTGTTCTTCACGACCTTGAGCGTCGCGCCCTCCTTGCGGAGACGGCCCCGCAGGTCGGTCATCTCCGCGACGGTCAGGCCCGAATAGTGGGCCACGACCACGGCGCCTGCGCCTGCGAAGACGCCCTTCAGCGCTTCGATAGACTCGGCCTTCTGTGCGCGGTCCATGCGGAACTCCGGATACGATGCGCGACGGCCGGACCATCCGGACGCCGAACGGCCGTCAGCCCCGGCGGGCCGGAGCGGGCGGGTCGAACTGTCCACGGGGGCGGGCGCCGAACGTCGCCCGCGGGACGGCCCGCGGCGCAACGTCGATCGGTCTCGCTTCCACGTCTCCCCACGATGATTAAGCGGCTGGAAGGCTCCGGCCGCCCGCGGTTCTCGGACAGGAACGCCGGCGGCGGGCCGCTGGCGAGGGCGGGCCTATAGCGGAACGGCCGGGGAGGTTCAAGCCGCGGCCGGCGGGTCGGCGGGCCGCCGTCCCCCCGCTTGCGCGATCGCGCAGGATGCGGAAGGGCGTCGCCATGCAGAGCTCCGACGCCTACGTCGAACAGATCGCACCCGGCGCCCGGCCGCCGACGCTGCGGCCGCCCGCGGTGAGGGTCGTCCCGCCGAGGGGGGCCGAGCCCCTCCCCGCGCCGGCGGGGCTGTACCTGCAGGTGGCGAGCGTCCGCACGCAGGAGGAGGCGGCCAAAGCCGGGCTGGACGTCGTCGCCCGCTCGGGTGGAGCGCCGCCGCCCTTCATCCGGGGCGTGGCCGTCAAGGTCGGCGCCGAGGACCGCATCCGCATGTTCGCCGGACCGTTCCCCGACGAGGCGGCGGCCCGCGCCTATTGCGGCCAGATCATCACGGGCGCGCCTTGCCTCCTGCGCACCCTCCCCGCCGCTCCGCCGCCTGCGCGGGATCGCTGACGAAGGCTGCGGGCGGCGGCCGTCCCAAACCGGGACGAGCGAGACGTGTCGATCCGGCCCCGGCGCCCCCCGGCGCCTCGCCGCGCGCGTGCTCGGCGCCGGCCCAAGTCGCTCCCGTGTTCGCGCAACAGCCGCCATGGCCGGCGGCGGCCCTCCCGCGCCGGGTGAATCGCCTGTCGCCCCGGGCGGGACGCACCTAGCTTGACCGTCGTGGCCCGCCCTTTGCTGAGGAGGTTGCGGGTCTTCGAAACGGGGCGATCGATGCCGGACTGAAACATGGGCCTGCGGCGATCCTGCACAGCCGCGAGGCTTGCAAGGGCCGGATTTTTAAGTAGGTTCCGCGCCGTTCAGGGCTAACGAGGTGTTAAGGGGGCTTCGGCCCCTCGTTGGTCGAAAAAAGATGAGCCGACGTAGGCGACTACGAACGTGCTTTCTCGAGCAGTAGGCGTACGGCCGCGAGTTTCGCGCCGCTTTCCATAAACGAGGAATGTGATGAAGACGTCTGTGGCGGCGCTATCCGGCGTCGCTCTGCTCATGTGCGTGGGATCGGCGTCAGCGCAACAGCTGACCTATACGCCGATCAACCCGACCTTCGGCGGAAACCCGTTCAATTCGTCGCACCTCCTGGGCGTGGCGAACGCCCAGAACCAGTTCCTGCCGAAGAGCTCGACGTTCACCGCACCGACGCAGGCGCAGCAGTTCGCCTCCCAGCTTCAGAGCACCATCCTGTCGGGGGTGTCGCAGCAGATCTCCAACGCCATCTTCGGCAACAACCCGCAGCAGTCGGGCACCATCTCCTTCGGCGGCACGTCCGTCAGCTTCAACCGCG
>CAXSHO010000054.1:6370-7178 GCA_964237305.1 uncultured Caulobacteraceae bacterium
ACAACGTCACCATCAACATCACCGACACGCAGGGCGTGACCACCACCATCGTGGTGCCCACCTTCGTCGCCACGGCCGGCGGCTGACCACCATGATCCGCCACGCCCTCCTCACGGCCGCCGCCGCCTGCACGCTCACCCTCGGAGGCTGCGTCACCGCGCCGGCCCCGCACGCCTCGCGCACCACCCTGCCGATCTACACGGCCAAGACCTCCTCGCAGAAGTCGCTGAACGAGATCCCGCCGCCGGCCAGGCCGATCGCGGTGGCGGTCTACGGCTTCACCGACCAGACGGGCCAGTTTAAGACCACCAACACCGGTCAGACCCTCTCGCGCGCCATCACCCAGGGCGGCGGCTCGATCCTCGCCAAGGCGCTGCAGGACGCGGGCGACCGCAAGTGGTTCACCGTGGTCGAGCGCGAGCAGCTGAAGGACCTCCTCAACGAGCGCCAGATCATCGCCGAGATGCGCGCCCGCTACCTGGGCGAGACCAACGTCAACCCGCAGGCCCTGCCCGCGCTCCTGTTCGCGGGCGTGCTGCTGGAGGGCGGGATCATCAGCTACGACACCGCCACCCTGACCAGCGGCGCGGGCGTGGGCGTGCTCGGAGCCAGCGTCAACGGCAACTACAACCAGGACACGGTCACCGTGTACCTGCGCGCGGTGTCGGTGAAGACGGGCGAGATCCTCACCACCGTCACCACCTCCAAGACCATCACCTCCAAGGCGCTCTCGGCCAACCTGTTCAGCTACGTGGCGTCCGACAAGATCGGCGAGGCCGAGCTCGGCTACACCACCAACGAGCCCGCG
>CAXSHO010000054.1:7246-19663 GCA_964237305.1 uncultured Caulobacteraceae bacterium
AGAAGGCGGTCTACGGCCTTGTCATGGAGGGCGTGGACCTGAAGCTGTGGAACTTCTCCGACGTCAACGCCGGCTGGCCCATGCTCTGGCGCTACCGCCAGGAGCGTGACGGCGTGGTCAGCGCCGCGCAGGTGGAGGCGGTCAACCGCGACCGCCGCGGCGAGAACACAGGCATCTTCGCGCCCTTCCGGGGCTCCTCCGACCGCGCGCGCAAGACGCCGCCGGCCGAGCAGGGCCGGGCGGCGCCCCCGAAATCCCCCTCGCAGGTGCGAACTGCGGAGGCGGACAAGCCGAGGGACATCCCTTCGGCTTCAGCCGGGCCGGCCATGGGGCCGTCCCTCTCACCTGCAGCACCGACGGCCTCGGCCGTCAAAGGAGACTAACCCTATGAAGACCCTCATCCTCGCGACCGTCTCGACGGCCGCCCTGCTCCTGGCCGGCGCCGCTTCGGCTCAGTCGACCGTCGAGCAGCGTTACCAAAGCGCCCGCGACCAGCTGAACAACGCGGCGCAGGCTCAATCCTCGCCGTCTGAGAACTCCTATACGTATCAGAAGGGTGACTCTAACAGCGTCACGGTCGATCAGGCCGTTCCCAGCGCTAAGGCGGCTGAATATAGCACCGTCATTCAAGGATGGGGCAATGGTACGTCGACCGGCAACTCGGCGGCGGTGACGCAACGTGGCGTAGACGACCGCTCGGTTGTCATGCAGCGCAACTACCCTGAAGGCGGCGGCGGCGGTAACAGCGCCATCGTTGGTCAATCCGCTGGCGCCAAGAACGCGTACACGTACCAGTACGGCAACGGTAACAGCAGCTCGATCAGCCAAACCGGCGACGCCGACTCCGGCCAAACGTCATCTTCGGTGCACACCGTCGCCGACACTGGCGCCGGTGAGGCCTACACCACGGAGTTCCACAGCGTTGACGGTTCGGCGAAGCACGCCGTGAGCGATGCGGGCGGCCGAGTGATCCAAGACGAAGCCGTAGGCAACAGCGCGACGCTGCAACAGTACGGCACCGGTGGCAACCAAAAGGGTACGATCGTTCAGTGGTATGCGGAACGTAACAGCGCGGCCATCTATCAGACCGGCGGCAGCTCCAACGCGGCCCTGACTTATCAAACCGGCCACGATTCTAACGCCTCGATCAGCCAGAACGGCGGCTCGAACCAAGGCGCCGTCTTCCAAGTGAGCGGCGACGCCGACGGTGCCGCCTACGGTGCTGGCGACAACGGCTACAACGACAGCGCTACCGTCTCTCAGGTTGGTACGTCGAACCTCGCCAGCGCCCTGCAAGGTGGCAATGGCAACAACTCGAGCATCAGCCAAAATGGTATGAACAACAGCGCCGGCTCTTATCAGCTGGGTTCGGGTTCCTATTCGACGATTAACCAGACCTCGAACAACGGGAACGCCCTGGTCGATCAACGCGGGCTGAACGGCTCCGCTTCCGTGTCGCAAACTGCGACCGGCGATAATGCCTACGTGAGCCAAATGGGTACGGGCGCGTACAACTACGCAACCGTCTCTCAAGCTGCGGCTCGCGCGCTGTCGGTCTCTTACCAGAACGGCTCGGGTAACTCGGTCAGCGTCTACCAGCACTAAGCTGTTTGACGGCGGGGGAGGGCTTTGGCCCTCCCCCCTTTTTCTCTTCCTACCTTCGAGGCCTCCATGAAACTCAGCCATATCGCGTTGGTCGCTGCGGCGGCGCTCGCGCCTTCGCTCGCCCGTGCGGCTGACGTCGGCGGAGCCGCGTATATCGACCAGATCGGCTCCGCCTCGGCGGCGAGCTTCGCCCAGTCCAACGCCCGGCACGTGGCGATGGTGTCGCAGAGCGGGTCGGGGAACTCCGCCACGGTGAACCAGTCGGGCTCCGGCAGCCGGGCGACCATCAGCCAGAACGGCTCGGGCCTGCGCGCCGGCGTGACGCAGGACGGCGGGCAGCAGACGGCCACCGTCACCCAGTCGGGCGACTCCAACACCGCCAGCCTCTCGCAGGACGGCGCGGTGAACACCGCGACGCTGACGCAGGGCGGCACGGGCAACCGGGCGACGATGTCTCAGCACTCCACCAGCGAGGCCGGGCAGAACGTGATGAGCTTCACGCAGGGCGGGATGGGCAACACGGCCTCGCTCAGCCAGTCGGGCGCGTCCAACACCCTGACCGCCGACCAGCGCGGCGCCGGCAACGGGCTGACGCTCGGCCAGACCGGCGACCAGTCCACCATGAACATCCGCCAGGACGGCGCGGGCTCCAGCCTCAACTGGTCGCAGGCGGGCCACACCTCCGCCACCGTGGTGCAGTCGGGCTCCGGCCTGTCGCTCGGCTTCTCGCAGGGCGCCGGCGCCGCGCCGCTGTCCATCTACCAATCCCGCGACGGGACCGCCGGTTTCGCGGCAGCGGCGAAGGGGGGCAAGTAGGCCGTTGTGCGCGGCGGGCGGAGTCCCGCCGCCGCGTGATCCGGCCTAGGGTGCGACCATGATCCGAGCGACCGCCCTCCCCGCCCTCCTCCTGCTGACCGCAGGCTCCGCCGCCGCGCAGACGGGGGCGGCCGCGGTGGCGATGCCCCAGGTGTCCGCCCCCGACCGCTCCACCAGCGTGGGCGCGCCCAGCGACGTCCCCTCCGCCGCCTTGTCGGCGCGCCCGCCGCGCGGCCGGGGCGACCTCGTCAGCACGGGCGCACCCATCGGAGAGGGCCGCCGCACCGCGGAGAGCTCGCCCGACGTCTCCACCCGCGCCCAGGGCCGGGCGGTCGCCACCTCCGCCGTGGGCGGCCGGGACCGCTGCGACGCCCCCGCCGCCGCCGACGCCGAGCTGTGCCGCGGCCGCATCGAGGCGCGCTCGGGCGAGTACGGCAAGCCCGCCGCCACCCCCGTCACCGCCGAGGGCCGCCTGCTGCTCCTCACCCAGACGCAGCCCGCCGTGATGACCACCGAGGTCGCGCGTCGCCGCCTGGGCGGCACGAGCCAGGACGTGGACTTCCTCGCGGGCGCGGCCGCGGGCCAGCTGGCCGCCGCCATCTCGCAGACGAACCCGAAGGCCGACGTGGTGCCCAACGGCGGCTCGCCCACCGCGGCCCCCAACGCCACCGTCCTCAACCCGGCCGCCGCGGCCGTCATCACTCCCCGCTGACCGGAGACGCCGACATGGGCCGCAGCACGACCATCCTCCTGCTGCTGGGCGTCATGGCGTCGGGGCTGGGAGCGTGCGCCTCCGAAGGGGCCGGCCTGGTCATGCTGCGGGTCGCGCGCCTGGACGGGGCGGTCCCGCCCGTGCCCGCCGAGCTGCTGGCGCCGTCCAACGGCAAGGCCGACCCTCCCTTCCAGGTGGATGCGCGCATGGCCCTGGCCGTGCTGACGCGCTCGCGGTCGGCCGAGCCGGTGGAGGTCGCCCGCGCGGCCCCCGCCCCGGCTCCGGCCGCGACGCCCGAGTCGCCTTCCAAGTCGCTCCCGAACCCGCTCCGCGCGCCCGCGTCCACGCGGCTCGCCCGGGCGGCGGCCACGCCGGCCGTCCGCCCCGTGGCGGTGGCGCAGGCCCCCGCGCCGCGGCCGGTGGCGGAGCCGGCGCTCTCCACGCCCGCCGCCCCCGTGCCCTACCTCAGCCTGGCCGCCTTCGATCTCGCCGCCGCCGCCGGCGCCCCGGTGGAGCCCGCCAGGGCCGCCGCCCCGAGCTCCGCGCCCGCCGCGCGCCAGCCGGCGCGCCGGCTGGCGGTCGCCCGGCGTCCGGCCGTCGTGCGAGCGGCGGCGGTCGCGTCCCCGGCGGCGGCCCGGACCTCACCCGCCCTCCCCGCCGCGTCCGTCGTGCGGGCGCGGGCCGCCGCCGCCGCGGACCATTCGGTCTCGGCGCCCAGGGCCCCGGCGATGATCAGCCGGATCCGCGCGGCGCTGCACGGCTGGCTGGCGCTGATCCGCGTGTGAGGCCCCCGGCGGGGCCGGGTCAGTAGATCAAGGACAGGGTGGCGAAGGGGCCGTCCGCCCGGCGGGCGCCGAACACGCGGAAGCGCTCGCCCGCGGTCAGCTCCACGTAGGAGACCGGCGCGCGGAAGCGCCCGCCGCCAAAGAACCAGCGCAGCGCGATCCCGGGCCCCACGCCGAGCGCGGACTCGGTGATCGCCCGGTTGTCGTACGAGTAGGCCGCGTCCACCAGCGGGCTCAGGATCAGCCGGTCGCTGAGGCGGTCCAGCCGCACCGACCAGCCCGCCCGCCCGTCCGCGAACGCCAGCGTCTGCGGCGTCTCCGTGAGCCGGTCGAGCTCGCCGTAGACGCGCCACATGGGGCGCACCGCCCGCGCGTCGGCGAGGTCCAGCCCGTGCTCCTGCGAGTAGGCGGCGCGGAGCAGCCAGTCGTTGCGCGACGCGGAGCCGAGCTTCACGAGCCGGCTCACCTCCAGCACGAGGTTCTGGCTGGAGATCGGCTTCCAGCGCCCGCCCAGGTAGCCCTGGACGGAGTCGGCCCCCGTGGCGCCGCCGCTCTGGTCCTCCAGCGTGGCGAAGGCTCGGGCGAACAGCTCCACCGTGCGGCCGTCGCGATAGCCGATCACCGGCGGCCGCCAGTAGACCTCGCCGCCGGCCTGCGTCACGCGCTGGTCCGATCCGGAAGGCGCGCCGTTCACCGCCGAGGGGAAGTTGACGGCGCCCGCCAGGATGGAGCCGTTCACGCCCCAGGTGCGCGCGATGTCGGTGGCCTCTCGACCCAGGCCGTAGCGGTAGCTCTTCGTGAAGGCGTGGTCGGTCTCGTCGTCCGCCTTCAGCGCGGCTTCGAACAGGGCCACGGCCAGCCCGTTGCGCACCTGCCGCTTGGCGGCGTAGGCGGCGTCCAGGCGCGGGCGGCCCGTCAGCGTTCCCGCCGCCCGGGCGCGCTCGAAGAAGCGGAGCGCGAGCGCGTCGTCCCCGTCGCGCACCGCAAGCTCGCCGACCTCGACCTCCGAGCCCGCGCCGAAGAGGGGGTCGCCGGAGACCTGGCGCAGCAGGGCCTGCGCCTCCGCGGTGCGGTTCAGGTCCGTCAGGAGGTACAGCTCGGCGAGGGCGAAGCGGCGTCGGTCGTCCTCGCCGGGGGCCCCGCGACGGGCGGCCCGCACAGGCTCCAGCGCTTCGGCGCGCTTCTGCAGGGCGATCAGCGCGACGGCGCGCCGCGAGGCCACCTCGTAGCCGGTTTCCGCCTGGTAGGGGGCGAGCGCGTCCAGCGCACCCTGGGGCGCGCCCGCCCCGAAGCGCGCATCGGCGAGCGCGAGGCTCAGGCGGCGGCGCTCCTCGGGCTCGGATGTCCGGCGCAGGGCGGCGTCGAACTGTGCGGCGGCTTCGTCGTAGCGGCGCAGGCGCAGGAGCAGGTAGGCGTCGCGGCTCTCCAGCTCGGCGGAGCGGCCTAGCGAGGCGAGACCGGCCGCCGCCGCGGCGTGCGCCTCCTCCACACGGCCGGCCCGGGTGAGCGCGTCCACGAGCAGTGCGCGGTAGCCCGCGACGGCCGGGGCTCGCCGCACGGCCTCGGACGCCGCCGCGACCGCCGCGGGAGCCTCGCCCCTCGCCAGCGCGTCATAGGCCCGCCGCGCCTCGGCCGTTCCCGCCGCCGGGGCGGGCGGCGGAGGCGCCGCGGGGGGAGCCGCTGCGGTCCGCGGCGGTGCGGCGGTCACGCCCGCGGCGACCCGCCGGAGCTCAGGCCCCGCCTTCCCGTCCCGCACCGCCCGGGCCGCCGCCGCCCGCGCGTCGGCCGCACGACCGCCGGCGGCGAGCGACCTGACGAGAAGCAGCCTCAGGCGGGGGATGTCGGGACGCAGGCGCACCGCGCGCGCCGCCTCCCCCGCCGCCTGCGGGAAGCGGCGGGCGGCGAAGTCCCTGTAGGCGGCGTCCGCCGAACGGAAGGCCTCACCGGAGATGGGAGGGCGGTGGACCTCCGCCAGCGCCGGGGAGGCGCTCAGGAGGGTGGTGGCGAACAGGGCCAGGCTCGTCGTCGGGCGCATCAGCGGACTTCGTCTCCAACCACGGCGAGGCGGCGTTGCTCGTCCACCGCCCAGGCCAGCGCCTCGGCCGTGATCACCCCGCGGCGCATGAGGTACTCGCCCACGCGGCCGTCGGAGATCTGGTACTCGGCCATGGCGTTCTCGAGCGCCTGGCGGTCGACGCCCGCCCGTGCGGCCATGATGTCGCCCAGGAGCGGCGTCGCCGCCGAGCCGGCGGCGCCGGCCCCGCGGATGAGGCGCAGCGCCTCGGCGATCTCGCTGTCGCGCACGACACGCTGGACGAAGCCGGTGACGCCCAGGCTCGACAAGGCCTGCATGGCGGTGGGCGACAGGGGCGCGGCGACGGCCAGCACCCGCGTCTCGCCGACGGGGTCCAGCGCCACGGTGCGGGCGCGCACGCAGGCTTCCGCCGGCAGGGCCGCCCGGTTGCGCCCGACGATCTCGGCGGAGATGCGGCCGCGTTCCAGCCCGCCCTGGTAGGCGATGGCCTCCGCCAGCGTCTCCTCGTCCAGCCAGCCGTGCGCCACCAGGATGCCGCCGAGCGGGCGGCGGGTGCTCTGGTTCTCCGCCAGGGCCGCGTCGAGGTCCACCCGGTTGACGGCGCCCCAGGCGAGCAGCAGCTCGCCCAGGCGGCGCCGGTCCTCTCCCCGCTCGATGGAGGGGAACTCGTGGTCGGTCTTATCCCACGCGATGGGCTCGCCGCTGATCCCGTGGCCGATAAAGGTCCGCCACGCCCGCACGGCGGCGACGAAGTTGACGAAGTTGGACACCACCAGCCTGGGCGAGGAGAGGAGCGCCTGCGCCGGCCCGTAGAACCGCCCGACGAAGTAGGCCCGCTGCACCGCGCGGACGACGAGGAGGATCCCGTTGAGGGCGAAGACGCGCCCCATGAACGGCTCGTCGTGGAACAGGTCGAGGGGCCCGATGCGCCCCCACAGCTGCAGGAGGAAGAGAAGCGACACCTGCAGACCGAACAGGTAGGCCAGCGCCGCCACGAGCGAGGTGACCACGCCCTTGCGGTCGCGCAGGAGGAAGTAGCGGTCCGCGAACGACCCTTGCCAGCCGAGCTGCTTCCAGCTCTGCATGCCGATGCCGATGTTCCAGCGGGCCCGCTGCCGCGAGGCCTGGTCGAAGGTGTCGGGGAAGAACTCCCGCACCGCCAGCGGCAGGCGAGCACGCACCGCCCGCCCCGGCCCGCGGAACCACGGCGGGCGGCGCAGGTCGGTGTCGACGGTGAAGCGCGCGATGATGGAGGACATGCCGGCCTGGTTCAGGCGCGCGGCGATGTCGTAGTCCTCCGTCAGCGAAGCGGTGTTGAAGGGCCTGCCGTCCCGCGCGGCGACGAGCTCGACGATGGCGCGGCGCGAGAAGCAGGTGCCGACGCCTGCGGAGGGCACGGCACCCGTCAGGCTTTCACGCACCACCAGGTCCTTGCCGTGCGCCTCGGCGAACTCGTCGGCGTAGGTGTTCCCGACGAGGTTGGTCCAGTGCCGCTCGATGGGCAGGACGGGGATCTGCACCATGTCCTTGCGCGGGAGGAGGTAGTTGAAGAACTTCAGCTCGAGCGGATGCACCACGTCTTCGCAATCGTGCAGCACCACGCCGGCGAGCTGCTGGCCCTCCGCCCGCTCCGTCTCGAGGATCGCGTGGACCACCGCGTTGAGGCAGTCGGCCTTGCAGGTGGGGCCCTCCAGCGGAAGCTCCACGCGGACGAGCCGGCGGTAGCGACGTCGCAGGCGCTCCACCTCGTCGATGGTGGCGGCGTCGTTGGGGTAGGTCCCGATGAAGATCCTGTAGTTCTGGTAGTCGAGCCCGTTGATCAGGTTGTCGATCATCGGGCCGATCACGTCCGCCTCGCGCCAGGCGGGGATCGCGAGGGCGAGGGCCTGCTCGGGCCTGTAGTCCAAGTCCTCAGGCTGCAGGGCCTTGAACCGCGTCTTGACGAACAGCCCGCGGTAGATGGCGCGGCCCCAGAACCAGATGTCGATCACGAGGTCGTCCATGGACGAGATCAGGATGATCACGGCGATCACCACCGTGGTCCACTCGACACCCTTCACGTAGCCATCGAAGAACGTCACGCGCGCACCTTCGACAGCGGGCTCGCGGCGTCCAGGGCGGAGGGTGGCGTGAACTCGTCCACCTCCGCGCCTGCGAGCGCCGCCGTGATCCGGCGGGCCGCCCCGCCGTCGCCGTAGGGCCCGGCGACCACCGTGCCCGCGGCCGGGGCCGGCGCGCGCGCCAGTTCGCTGTTCAGCGCGGCCAGGATGCGGCGCGGATCGGAGCCGACGAGATGGACGCGGTCGCTGGAGAGACCTTCCGGCCGTTCGGTGACGTCGCGCATGATCAGGAGCGGCTTGCCTAGGCTCACCGCCTCCTCCTGCACGCCGCCCGAATCGGTCAGCACCACGCAGGCGCGGCGGAGCGCGTCGATGAAGGCCAGCGGACCGAGCGGCTCCACCAGCCGGACGTGCGGCGACGACGCGAACTGCGCCTCCACGACGCCGCGGACGTTGGGGTTGCGGTGCACGGGGAGGAGCACGTCCACGTTCCCCCGCTCACCCAGGCCGTGGATGGCGCGGCAGATGCGCTCCAGCGAGCCGCCGAAGTTCTCGCGCCGGTGGCAGGTGGCGACGACCAGCCGCCGCCCCGGCGCCGTCTCGATGGTCTCGGCCCGCAGCCGGGCGCGCAGGGCGGGGTCGGCGTCGATCCGGCGGATCGCCAGGGCGAGGCTGTCGACCACCGTGTTGCCCGTCACGACGATGCGCCCGCCGAGCGACTCCGCCCGGAGCGCGTCCCTAGCCAGCGGCGTGGGGGCGAACAGGAAGCGGGCCACCACGTCGATGCAGCGGCGGTTCATCTCCTCGGGCCAGGGACGCGAGAGGTCGCCCGTGCGAAGCCCCGCCTCCACGTGCGCCACGGGGATGGCGCGGTGGTGCGCCGCGAGCGCCGTGGCCATGGCCGTCGTCGTGTCGCCGTGGCAGATCACGAGGTCCGGCGCCTCCGCGGCCAGGAGGTCGTCGAGCCTGAGCAGCACCCGGGCGCAAAGCCCGTTCAGGCCCTGGTCGGCGGTCATGACCTCGAGGTCGACGTCCGGCGCCACCTGGAAGTCGTCCAGGGCCTGCGCCAGCATCTCCCGGTGTTGGCCGCTGACGCAGACGCGGCACTCGAAGCGCGCGTCCGCCTGCAGCGCCACGATCACCGGGGCCATCTTGATGGCCTCGGGCCGCGTCCCGATAACGCACAACACCCGCATGCAGTCCCCCTCGCGCCCGCGTACGGGTGCGCCCCGGGCCCTCATGCACCTTAACCGTTAGCGAGTCTGCACCACGGCGCCGTTCGGCCATCGACGCAGACCGTCGATCAGTTCGGTCGTGACGTAGTGCGGGCCGTCGAAGAGATAGATCTGATAGCCCCTGTAGGTGCTCAGCTGGGGCCCCAGCTCTTCGGCCGTCGCGCTGCGGAAGCCCTGGGCCGCGGGGCGGAAGGCTTCGGCGATCACCCGCACGATCGGCTCGGTGTTGCTGGCCCGCACATGCAGCCACCAGTCGTCGCCGTCGAGCCGCAGGCCGTCGGAGCGGTCGGCCATCGCCTCCGGCCGAACGCCCTGGCGAGCGCGTCCAGGTAGGTCCTCGCCACGGCGGGGGTCCTGGCCTCGACACCCACGCCGTCCTGAAAGAGCACGCCCACGTCGCCCGGGGCGGCGCGCCTGACCTGCGCGATCAACGCCTCCACCCCGACGTTCGCGCTGTCGTAGACGCTGATCCACAGGGGCCTGGGGAGCCGGGAGAGCGCGCGGCGGTGGTCGCTCGGCTCGCCGCCAACACCGTGGTCCGACCATGTCGGATCGAGTTCGACGGGGAAGTACCAGCCGGAGACCTTCGCGGGCGTCGCTCCGCAGGCGGCCGCGTCCCGGCCGGCCTCGGCGAGCGCCGTCACGTCCGCGCGCGACGCGCTCTCGGAGCGCAGGCCGGCGAGCCCCACGATCACCCGCCGGGCCCAGGGGCGGCCGGCGACGGAACGAAGCGCCGCGCGCACGCCCGCGGGGCAGGACGGTCCAGCGTCAAAGACGTCGGCGCCGTCCACCCGCGTCCACTGGATCAGGAGCTCATGCGCACCCAGCCGATCCCAGGCGCGGTGGACGTCCATGGTCTGCGCATCGGGCTGCCAGACGACCCCGCGCACCTCCGGCGCGCCCCCCGTGGTGCAGGCCTGCAGCAGCAGCGCCGTCACGAGGGCCGGCGCCGCGCGCAGGCGGACGGCGAGGCGCCCGGGACCGCCCGCACGGCCCGGCGCCGACCGCGACGCGCACGCAAGGTCATCGCCGGGCATCAGCTGTCGTCACGCCGTCCGGAACACAGACCATATCCGTTCCTCCCATCACCGCCGCGGCTTGTCGACGAGCGGAGGCCTCCGGTGCGCGAGGTCGGACCGGATCGGGCCTCCGCGCATTGTTGCGGGATGCCCGAGGCCCAGCCCCCGACCGATGCCGCCGCGGAGACCGGCCGTCGGTTCCGGGAGGTGCTGGCGCGGTTCGACGGCGACAAGCCGGCCTGGGTCCTCGGCCACAACGACGCGGACGGGTTGAGCGCCACCGCCATCCTCGCACGCGCCCTCCAGGCGGACGGCCGTGCGGTGCGCACCCGCATCGTCGGCCGCGGCGAGAGTCCCTGGTCGAACGACATGCGCCGGGAGCTGGCGGACGAACCCGCGGGCGGAATGATCATCGCCGACCTGGGCGTGCGCGACACCCCGCCGCGCCCCGACGTGCCCACGCTGGTGCTCGATCACCACGTGCCGCAGGCGGAGCCGCCGGGCGCGGTGGTGATCACCGGCCACGCCATGTCGCCGATCCCCACCACCAGCCTCCTGGCCTACTGGTGCGCGCAGGCGCTCGGTGACGCCGACCCGCTGCTGTGGCTGGCCGCCCTGGGCGTGATCGGCGACATGGCGGAGGACGCCGGCTTCGCGGAGATGGCGCAGGCGCGGCGCTACGGCGTCACCGCGCTGCGCCAGGCCACCTCCCTGATCAACGCGCCCCGGCGCACCGCCTCGAGCGACGCGTCCGACGCCCTGTCGCTGCTTCTGACGCAGGACGGGCCCAAGCCGGTGACGGCGGGGGACACGCCCGCGTCCGCCGCCCTGCAGGCCGCGAGGGCGGAGGTGAAGGCCGAGCTGGACGCCGCCAAGCGGGTCGCACCCCTGGTGAGGAACGGCGTGGCGCTGATCGCCTTCGCCTCGCCCTGCCAGATCCACCCGCTGGTGGCGCAGCAGTGGCGGGGGCGGCTGAAGGGCGAGATCGTGATGGCCGCCAACCACGGCTACCGCCCCGGCTGGACCCATTTCGCCATACGCGCCGCGCGCGACGTGGACCTGATCGGCTTCCTGGCCGAGCACCGGCCGCCCGGCGCCGACGAGGCCTACGGCTCCGGCCACCGCCAGGCCACGGGCGGCGCCCTGCGTCCGGCGGACTGGAACACCTTCATCCGCAGCCTGGGCTTCGGCCCGGACCAGGAGATCGCCGCATGAGCGACGCCGACGTTTCACCGTTGCGCCTGGGCTTCCCCGTGAAGGTGATGGGCGTGCCCGGCATGAAGTCCAACGACACCCGCGGCTGGCGCAAGAACCCGCACCTGAAGTGCTCGCTGGAGCACCTGGACAAGGTGTTGGACTACATGCGCAGCAAGCGGCTGAACATGTACCGCATGTCGTCGGACATCGCGCCCTACGCCACCCATCCAGACATGCCCCAGTTCCACGACATGGTGCGCGAGAGCCATGCCGAGCTCGCCGCCTTCGGCCGCAAGGCGCGCGAGTTGGACATCCGCCTGTCGTTCCACCCCTCGCAGTTCGTGGTGATCAACGGCCCGGACCCGGAGCTGACGCGCAAGAGCGTGTGGGACCTCGCCTCCCAGGCCGAGATGCTGGACCGCATGGAGCTCGGCCCCGAGGCGATCATGGTGATCCACGTCGGCGGCGTCTACGACGACCGCGAGCTCAGCCGCGAGCGCTGGGTGCGCACCTGGGAGACGCTGCCGGAGCATGTGCGCCGCCGCATGGTGCTGGAGAACGACGACATCCGCTTCGACGCCCACGACGTGCTCTGGATCCACGAGCGCACGGGCGTGAAGTGCGTGTTCGATTACCAGCACCACTGGTGCCTGAACCTGCAGGGCCTCGACATGACCGAGACGCTGCGTCGCTTCCTCGCCACCTGGCCCGCGGGCGTAAGGCCCAAGATCCACTTCTCCTCGCCGCGGACGGAGCTGCGCGAGGTGGTGCGCGCGGTCAGGCCGCCCAAGGTGAAGCCGGGCTCCAAGCCGCCGCGCGCCCGCAAGGTCGATCCCGACGAGATCACCAAGGCGCCGGTGAAGGAGAAGGCGCGCAAGAAGACCGTGCTCCTGCCGCCCGTCTGGACCGGCCACGCCGACTTCACCAACCCGTTCGAGTTCGCGACCTTCATG
>CAXSHO010000055.1:0-8279 GCA_964237305.1 uncultured Caulobacteraceae bacterium
TCGAGGTCGGCCCAGGTGATGGTCGGGTCGAAGTTGCGGCCGACCCAGCCCTGGAAGTCGTTCAGCCCCTTGGCGTCCGGCATGGCGCCGACGACGTTGCCGAAGGTGTGCGGCCGCCCGCCGATCGCCACGTCGCGCAGCCAGTCCACATGCGCAGCCGTCCGCAGGGCGCGGATCACGCGCTGGTGCGCCGGCGCCTGGCCGGAGAGCCCGTTGCGGACGTCCCTGTAGCGCGCGCCGGGCAGCGGCAGGTCCACGGTGAAGGTCAGCACGGGGCATCGCGCCGCCTCGGCCCGCTGCAGGAGCTCGGCCATGTAGCCGCGGTCGCGCAGCATGTAGAGCTGGAACCAGGGCGGCCGCTCCACCCCGCCCGCCACCTCCTCGATGGAGCAGATGGAGACGGTGGAAAGGGTGAAGGGCAGGCCGAACGCCTCCGCCGCGCGCGCCGCCTGCACCTCGCCCCGCCGGGCGTACATGCCCGCCATGCCGATGGGCGCCAGCACCACGGGCATGGCCAGGGGCTGGCCGAACAGCTCCGTGTCCAACTTGAGTTTGGACACGTCGCGCAGCACGCGCTGACGCAGCGCCACCGCCTCCATGTCGCTCACGTTCCGGGCCAGCGTGGCCTCGGCGTAGGAGCCGCCGTCGATGTAGTCGAAGAGCATGCGCGGCAACCGTCGGCGGGCGAGCTCGCGATGGTCGGAGACGGAGGCGGGGGTCATGGCGCGAGCTTACCCGGCCCGCCTCACCGCGGAAGGGGCTGGGACGGCGGCCCCTTCCAGTCGAACGCCATCAGGAGCGTGCGCTCCAGCGCGTTGAAGTTGTCGTCGGACACGAGGTAGAGCCGGAAGCCGCCCCCCGGCCGGGGCACGGCGGCGATCCCCTCCATGTTGTCGCGCGTCAGCGGGCTCTCCAGCACGCCGAGCCTGCGCGCCCGCCACGGGCCCGAGCCGTCGGGGGCGGCGGGCTCCAGCCAGGCGATCACCGCCCGGGGGCCGTGCAGGATGTCGAAGGCGCGGTACACCGCCACGAAGCCCCGGCCCGCCGCGTCCAGCCCCGTCAGCTTGTAGCCCGCGAAGGGCGAGGTGGGCATGACGCTGGCGCAGGCGTCGGTGCGTGTCACGGGCGCGGGCTCGCACCGCCAGACCTCGCCGTCCTCCGCGCCCTCGTAGAGACGGCCCTCGCGCCAGGCCAGCGCCTCCAGCCCCTCGTTGGGCGGGCGTTTCGCCAGGTTGGGCGACACGGCCAGGCGCACGCCGTGCGCGCCTCCCGTGTCGTAGCGGACGACGCGGTGGTCCTGCTCGTAGCTGACGGCGTACCCGTCCGGGAGGATCGTCACGTCCTCCGCGTCGCCGTCCGCCTTGTGCTGGAACGGCCGGCCCTCCTCGTCCACGAGCGCCTGCAGGGTCACTCCCTCCACCCCCGCGAGGCGCCCGCGCGCGTCCAGCCGCAGCCGCCCGCGCAGGAGCTGGCCCACGTCCTCCTGCGCAAGGAAGGCGCCGTCCGCGTCCACGTCGATCCCGGAGACGCCGCCGAACAGCGAGGTGTCGGCGGTGGTCAGCTGCAAGCCGCCCGCCCAGGTCAGCTCGCCAAGGCGGGTGCGGCCCGGGCGGGCGGGGTCCAGCGCGACGGGCCGGGCGGCGAGCGTGATCGGCTGCGGCCGCAGGGGCCCCTGCGCCCGCGCGCCGCACCCCGCCAGGAGGGCCGCGAGCGCCAGGGCGAGCGCGGTCCGTGCGCCGTCCACGACCGTCATGGCCCGCATGCGCGCCCTCCGTCCGCCGGTCCGCGCCGGCGCGCCGCCCCCGGCCGCCGCGGCATAGCAGACCTCGCCGGACCCGCCACGCCGCGCGCGGGCGGACCCCTGGCCGCGACAATCCGCGCCCCCTCCGAATCATCGCTTTACAGGGGGGGTCGCACCCCCTATCTGGCGCGTCCCGGCGGACCCGAGCCAACAGTCGCAAGGCTGTTCTGCTAACGCCGGCTAGGTTCAACAGCTAGCGGGAGGTTACGTGAATTGGTCACGTACCAGTCTCCCCTGGACCTGGTCCGCGAGCGGTCCCCCGAGCGTCCCGTCGCCCTTGTGCGGCCGGGTGCGACGGCCGTAGCGGCCCGCTGGTTCCAGGACAATCTGAACGCGGACGTCCTCTACGCGGTGAAGGCGAACCCTTCGCCGTGGGTGATCTCCACGCTTCACGCCGCCGGCGTCACCGGCTTCGACGTGGCCTCGATCCCCGAGATCGAGCTCGTCGCCGCGCATGCCCCGGGCGCCCGCATGGCCTTCATGCACCCGGTGAAGAGCCGCAGTGCGATCACGCGCGCCTATCGCGAGTTCGGCGTGCGCACCTTCGCGCTCGACAGCCATGAAGAGCTCCACAAGATCCTCGCGGCGACAGGCGGCGCGGGCGACCTGAACCTGATCGTGCGCATGGCGGTCTCCGCCGACGGCGCGCAGTACACGCTCTCGGGCAAGTTCGGCGTCTCGGCCGAGGACGCGCCCGCGCTGCTCCTGGCCGCGCGCCGCGCCACCTCCGGGCTCATGGGCGTCAGCTTCCACGTGGGCAGCCAGTGCATGCGGCCCACCGCCTACCAGGCGGCCATGGCGCAGGTGAGCCGCGCGCTCGTCCGCGCCGGCGTGTTCGCCGACGTGGTGGACGTGGGCGGGGGCTTCCCCTCCGTCTACCCCGGCATGACCCCGCCGGACATGGCCGACTACGCCGCCGCCATCCACCGCGGCTTCGCCGAGATGATGGTGCACGAAACCACCGAGCTGTGGTGCGAGCCCGGCCGCGCGCTGGTGGCCGAGGCCTCGTCGCTGCTGGTGAAGGTGGAGCTGCGCAAGGGCGACGCCCTGCACCTGAACGACGGCAGCTACGGCTCGCTGTTCGACGCCACCCACTTCAAGTGGCCGTTCCCGGTGAAGGCCGTGCGCGAGGGCGACGGCGGCGGCGAGATGCGGCCGTTCCGCTTCTACGGCCCGACCTGCGACTCCATCGACCACATGCCCGGCCCCTACCTGCTCCCCGCCGACATCGACGAGGGCGACTACATCGAGATCGGCATGACCGGCGCCTATGGCGTCGCCATGGCCACCCGCTTCAACGGCTACGGCGACACGGAGACGGCGGAGATGGAGGACGCCCCCATGGCCTCCATGTTCGGCCTCGCCCGCCGCTCGCTGGGCGCGCCGCGCGTGGACGAGGAGGAGCGCCGCAAGGTGGTCCGCTTCTCCCGGCCCAAGGGCGCGGCGGGGCGCAAGAGCCGGCGGCGCTGATCCCCCTCTCCCGGCGGGAGAGGGAGGGACCCGCCGCGCAGCGGTGGGAGGGTGAGGGGTTACGGAGCCATCCGGCCTCGCACCCGTTCCCGCGCCGAGCGACGACCACCTGTAACACCTCACCCAACCCTTTCCCGCCGGGAGAGGGCTCATCGAAGCCGTCGCTCCGTCCGGTCCACCGACGGGCGCTCACCCTTCAGATGAAAGCTGACCGATGAACGCTCCCGCCAACACCAACCGCAAGGCCGAGCTGCTCTCGCGCACCGTCGAGCACGTGGACATCACCGCCTACGACGCCCGACCGGTGATCGACGCCATGCGCAAGATGAGCTTCACCAGCCGCGACACCGCCCGCGCCGCCGACATCCTCAACATGGCCATCGAGGACGCCGCCTGCTCGCCCTGGCTGATCCTGGCGGGCTCCACCTCCGCGGGCGGCTGCATGCACGTGTACCGCGACATGGTGAAGTTCGGGATGATCGACGTGGTGGTGGCCACCGGCGCCTCCATCGTCGACATGGACTTCTTCGAGGCGCTCGGCTTCCGCCACTACCAGGCCGACTCGACGGTGGACGACCGCGACCTGCGCGAGCTCTACATCGACCGCATCTACGACACCTACATCGACGAGGAGGAGCTGCAGAACTGCGACGGGACGATCTACGACCTGTGCAACGCGCTGGAGCCCCGCCCCTACTCGTCGCGCGAGTTCATTTGGGAGATGGGCCGCTGGCTGGCCGAGGGGAACGCCAAGAAGCCCGGCTCCCTGGTGCAGACCGCCTACGAGGAGGGCGTCCCGATCTTCTGCCCGGCCTTCGTGGACAGCTCCGCGGGATTCGGCCTGGTCAAGCACCAGAAGGAGCGGATCGCGGCGGGGAAGCCCTATCTCTCCATCGACGCGGTGGCCGACTTTCGCGAGCTGACGGACGTGAAGATCGCCGCGGGGGCCACGGGCCTGTTCATGGTGGGCGGCGGCGTGCCCAAGAACTTCGCTCAGGACACGGTGGTGTGCGCCGAGATCCTGGGGATCGAGGCCGAGATGCACCGCTACGCCGTGCAGATCACGGTGGCCGACGTGCGCGACGGCGCCTGCTCGTCCTCCACGCTGAAGGAGGCCTGCTCCTGGGGCAAGGTGGACGTCACCCACGAGCAGATGGTGTTCGCCGAGGCCACCACCGTGGTCCCGCTGATCGGCTCGGACGCCTACCATCGGGGCGGCTGGCGCGCCCGCACGCCGCGCCGCTGGCAGAAGCTGTTCGGCAAGACGGTGAAGGGCTGAGGGGCGGGCCGGCTGAACCCTTTGGCGGCGGGGCGCGTTTCCTCGCCGCCGGGATCGGGTCCTCCGCTCCCAAAGCCCGCGCCTCGAGCGCGCGAGCCCCTCGAGGAGACCACCCCATGAAGACTGTCCTCATGGCCGCCGCCGCGGCCGTCTCGCTGGCCGGCGCCGCGTTCGCGCAGCAGCCGACCACGCCCGACCAGTCCACCACCGCGGGCCAGCAGGGCTCCATGCCCTCGCCCGCGCCGGGCGGGCAGGGCGCCATGACGCCCGACAGCGCCAGGACGCCGCCCGCCGACCCGAGCACCGCCCCCGCCGGAGCGCCGCCCGCCGGGTCGAGCATGCCCCAATCGAGCATGCCTCAATCGTCCATGCCGTCGAGCACGCCCGATGCGTCGGGCGCCATGCCGGCCTCGTCGGCGCCCATGGCGTCGTCGGGCATGACCGCCAACACCCCCGCCGGCGATGCACCCTCCACCTACCCGGCCTGCACCAAGCGCGGGCAGGACCGGTGCAAGTCGTCCGGCCGCCGCGACCGGTGAGCTGACGCCGCCCCGGCCTCCGCCGGGGCGGCTCCTCACGCCAGGGCGCGCCCCGCCAGCCGCTCCAGCGTGCGGAGCGGCGACCGCTCCGGGTGCGCCATGGACTCCACCGGCAGGAGGTAGGTCTGCTCAAAGGCGTGCTGCCCGCGCAGCGCCGCGTGCAGCACGCCGTCGGTGAAGACGATCCAGGTGGCCCCCGCGGGGAACTCCACCTCCGTGCGCGGCGCGGCGGCCTGCCAGGCGTCGTCGAGCTTGGCCCCGTCGTGCAGCTCCAGCATGGCCTGGTCGTAGTCGGTCCGCCGCTCCCGCGTCAGCCGCAGCGCCTGCATGACGTCCGCCCGCAGCCCCAGGCGCACGTAACGCGGCGGGCGGTTGCGGGCGTGCGCCTCCAGCCCCTCGTCGCCCAGCCGCCACAGCCGCGGGCGCCCCTGCGGGTCGACGTTGGTGAAGACGCGCAGGATCCGCCGCCCGCCCACGGGCGAGGACGGGAAGGCGTCCAGGTGCAGCCGCTTGTCGTCCTTGCGCGGCGAGAGCACCCGCTCGTCCACCGGCCCGGGGCGGAAGCTGGTGCGCCGCCTCTCCAGCGCCGCGACGTAGCCGGGCAGGAGTTGTGCGATCAGCTCGTCGGCGAAGAGGGCGTAGCGGCCCGTCCTCGCGTGCAGCCGCTCCCGGGCCGCGCCCTCCACCGCCGCGCCGCCCAGCACGCCCGTGCGCGGGTCCAGGCTGACGTTCTTCGACTTCGGCGACAGCACGGCGGGATCGCACAGCGCCTGCTCGTCCGCCGAGAGCGGGAAGGGCAGGTCGGGCAGCACCACCACGCCCCCGCCCTCCAGCACGTCGGCCGCGCGCGCCCCGGCGGCGGCGAGGTCGGTGTCGGCGGGCAGCGGCAGCACTTCGGCCATGGCGGGGAGCGTTCCGGCGGTTCGCGCCCTATCTAGGTCGCACCGCGTCGGGCGGGAAGCGAGGGCGTCGTGGCGGGACCGAACCGGCTGGGCGAAGGGGTGTGGCGCGGCGTGCGCGGCCTGTGTCCGAACTGCGGCGAGGGCCGGCTGTTCCGCGCCTACCTGAAGGTGGAGCCCGTGTGTGCCCACTGCGGGCACGGCAACGGCGTCTACCCCGCCGACGACGCCCCCGCCTATCTCACGATCCTCCTGGTGGGCCACCTCGTGATCGCGCCGCTCCTGGCGTTTCCCTTCATCTGGCGCGCGCCGATCTGGCTGGTGCTGGGCTCCACCCTGCCCGCGCTCCTCGTCCTGACGCTGGTGCTCCTGCCGCGGATCAAGGGCGCGGTGGTGGGCTTCCACTGGGCCAAGGGCGTGGGGAGCGTCGGGGCCGACTGACGGGGGCCGACTGATCCGCAACAGCCGCTGTTGCATCGCTCCGTCGCCCGCGCCACATCCCGCCCGACGCCCCGGAGCCCGCCCGTGTTCATCCAGACCGAGACCACCCCCAACCCGCTCACCCTCAAGTTCATCCCGGGCCGCGAGGTGCTGGGGGCCGGAGCCCGCGAGTTCCGCAACCTGGAGGAGGCGCAGCCCTCGCCGCTGGCGCTGTCCCTGTTCGACGTGGACGGGGTCAGCCGCGTCTACTTCGGCTCCGACTTCCTCACCGTGACCAAGCACGCGGGCGACGTGGACTGGCGCCACCTCAAGGCGCCGATCCTGGCCGCGATCATGGAGCACTTCGCCTCCGGCGCGCCCGTGATCCGCGACGCCGCGTCCATGGGCTCCGAGCACGGCGACGACCTGTACGAGGGCGACGCGGCGCAGGTGGTGGCCGAGATCAAGGACCTCCTGGACACCCGCATCCGCCCCGCCGTGGCGCAGGACGGCGGCGACATCCTGTTCAGCCGCTACGACGCGGAGGAGGGCGTGGTGTGGCTGCACATGCGCGGCGCCTGCGCGGGCTGCCCCTCCTCGTCCGCCACGCTCAAGGCGGGGGTGGAGACCATGCTGAAGCGCTACGTGCCCGAGGTCACCCGCGTGGAGCAGGCCCTGTGAGCACCGCCGCCCGGGCCGAGCCCCTCGACGCCGCGGCGCTGGACACGCTCTTCCGCACCGCCCGCTCGCGCAACGCCTGGGTGGAGGAGACGCTGCCGGAGCGGACCTGGCGCGACCTGTACGACCTCGTGAAGCTCGGCCCCACCTCCGCCAACACCTCGCCCGCCCGCTTCGTCTTCGTCACCTCCCCCGCCGGCAAGGCGCGGCTCGGCCCGCTCTTGTCGGAGGGCAACCAGAAGGCGCTGGGCGCGCCCGCGGTGGTCATCGTGGGCTCCGACCTAGAGTTCCCGCGGCACATGGCCAAGCTCTTCCCGCACAACCCCGGCGCGCAGCACTGGTTCGGCGAGGTGGACAGCGACAAGCGGGCGGAGGCCGCCTTCAGGAACGCCACCCTGCAGGGCGCCTACCTGATGCTGGCGGCCCGCGCGATGGGGCTCGACTGCGGGGCCATGTCGGGCTTCGACGCGCCGGGCGTCACGCGCGAGTTCTTCGGGGGCGGACGGGTGCAGGCCAACTTCCTCGTCGCGCTCGGCCACGGCGCGGACGAGCCGTTCGCCCGCTCCCCCCGGCTGGGCTTCGACGAGGCCGCCGAGATCGTCTGACTCGTGATCGTGCTGGCCCTGGACACGGCGCTGGGCGCCTGCTCGGCCGCGGTGGTGGAGGACGGGCGCACGCGGGCGGCGCGGTCCGAGGCCATGACGCGCGGGCACCAGGAGCGGCTGGCCCCGCTCGTCGCGGAGGTGATGGCGGAGGCGGGGCTCGGCTTCGACCGGCTGCAGCGCGTGGGGGTGACCACCGGCCCCGGCTCCTTCACCGGCCTGCGCGTGGGCCTCGCCTTCGCGCGCACCCTGGCGCTGGCGCGGGGCGTCCCGTGCGTGGGCGCGGGCACGCTGGAGGCGCTCGGGACGGGGACGGAGGGCGAGGTGCTGGCGGTGATCGGCGCGCCGCAGGACCGCGTCTACGTCCAGCGCCTGCGCGACGGCCGCCCCGTGTCTGCGCCCGCGCTGGAGGACCCGGAGGCGCTCGACCTGACGGGGGTGGCGCGGCTCGTCGGCCCCGGCGCGCCCCGCCTGGCGCCCCGGCTGGCGCCCCGGGCTCCGCACGTTGGGACAGACGCCCGCGGCTGGCCCGACCCCGCCGCCCTGGCGCGCCTCGCCGCCGCCGCGCCGGAGCCGTCGGGGCCGCCCGCG
>CAXSHO010000055.1:8289-15337 GCA_964237305.1 uncultured Caulobacteraceae bacterium
TCGAGCTGCTGGTCGCCGAGGGAGGGGAGCCCGGGGCGCTGGTGGAGCGCGGCCTGCCCGCGCGCGGATGACGGCGGTCGCGCCCGTGGGCGCGGAGGCCGCCGCCGCCCTCGCCGCCATCCACGCCACGGCCTTCGACCGCCCGTGGGACGCCGACGCCTTCGCGGGCTTCATCGCGCAGCCCGGGGTGCTGGCGCTCGCGGAGGGCGAGGGGGGCTTCATCCTGGTGCGCCGCGTGCTGGACGAGGCGGAGGTGCTGACGCTCGCGGTGCGTCCCTCGGCCCGGCGCCGCGGCCTCGGACGCCGGCTGACGGAGGCGGCGGCCGGGCGGATGGCGGCGGCGGGCGCGGTGGAGCTCAGGCTGGAGGCCGCGGCCGACAACGCCGCCGCCCGGGCGCTCTACGCCACCTGCGGCTTCCGCGAGACGGGCCTGCGCCGGGGCTACTACGCCCGCGACGCGGGCGCCGCGCGAGGGGATGCGGTGCTGATGGCGCGGCGGCTTAACACCGGGGCGGGTTGAGCCTATCCTGCGCCTCGGCCCACCCCTTCGCCCCGGAGCGCGCCGTCATGCACACCGTCCACGACTACAGCCCCGACCGCATCGAGAAGCTGTGCCTGCAGAAGGGCATGCGCATGACGGAGCAGCGGCGCACCATCGCGCGGGTGCTCTCCACCGCCGCCGACCACCCGGACGTTGAGGAGCTCTACCGCCGCGCCTCGGCGGAGGACCCGCACATCTCCATCGCCACGGTCTACCGCACCGTGCGCCTCTTGGAGGACGCGGGCATCGTGGAGCGGCACGACTTCCGCGACGTGAACGGCACGCACCGCTCGCGCTACGAGGAGGCCTCGGGCGAGCACCACCACCACCTGATCGACCTGAAGAGCGGCGCCGTCATCGAGTTCGTCGACGAGGAGATCGAGGACATGAAGCGCGCCATCGCCGAACGCCTCGGCTATCGCCTGGTGGAGTGCCGGCTCGAGCTCTACGGCGTGCCGCTGGACGAGAAGGGCCACTGACCGACCCGTCCTCCCCCGCACCGGGGAAGGGCTTCACACCTTGATGTCGAGGAGCGATCCGGGGCGCAGCGGGCGGGCGGGCGGGGCGGCGCCGGGCTCCGGCAGGTCGCGGACCTCCGGCCTCGCCGGCGCGGGGGCGGGTTCCGCGGCGCCTGCGGTCTGGAAGAAGGCGCGCTGGGCGGCGCGCACGGCTTCCGTTCGGGCGGGCGGCTGCACGGCCGGGAGCCGGGCGGGGACGCGGAGATCAGCCATCGGACGCCCCCTCCTCGGCGCGGGAGGACTCCATCCTAGCGCAGGCGCGGCGGGACGTCAGCCCGGCGCGCGTCCCTGACGCGCCGCGCCCCGCTCCGAGCGCTCCGCCGCGTCCACCAGCCGCTCGGCGTCGCCGGGCTCCAGCGCGCCCGAGTGCTTGGCGAGCACGCGCCCGTCCGGCCCCACCGCGAAGGTCTCCGGCACGCCGGAGACGCCCCAGTCCAGCCCCGCCCGGCCCTCCGGGTCCATCAGCACCGTCTCGAACGGGTCGCCCCGGGCCTGGAGGAAGCCGCGGGCGCCCGCCGGGTCGTCCCGGTAGCTCACGCCCACCAGGCGGACGCCCTGCGCCTTCAGCGCGGCCAGGGCCGGCGCCTCCACCGCGCAGGGCGCGCAGTTGCTGGCGAAGAAGTTGACCAGCACCGCCCGCCCGGGCTCCGCGGGCGTGCGCGGCGGCCCCCCCGCCAGCGGGGCCAGCGCCATGGGCGGGGCGGGCCGGCCCACCAGGGCGGCGGGGACGACGTGCGGGTCGCGCCTCAGCCCGAAGCCGACGAACAGCACCGCCAGCGCGGCGAGCACGGCCAGGGGCGCCCAGACGAGCCAGCGCCTCATGTGCGGCAGGACCTCAGGGTCGTGCGCGTCAGATCTCCCTCGCCGCTCAGCTGCCTCCAAGAGATCAAAGGCTCTCTCCCACACGCGAGGTGTGGAGATCGGCAGGAGACGGACGCTGCCGCGCCTCCTGGCCGTCGCGCACGTGCCGGAGCCCCGCTCATCACCGCCCCGCTCCGTTCCGCCGCGCCGCCTCCGCCCGCTCCGCCCGCCGGCGCCACGTGGCGGAGCGCAGCAGCGTCCGCGCCGTCATGCCTGCGAGCACCAGCGCGCTGACGCCGTAGGCGGGCCAGACATAGGCGCCGTAGCGGCCCATCTCGATCACGCCCGCGCCTCCGCCGACAGCGCGCGCCTGCGCCACACCTCCGCCCGCGTGGCCACCAGCCACAGGGCCCCAAACCCGAACAGGTAGGCCCCCCACATGGTCCAGAACGGGGCGCGGTAAGCGGGGGCCAGCTTGCCGCCCGCCGCCAGCACGGTGGAGCCCTGGTGCAGGCTGTTCCACCAGGTGACCGAGAAGTAGATCACCGGCAGCATGACCACGCCGACCATGCCGAGGATCGCGGCCATGCGCGCGCCCACCGCCTCGTCGTCGAACGCCGCGTGCAGCGCCATGTAGGCGAGGTAGAGCAGGAACAGGATCAGGAACGAGGTCAGCCGCGCGTCCCACACCCACCACGCCCCCCACTCCGGCCGGCCCCACAAGGAGCCGGTGACGAGGCCGAGGAGCGTGAAGGCCGCGCCCAAGGGGGCCGCCGCCTTGGCCGCCGAGTCCGCCAGCGCATGGCGGAACACCAGCCCGAAGAAGGAGGCGACGCCCAGGGCGGCGTAGGCGGCCATGGCGGTGATGGAGGCGGGCACGTGCACGAACATGATCCGCACCGTCTCGTGCTGCTGGTAGTCCGGGGGCGCGTGGAGCCCCGTCCACACGCCCCAGGCGCCCAGCCCCGCGGCGACGGCGCCCAGGAGCGGGGCGAGCCAGCGCGACATCGCCATGAAGCGCGCCGGGTTGGCGAGGAGCGACCACATGGCCCAGCGTTACGTCCCGCCGCGCGGGACGGCAAGCGGGGGCGCACGCCTTGCGGCCGCGCCCCGCCGTCGCCATCTTCGCTGCGAGCCGGAGCCGTCGCCTTTCGAGGGGCGTAGCCGGCCCGATCAGTCGCTTCACCGCGAGGACTGAGGACCGTGACGATGACCAGCCGGACGCTCGTGTTCGACAGCCCCCTCCTGCTCGGCTTCGAGCACACCCGCGCGCTCCTGGAGCGGGCGGCCAAGGCGGCCGACGGCTTCCCTCCCTACAACGTCGAGCAGCTGGACGGCGGGGGCGTGCGCATCACCCTGGCCGTGGCGGGCTTCGGCCCCGACCAGCTGCAGGTGCAGGTGGAGGCCAACCAGCTCACCGTCGCCGGCCGCCGCGAGGGCGAGGACCCCCGAGGCGCCGCGAGCGCGGACGCCGCCTTCCTGCACCGCGGCATCGCCGCCCGCGCCTTCCAGCGCACCTTCGTGCTGGCCGACGGGATGGAGGTGGGCGAGGCGCTGCTGGAGCACGGCCTCCTTCACGTCACCGTCCACCGGCCCGAGCCGCGGCGGCTGGTCCAGCTCATCCCCATCCGCACGGCCGGCTGACGAGCGGCCTGCATCCTCCCCACCCCGTCGCGTAACGAAGAAAGGCTGCGGTCATGACGACGCAACCCCTGAGCCTCCCCATCGACACCGCCGTCTTCGCCGGCCTCGGCGCCCCCAGCCTCGTCTACGTGCGCGAGGTCACGGGGGCGGAGGTGATCGCGTCGGTCCCGCCCGAAGCGGTGGAGGACGCGGGGCTCGAGCCCGGGCAGACGCTCTACGCCGTGCACCGGGCGGACGGCGAGCGGCTGGCCGTGCTGGGCGACCGGGACAGCGCCTTCGCCGCCGCGCTGACGCACGAGTTGATCCCTGTCAGCGTGCACTGAGGCCGCGGGCGTGCGGGGCGGGGCGGGGCGGGGAGGCGGGCGGCCTCCTCCCGGGCGCCGCGCCCCCGCCGTCCTCGCGCTCCTCGCCGCGGCCTGCGCGACCGCCGCGTCCGCGCAGGCTCCCAAGCGCAAACGGGCCGCCCCGCCGCCGCCGGCGTCCGCAACCGCGCCTGCACCGGCGCCGGCGCCGGCGCGCCCGGCGATCACCCCCATCCCGCCGCTCGGCGCGCCGCCCCCGCGCCTCACGCTCACGGGCCTGCCCTCCGCCACCGATCCCGGCGCGGTCTGCCGCAGCGCCTGCGCCCGGTCGCGGGTGGTGTGCGAGGCGGCGGACGAGGACTGCGCCCCGCGCTGGAGCACCTGCCTCGCCGCCTGCGGCGGCGCCCCGCGGCGCTGACGCCGCCCGCGCCGCCGGGCTGGCGGCGCCGCGCGACGACGGCTAAGACAAGCTCAGCCGTTGAGCCGGGGGGCGCGATGAGGCGGATGATCGTGGTGGCCGGACTGACGGCGGCGCTCGTCCTGCCGGCGTTTGCGGCCGCCGCCCGCCCGCGGCCGCGACCCCCGCGCGCGACCGCCCCCGCCCCGCCGTTCCCCGCGCGCAACTCCCTCGGCCAGCCGAACCTGGAGGGCATGTGGCGGGCCAACTTCCTCATGGACTTCGAGGCGGGCGAGGACGCCGCGGAGCTCGTCGTGCCGGAGGCGCAGGCGAAGGTGCTCGCCGCCGCCCGCGCCAAGGCGGCGGCGGCCTTCTTCGCGGAGGGCCTCGATGCGGAGGTGCCCGCCCTGCTGCAGGAGATCGACGGCCTGCCGCTGGTCCGCGGCGAGCGGCGCACGCGGCTGGTGACCCTGCCCGCGGACGGCCGGCTGCCCTACACCGCCGCGGGTCGCCGGGAGCTGAAGGCGGGCCCGGGCGAGGACAGGTTCGACAACCCGGAGGACCGGCCCAACTCCGAGCGGTGCCTGGTGGGCAACGGCCAGCCGCCCTTCTCCACGCTGACCTTCGGCGACCAGCTGGAGATCCTGCAGACGCGCGACCAGGTGGTGCTGCACAGCGAGTACGGCGCGCTGATGCGCATCATCCCGTTCACCGACAAGCACCAGCCCGCGGTGTTCCGCTCCAAGCTCGGCGACTCGATCGCGCGCTGGGAGGGCGACACGCTGGTGATCGAGACGGTGCGCCTGCCCGACGAGGACCGTTGGCGGCTGTTCCCCACCCTGATCGTGTCCGGCGAGAGCACGGTGGTCGAGCGGCTGACGCGCGTGTCGGCCCGGGAGCTGCTGTACCGTTTCACCGTGGTCGACCCGAAGGTCTACAGCGCGCCGTGGTCCGCCGAGTTCTCCTGGTACGCCACGGACAAGCGCATCTACGAACACGCCTGCCACGAGGGGAACCACTCCCTGCCGGACATCCTCAGCGGCGCCCGCTACGAGGAGGCCCACAAGGCGAAGGCCGCCCCCGCCGCGGTGGCGCGCTGACCCGTCAGCCGGCGCCCACCGCCTCCCGCACCGAGCCGAAGCCCTCCGCCCGCAGCCGCGCGGCGAGGTCGCGCTTGATCTCGGCCACCAGCCCCGGGCCCGCGTAGACGAGCGCGGTGTAGAGCTGCACCGCCGACGCCCCGGCGCGGATCCGGGCCAGCGCGTCCGCCCCCGAGGCGATCCCGCCCGCCGCCACCAGCCGCACCGGCCCGTCGGCCAGGGCGGCGGCGAAGAGGCGCAGGACCGCGGCGGCCCGCCCGGCCAGCGGCGCGCCGGAAAGCCCGCCGGTCTCGCCCGCATGGCGCCCCGCAAGCCCGGGCGGCCGCGCCGACGTGGTGTTGGACACCACCAGGGCGTCGAAGCCGTGGCGCGCGGCGCGCCCGGCGATCGCCTCGATCTCCCCCTCGTCCAGGTCGGGGGCGACCTTCAGGAACAGGGGAGGGCCGTCGCCTCCCGCCTCCCGCCGCAGCCGGGCGCGGGCGGCGGCCAGCCGCTCGCCCAGCTCGTCCAGCGCCGCCCCGGACTGCAGGGCGCGCAGGCCCGGCGTGTTGGGGGAGGAGACGTTCACCGTCAGCCCGTCCGCCAGCGGCCACAGCCGCTCCAGGCCGGTCACGTAGTCGCCCACCCGGTCGGCCGAGTCCTTGTTGGCGCCGATGTTGGCCACCAGCGCCCCCGCCGCCCGGTCGCGCCGCGCCGCGCGCGGCGGAAGCGTCAGGGGCGCGCCCGCCGCCCGGTCCCACGGCGTGACGCGGGCGGCGAAGGCGTCCAGGCCGGCGTTGTTGAAGCCCATCCGGTTGATCACCGCCCGCTCCTGCGGCAGCCGGAACAGGCGGGGGCGCGGGTTCCCCGCCTGGGGCCGGGGCGTGACGGTGCCGCACTCCACCAGGCCGAAGCCCAGGTGGAACATGGCGGGGAACACCCGGGCGTCCTTGTCGAACCCCGCCGCCAGCCCCACCGGGTTGGCGAGGTGGAGGCCGCAGAGCTCGGTCGCCAGCACGGGATCGTCCGCCGCGCCGCGGGGCGCCAGGCCGAGCTCCAGCGCGCGCAGCGTCGCCTCGTGGGCGCGCTCCGGCTCCAGCCGCCGCAGCGCGCCCGCCACCAGCGCGGAGGCGAGGCTCACGGGAGGAGCGGGGGAAGGGCGGGCGCGCCGTCCGGCCCGAGCGGCGCGTCCTGCACGGCCAGCGCCAGCGCGGGGTCGAGCGGGCCGTACAGGTGCGGAAACAGCTCGCCGCCCCGCGAGGGCTCCCACCGCAGCGAGGGGCCCAGCGCCTCCGCCTCGAAGGAGACCACCACGAGGCCCGCCCGGCCGCGGAAGTGGCGGCGCGCGGTCTCCTCCGCCTGGGCGGCGGTGGAGAGGTGGACGTAGCCGTCGGCCAGGTCGACCTCCGCACCCTCGAACGCGCCTTCGGCCCGCGCCGCCTCCCACCGGCCGCGCTCCACGATCTTGTGGACGTGCGTCACCGGGGCGGGCCCGGCGCGTGCACCCGGGCCAGGGTCCACCCGTCGCCCTCCCGGTCGAGCACCGCGACGCAGCCGGGCGGGAAGCCGCCGGCGAGCCGCCGGTCCTTGAGCGAGAGCGCCTCCGCCAGCACCTGCAGGCCGGGGTTGTGCGCCACCAGCAGCACGCAGGCCTCGCCCGCGGCCTCCGCCAGGCGCATCAGCCGGGCGGGGGTCTCGTCGTAGAGGCCGGGCGCGTCCTCGTCGGGCGGCGGGTCGGCCCAGGCGGCGCGGGCGGCGGCCCAGGT
>CAXSHO010000055.1:15347-19618 GCA_964237305.1 uncultured Caulobacteraceae bacterium
CGACTTCAAGGTCTTCGCGATCACCGAGGAGATCGCCAAGCAGTGCTTCCCGGTCGCGCTCGACACCGATCATCCGGTGTTCCGCGCCGGGCTGGACAAGCTGTGGCGCATCACCGAGGCGCGGGCGGCGGCCCAGGTCTGGCGGGTGCGCACCGCGGGCGACACGAGCGCCCGGTCGGGGCGCAGCGCGGCGGCGGCCAGCACCCGGCCGGCCTCCCCCGCCGCCGCCCGTCCCCGGTCGGTCAGCTCGCGGTCCATGTCCGCCCCGGTGGGCGAGCGGCCGTGCGCCTCGCCGTGGCGAAGGAGGATGAGGCGGTCCATGCGGGTGTTCTAGCCGGGTGCGGCGGCCAGGCGAACCCTCCGCCACGTCGCAACGCCGGCCGGGCGCAGGCTCCGCTCGGGCGGTCTCGACGGCCGACGCTGGACCTCTCCGCCCGCGCCGCCTATCTCCCGCCGCCCCGCGCGACCTCGCGTCCGACCCGCGCCCGCGCTCCGGAGACCCGCCCCCATGGCCCAGACCCGCCCGCCCGCCCGCGGCCGCTCCCGCGCCGGCGCCGCCCCCGCCGCGGGCGCCGCCAGCCAGCGCCAGCTCCGCGCGGGCGAGCTGGTGCGCCACGCCCTGGCCGAGATCCTGCGCGAGACGGACATCGCCGACCCGCGCCTCGTCGGCGTGTCCGTGACGGTGACGGAGGTGCGCGTCAGCCCCGACCTGCGCCACGCCACCTGCTTCGTGGAGCCGCTCGGCGGCGCCCGGGCGGAGGTGATGGTGGACGGGCTGAACCACGCCGCCCGCTTCCTCCGCGGGCAGCTCGGCCGCCACATCGACATGAAGTCCACCCCCGCCCTGCACTTCCTCCACGACCCGAGCTTCGACGAGGCCCAGCGCATGAACGCGCTCTTCGAGAAGCCCGAGGTGCGGCGGGACCTCTCTCCCTTCCCCCTCGATGGGGGAAGGGCCGGGGATGGGGGTGCGGGCGCGCCGTCGGAGGGTTCGCAGGGAGACGTCTCCCAGACCGACGACCCGCCGGCCGCCCGCACCCCCACCCCCGACCCCTCCCCCCTCGAGGGGGAGGGGAGGTGAGCCGCCGCAAACGCGGGAGCCCCGTCCACGGCTGGGTGAACCTCGACAAGCCGCTCAACCTCGGCTCCACCGACGCGGTGACCCGCGTGCGCCGCCTGTTCGACGCGCAGAAGGCGGGCCACGCGGGCACGCTGGACCCGCTGGCCACCGGCGTGCTCCCCATCGCGCTCGGCGAGGCCACCAAGACCGTGCCCTTCGTGCAGGACGGGTCGAAGACCTACCGCTTCACCGTGGCCTGGGGCGCGGCCACCACCACGCTGGACCGCGAGGGCGCCGTCACCGCCACCAGCGACCGCCGCCCCTCCGCCGCGGAGGTGGAGAGGGCGCTGCCCGCCTTCACCGGCCGCATCAGCCAGGTCCCGCCCGCCTTCTCCGCCATCCGCGTGGACGGCGAGCGCGCCTACGATCTCGCCCGCGCCGGCGAGGCGGTGGAGCTCGCCGCGCGCGAGGTGGAGGTCCACGCCCTGCGCGTGGTGGAGGCGCCGGACGCCGACCACATCGAGCTGGAGCTCGACTGCGGGAAGGGGACCTACGTCCGCGCCCTGGCCCGCGACCTGGCCTCGGCCCTCGGCGCGGAGGCGCACGTGGCGGCCCTGCGGCGCACGCGCGTCGGCCCGTTCCGCATCGAGGACGCCACGCCCCTGGAGTTCCTGCTCGATCCGGGGTATGAGCGCGCCGCCTCGGGGGGTTTGCTTCCGGTCGAGACCGCGCTGGACGACATCCCGGCGCTGGCCGTGACCGCGGAAGACGCCCACCGGCTGTCGCAGGGACGCTCGATCGTCCTCCTTCCCCGGCAGGTCGACGCGCTCCGTTCCGAACTCGGCCTCGACGCCGACGCCGGCGCCTCCCGCATCGTCTCCGCCATGCGTGAGGAGAGGATCGTCGCCCTGGGGGAGCTACGGGCCGGCCGGGTCGACCCCGTCCGCGTCTTCAACCTCCCCTCATAGGAGACCCCGATGTCGATCACGGCGGAACGCAAAGCCGAACTGATGACCACCCACGCCCGGACGGAGAACGACACCGGTTCGGCCGAAGTGCAGGTGGCGATCCTCTCCGAGCGGATCTCCAACCTCACCGAGCACTTCAAGACGCACAGGAAGGACAACCACTCGCGCCGCGGCCTGCTCAAGATGGTGTCGCAGCGCCGGCGTCTGCTCGACCACCTGAAGGACACGCACGAGGACCGCTACAGCGCGATCATCGGCGCCCTGGGCCTGCGCCGGTAGGCTGTGCTGCGGGGCTGCGTCCTTCGAGACGCGGCCCTGCGGGCCGCTCCTCAGGATGACGAGCGGGGTGGACGGTCCGCCCCTGTCATCCCGCCGAGCGACCCACCACCTTCGTCATGCTGAGGAGGCCGCAGGCCGTCTCGAAGCACGCACGAGATCACCGCCGCGAGTTCCGCGGCACGTAGAGAGGGGCCAGGAAGCGTCCCTCACGCCGCGCGCCGCATGGGCGGAGCGCGGCTGTTGGAGAGGAACCCCGGACCCGTCCTTGAAGGACGCCCGTCCTGTCCGCCCCGTCGGCGATCCGGCCGCGGGAACCGAAGGAAGAGAACATGTTCGACATCAAGCGCAAGACCCTCGAGTGGGGCGGCCGCACGCTGACGCTGGAGACCGGCCGCATGGCCCGCCAGGCCGACGGCGCCGTCCTGGCCACCTACGGCGAGACCACGGTGCTCGCCACCGTCGTGGTCGCCAAGCAGCCCAAGGCCGGGATCGACTTCTTCCCGCTGACGGTGGACTATCAGGAGAAGACCTTCGCCGCGGGCAAGATCCCCGGCGGCTTCTTCAAGCGCGAGGGCCGGCCCTCCGAGAAGGAGACGCTGGTCTCCCGCCTGATCGACCGCCCCGTCCGCCCGCTGTTCGTGAAGGGCTTCAAGAACGAGGTGCAGGTCATCTGCACCGTGCTCAGCCACGACCTGGAGAACGACCCCGACATCGTCGCCATGGTGGCCGCCTCGGCCGCCCTGACGCTCTCCGGCGCACCCTTCATGGGCCCCATCGGCGCCGCGCGCGTGGGCTACATCGGCGGCGAGTACGTGCTCAACCCGACCCTCGACCAGGTGAAGGACGAGGCCAACCTCATGGACCTGATCGTCGCCGGCACCGAGGACGCCGTGATGATGGTCGAGTCCGAGATCCAGGAGCTGGACGAGGCGACGGTGCTGGGCGGCGTCACCTTCGCCGCCAAGGGCTTCCAGCCGGTGATCCAGGCGATCATCGAGCTGGCCGAGCACGCCGCCAAGGAGCCCATCGACTTCGCCGCCGTGGACGACGGGGCCATGATCAAGGCGATCAATGATCTCGCGGGCGCCGACATCCGCGCCGCCTTCGGCAACAAGGACAAGATGGTGCGCCAGCGCGCCGTCGGCGCCGCCAAGACGAAGGTCATGGAGGCGCTCGGCAAGAACGACGCGCGTCTCGACGGCTTCGACCTGATCAAGCTCGCGTCGGCCTTCAAGGAGGCCGAGGCCCACGTGCTTCGCCGCGACATCATCGAGAACGGCCGCCGCGTAGACGGCCGCGACGTGAAGACCGTGCGCCCGATCGACTGCCAGGTCGGCGTGCTGCCCCGCACCCACGGCTCGGCGCTCTTCACCCGCGGCGAGACGCAGGCGCTGGTCGTGGCCACGCTCGGCACCGGCGACGACGAGCAGTTCATCGACGCGCTGGAGGGCACCTACAAGGAGAGCTTCCTCCTCCACTACAACTTCCCCCCCTACTCGGTGGGCGAGACGGGCCGCGTCGGCAGCCCCAAGCGCCGCGAGATCGGCCACGGCAAGCTTGCGTGGCGGGCGCTGCGCCCCATGCTGCCGTCGAAGCAGGAGTTCCCCTACACGGTGCGCCTCGTCAGCGAGATCACCGAGTCGAACGGCTCCAGCTCCATGGCGTCGGTCTGCGGCGGCGCCCTGGCGCTGATGGACGCGGGCGTGCCCCTGAAGAAGCCGGTCTCCGGCGTCGCCATGGGCCTGATCCTGGAGAAGTCCGGCGAGTTCGCCATCCTCACCGACATCCTGGGCGACGAGGACCACCTGGGCGACATGGACTTCAAGGTGGCCGGCACCGACGCGGGCATCACCAGCCTGCAGATGGACATCAAGATCGCCGGCATCACCGAGGCGATCATGAAGGAGGCCCTGGCCCAGGCGCACGACGGCCGCCACCACATCCTCGGCGAGATGGCCAAGGCG
>CAXSHO010000056.1:0-19616 GCA_964237305.1 uncultured Caulobacteraceae bacterium
CGGGGCGGCGAGGGCGGAGACGCTGGCGGAGGTGTTGCGCGACGCCGCCGCCTCCAGCCCGGCGCTGGCCTCGGCCAGGGCGGCGCAGGCGGCGCTGGGCGAGGGCGTGGCCCAGGCGCGTGCGGCCGGACTGCCGCAGATCGGCTTCACGGCGTCCGCCCTCTACGAGCGGCGCGATCTCGGCGCCCGGTCCGCGGGAGCACAGGTCGTCGGCGCGGCGGGCGGGATCGTCACCGCGGGCGGCGGCGGCGCCCGGCTGGAGACCAATCTCGGCCAGGCGCAGATCGCCCTCTCGCAGCCGCTCTACACCAGCGGCCGCGTGACCTGGGCGGTGCGCGCCGCCCGCGCACGCACCGAGGCCGGGGCGCAGGGGCTGCGGGCCGTGCAGGCGCAGGTGCTGGTGGAGGCGGCGACCGCCTACGCCGACGTGGTGCAGGCGCGGGAGGCGCTGCGCATCCGCCGCCTCGACACCGCCGTGCTCACCCGCCAGCGCGACGACGCGGCGGCCCGCTTCCAGGGCGGCCTCGTCACCCGCACCGACGTGGCGCAGGCCCAGGCGCAGCTGGACGCGGCGCGGGCCGCCCTCGCCGGGGCCGAAGGCGCCCTGGAGTCGGCGCGCGCCGCCTTCGCCGCCGCCGTAGGCCGGCCGCCGGTCGATCCCGTCCCCGGCGACGGCTTCGCACGCCTGCCGCCCAGCCTCGACGCCGCCTTCGACCGCGCCGCCGCGGGCGGCCCGGCGCTCGAACGCAGTCGCGCCGCCGCCCGCGCCTCGGAGGCCGCCGTGCGCCTGGCGCGGGCCGAGCGCGGGCCCAGCATCGCCCTGCAGGGTGCACTCGGATACGCGGGCGGCGTCGCGCCCCTGTCCGTGCGCGACTACGATCGCGACCTCACCGCGCAGGTGGTGCTGACGCAGCCGCTGCTCACCGGAGGCCTCCTGTCGTCGCAGCTGCGGCAGGCGCGCGATCAGGCCTCCGCCGACCGGCTGAGCGTCGAGGCCGTGCGCCGCCAAGTCGTGCGCGACACCGCCCAGGCCTGGAGCGCGCTCACCGCCGCGCGGGCCTCCGCCCTCGCCTACGCCGACCAGGTCGGGGCCGCCGAAACGGCCCTGGCCGGCGCGCAGGCGGAGTACGGCTTCGCGCTGCGCAGCACGCTGGACGTGCTGATCGCCGACCAGAACCTCCGCTCCGCCCAGCTCTCCCTCGCCCAGAGCCGCCGGGACGCGCTGGTGGCGGAGGCGGGCCTGCTGGCGGTGGTCGGCGGCCTGGACGACCTGGACGCCCTCGCGCCCGGGGCGGCGGCCGAAGTCGAGCCTCGCCGGTGAGGTCGCCGACGGAGACCGCCTCCATGGACGGGGTCGTCGCCGGGCGCCCGGGCCTCACGCCGGCCTGACGGGCATCCAGACGTCGAAGGTGGTCCCGACACCCGTCTCGCTCCGGACGTCGATCGTGCCGCCCAGGTCGCGGACGATCTCCCAGGCGGTGGAGAGCCCCAGGCCCGTGCCGCCCCGCCGCGTGGTGAAGAAGGGTTCGAACAGCCGGGGCAGCCGCGCGGCCGTCACGCCGCAGCCGTCGTCCGACACCCGCAGGACGGCGTAGGCGCCCGGGGAGAGGCCGCCGTGGCTCAAGGTCGCCCGTCCGGCGCTTTCCCGCCGGTCGAGGGAGATGGCCACCCTCCCCGCCCCGTCCATCGCCTGGGCCGCGTTGTGGACCAGGTTGAGGATGACCTGCTGCAGGCCGGCCGGGTCGGCGGCGACCATCACCGGGGCCGGCGACGCCGCCGCCTCCAGCCGCACGGCCGCAGGCAGGGAGACCGCCAGCAGCGCCTGCGTCTCCGCGAGGAGGGCGACGAGGTCCACCGGCTGGCGCGGCGAACGCGAGCGGCGGCCGAAAACCAGCACCTGCTCCACGAGCGATCGTGCGCGGGCCACGGCCAGACGGATCTCGGCGAGGCTCTTGCCGACGGCGGAGCCGGCCGGCGCATGCGCCTCGGCCATCTCGCCGAAGCCGCTGATCGCGCCCAGGATGTTGTTGAAGTTGTGCGCGACGCCGCTGGCGATGGCGCCCACCGTCTCCAGCCGGCGCGCCTCGGCGAGGGACTGCTCCAGACCCAGCCGCTCCTCCTGCAGCCGGTCCCGCTCGGCCGCGTGGAGGATGGAGGTCAGGCCGGCGCGCAGGCCGGGCTCCAGGCCGGACCGGCGCGGGAGCGGCGGGCCGGCGGCGTCGAAGCCCATCAGCGCGCGCGCGCCCGGCGCGCCGCCCTCGGCGTGCAGCAGGAGCCGTGCGGGCCGTCGTCCGGCCGGCTCCTGCTCCGCCATGTCCGCGTCGCCCAGGGCGGGGGCGGCCGGGTCGCGCCAGGTGAAGACGACGGCCGGCTCCCCCGCCAGCCGCAGGAAGGCGCGGCGCGCGCCGACCGACCGGGCCAGCAGCGACAGGGCGTGCGCCACCCGCGCCTGCAGGCTGGGCGCGTCCGAGTCGATCAAGGCGGCGGCGACCTTGGCGTTCAGGTGCTCGGCGTCCGCCTGCCGACGGAGGCGGCGCGTGCGCAGGGCCGCAACCAGCCCCCCGGCCGTGGCGAGGGCGAGCGAGAGCAGGACCGCCGCCAGCTCCAGCCCCTCCCTCGCGCGGCGCCCGGCCGCCCGGCGGGCCTCCGCCTCGCCCACGCGCAGGCGCACCACGGCGCTCTTGGCGTCCACGGGCACGGCGCGGAAGTCGAGCAGCAGGCGGTCGACGGCGGGCAGCACGGTCGCCAGGAGTTCGCCGTGGCCGCGCACCTCCCGTCCCACGCCCCGACGCTCCAGCCGCGCGAGGCTGTCGCGCATGACGGCCACCGCCTCGGGCCGGGGGTCGAGCGTCAGACGCAGGACGCTCGCGGCGAAGGCCTGCTGCTCGCGGGAGGCGCCCTCCGCGCCGGGCCCGCCCAGGAGCGCCACCCGCGCCAGCGAGTTCTGCAGGAGGGCGTTGTCGGTCTTGAACGCCTCCACGATCGCGCGGCGGCGCTCGAGGCAGGGGGTGAGGTCGTCCACCGCCGCCCGCAGGCCGGGCTCCTCCCTGGACAGGCTCCGCAGGTCGTCGAGCGAGCCGCCGGCGTCGGCGACGTCGCGCACGATGGGGTCGAGGTCGCGCAGCAGGCCGGCGCGGGCGCTGAGCAGGTCGCGCTCCAGCGAGCGGTCGGCCAGGGCGTAGAGGTCGATGGCGGCGCGGGCGCGGCTCGACCAGGCGGCGTCGGACAGGTGCGGAGGCGGCGCGGACGCGGGCGCGCAGGCGGTGGGGAGCAGGAGCGCCGCCCCCGCGGCCAAGGCGGCGGACCGCCTCACGGCCGGGCCGCGGCGGGGGCCGGGGCGGTCGCCGGAGGGCTGACGGGGCGGCCGTCCAGGCGCCCGGTCAGCGTGCGCAGGAAGGCGGCGACGTCCGACACGTCCCGGGGTGCGAGCCGCATGTCCAGCTGCGTCCAGCCCATGGCGCGCACCGCCGCCTCCAGCGTGGGGGCCGAGCCGTCGTGGAAGTACGGGGCGGTCGCCGCCACGTTGCGCAGGCTCGGCACCCGCATCATCACGGGCTCCGGCGGCCCCAGGGGGTGGAACACGCCGTGGCGCTGGAGAAGATTGCCGCCGACGTTGGCGCCCTGGTGGCAGGCGGCGCACCCCAGCGCCTTGAACCGCTCGTAGCCGCGCGCCTCCTGCCCGGAGAGGGCGCCGGCGTCGCCCTGCAGCCACCGGTCGAAGCGGGCGCCGGGGGTGCGCAGCGTCCTCATGTACAGGACCAGGGCGTCGACCACCTCCGCCTCCCCCGCCCCGCGGCCGTAGGCCGCCGCGAGCGCCGGGCCGAGCGCCGGGTCGCGGCGCACGGCGTCGAGGTCGGGCGCGGGGCCCATCAGCGCGGGGTTGTGCAGGGTGGCGCGCACCAGGGCGGCGGGGTCGGCGAAGCGCCCGCTCCAGTTCAGGCGGTAGTTGTCGAGGGCGTTGAAGACGGTCGGCGTGTTCAGCGGGATGAGGCCGTTCCCCTGGCCCGGGTCCCGGGCCCGGGGGCTCGCGCCGCTGGTCCCCACGTCGTGGCAGGAGGCGCAGGACTCGCGCCCGCCCGCCGACAGCGGGGCGAAGCCGAACAGCCGACGCCCGAGCGCGACCCGTCGCACCGCCTGCGGGGAGGCGGGCGCGGGCGTCGGCGCCAGGGGCCGCAGCGGCTCGCCCCGAAGCGCCGCCGCGCCGCACAGGAGCAGCGCGCCCATCGCCAGCGCCGCACGCCGCACCGTCACAGCACGCGCACGTCGGCGGCCAGGAGGTACCCGACCCCCCGCTCCGTCCGCAGCAGGTCGGGGGCGCCCGGATCGACCTTCAGCTTGCGGCGCAGGCGCAGGATTTGGACGTCGATGCTGCGGTCGAACACGTCCTCGTGGTTGCGCGTGGCCTGCAGCAGGTGCTCGCGGGTGAGCGAACGCCCGGGCGCCAGCACGAAGGCGCTGAGGAGGGCGTGCTCGCCCCGGGTGAGGGAGACGTGCGCGCCCTTGGCGTCGGTCAGCCGGCGGGCCCGCTGGTCCAGCCGCCATCCCGCGAAGACGTAGGTGCGCGTGTCGCGGGTGGTGGGCGCCTGGCTGTCCATGGCGCGCCGCCGCAGGACCGCCCGGATCCGCGCCAGGAGCTCGCGCAGGCTGAAGGGCTTGAGGACGTAGTCGTCGGCGCCGAGCTCCAGGCCCATGATGCGGTCGATCTCCTCGCCCCGGTGGCCGGTGATCAGGATGACCGGGACGATGCTGCGGGTGCGCACCTCGCGCAGCAGCTCAACACCGTCGTCCTCGCCCAGGTTGATGTCGAGGAGCACGAGGTCGGGGCCTGCGCCCGCCAGCGCCTGGAACAGGCCGCGGCGGCCGGCGGTGGTCTCCACCTCCATCCGGTGCTCGCCCAGGAAGGTGGAGATCATCCGCTGCATGGCGGGATCGTCGTCCACCACCAGGATGCGCGGCCGCTCGGCGCCCGCCTCGTCGTCCGCCACGCCGCCGCCCCCGTCGCGCCCGCCTCCCCGCTTAGTCCGGGATCACGCCGCAGGCCAGCCGGGCGCCTCCGCCCCCCAGGGCGGCGGGGGCGTCGGCGTAGTTGTCCCCGCCCACGTGGAGCATCAGCGCGTGCCCGCGCACCTGCGCCAGGCTTGTGATGCGCGGCGCGACGAGCACGGCCTTCGCCCGCCCGGCGGCGTCCACCTCCACCCGCGGCAGGGCGCCGAGGTGGCCCGGGCCGTAGGGGCCGAGGTGGACGTTGGTCATGCCCGGATCCAAGTGGCCGCCGGCCGCCCCTGCGGGCACGGGCTCGCCGGCGGCGTTGCGGCCGGGCGCGCAGGTGGCCGCCACGTGCACGTGGAAGCCGTGCGGCCCGGGCGGGAGGTCGTGCAGGTCGGTGGCGAAGGCCAGCCCGCCGGAGGTCTCGCGCACGCGCACCTCGCCCACCGAGGCCCCCGGCCCCTCCGACGTGGCGAGCGCCATGGGGACGCGCAGCTCCGCGGGTGCGGCGGCGGCGAGGAGGAGGGTGGCCAGGAGGTCGAGCATGGGAGTCCTCTACCGGTGGGCGCGTCAGCGCAGGAAGACGTAGTCGGCGGTGTAGGGAACGTCGCGCACCTCGCCGGGCGCGGTGCACGGGCCGGACAGCGCCCCGCCCCGCGTACGGACGCGCAGGACGGTGCGGGCCCCGGCGATCATGCCCGATCCCTCGTGCGACACCACCTCCAGGCGCAGCAGCGGCGCGTCCGGCGGCGTGGCGCCCGGACGGGTGAGGACGACGCGGCCCGTCACCGCCGAGCCGTCGTCCAGCCGCCAGACGGGCCCGCGGGCGTGGCGGCCGACCGCGCGGCCGGCCTCGTCGGTCAGCACGGCCTGCGGCTCGCGGAAGCTCCAGGCCGCGGGAGCGCCGTCCACGCCCGCGGCGCAGGCGTAGACCTGCGAGCCGGAGGCGTGGAGCCGGGCGAGCACCGCGTCGCCGGGGGCGGAGACCGCGGCCGCGTCGACGGGCGGCGGTTGAGCGGCCGCGTGCGCCGCCGAGGAGAGCAGGGCGAAGCCGAGGGCCATGGCCGGGGGGGGGGGGCGGGGGGGGGGGGGGGGGGGGGGGGGGGGGGGGGGGGGTCGGAGAGCCGGGCGGAGCGCGACGGCGCGCCCCGCCCCGTGGCGTCAGCCGCTGGTGGTGATGAAGCCGTTGGCGGCCACCACCGTCGAGCGCGACAGATCATGGATCCCCACCAGGCGCACCACCGAGTCCATCCCGTTCTGGAAGGTGTTGGCCGAGCCGTTGACGTCCAGCTCCACGTAGGTGTCGCCGCCGAAGGTGAACCAGGACTCCACCCCGGCCCCGCGGGCCGCGCCGGCGTCCAGGTAGTTCTGCAGGGTGGCGCCGGCGCCGAGCGTGATGGCGGTCGCCACGAAGCTGTGGGTGCCCGCCATGCCGTCGGCGTTGACGATCGGCAGCGGCCCGCCCGAGACGCCGGGCGAGGGGTCGGGCGAGAAGAAGGCGATGCGGTCGCCCGCCTTCTCGTCCAGCACCGACGACAGGGTGGCGGACGAGGTGGGCGCGATCACCCACAGGTCGTTGCTGCCGCCGCCGCCCGTTACGTTGGTGAAGTCCTTGAAGTTCAGCACGTCGTGCGCCGAACCGCCGATCAGGGTGATGGGCGCGGCCTGCGTGGCCGCCACCGCGGAGGTGTCGAGCCGCAGGACGTTTGTGGCCGCCGAACCGTCCACCGTCTTCAGCGCCGTCTCCGAGGCGAGCGCCACGAAGCTGGCCTGCGACCCGCCCGACACGCGCACGGTGGTCACCGCGTCGTCGTTCAAGAGGAGCTTGTCGATGGCGTTGGCGGTGAGGCTGTTGGCGGCGAAGTTGACCGTCTCGACACCCTGCGCCGCCACCGAGAAGGTGGCGGAGGGGGTGGCGCCGGAGACCGCGACGTTCAGCACGTCCGTCGTGCTCCCCGCCGAGCCCGTGACCGAGACGTTCAGCACGCCCGTGTTCACGTTCAGCGGCCCGGAGGCGATGACCGTGCCGCCGGAGGCGAGGGTCACGCTGGCCGCGCCCGCGGCCGCCACGCCCACGGTCTGGAAGATGCCGGCGCCGACGGTGGAGGGCGCGAAGGCGGAGCCGGAGGTCAGCGCGTCCGTGACCGACAGGGTGGTGAAGCCCGTGAACTTCGGCGGCGTCGCCAGCTGCGCCAGCCCCTGCACGGCGGCGCCGGTGGCGGCGAGCACGCCGTCGCCGCCGCCGGTGAAGGTCCCGCCCGTGAAGGCGCCCGCCACCGTCGCCGTGCCGCCGTTCGGCCCGTTGGAGATCGTCACCGTGGAGCCCGCATCGCCCGTCACGGAGACGGGGGCGAAGCCCGCGCCCGTGTTGAAGGCCGGGCCGCCGGGGCTGTAGTTGGCGATCATGTCCGCGCCGAAGCGCGCCGCGCCGATCGTCTCGGCGGCGGTGAACTGGTCCAGGGCGCGGGCGTAGGTGCCCACGTCGGCCTTCACGGCCTCCTCGAGGATGTAGGCGGCGATCACCGCCTTCAGCGCGATGTTCTGCCCGGCCGCACCGCCCGCGTCGACGCTCCCGGCGCGCGACAGCGCCACGCTCGTCAGGAACGGCAGCGAGGCGGTGATGGAGGCGATGGCCGCCGCCGCACCCGCCTGGCCGACGTTGGCCGTGCCCACGATCGTCTCGTAGGCGCCGGCGATGAAGGCCGTCACGGTCTGCGCACCGAAGCTCGTCACGAAGCCCGCGTTCGCCTGGCCGGCCGTGCTCGTGAGGTTCAGCGCGAAGTTGTAGTAGCGGTTCTCCGTGTTGAAGCCGGCGTAGAAGGCGCTGTTCAGCCCGTTGGGGTTGCCGCCGCCCGCGTCGCCGCGCAGGAACGCGAGCCCCGCCTGGCTGGGCGCCGCGCCCGTGAAGAACTGGTAGGTCGCCAGCGCCACCTCGTTGGTGGACAGCGCCAGGGGCGAGCGCGTCACCGCCGCCACGGTCTGCGCGTCGCTGATCGCGCCCGAGGCGTTCTGCAGCGCGAGCGACTGCAACGACGCGGCGGTGGCGGCGTCCGGTGCGAAGCCTTCGATGTTGGTGAACCAACGGGTCGTCTGGGTGGCGTTGAAGGGCATGGGAGTTCCTTGCTTCCTGGTGAAACTGATCGCCTTCGAGCCTGAAGGCCTCGGCTCCGCACCGGCGGGAGCCGGGTCGAGCAAGAAGTCGGTCCCCGCGGTGACGCGCGGATTTCAGCTGTGTTACCGCTGCAATGTTCACACGGGCGAGCCGCGCGCGGCCGGCGGGCTGTCGCCGTGAGGGAGGTCCGCTCAGCCCTCGCCGAGCGTGCCCCGGCTGGCCTTGTCCAGCTCCTCGGCGTAGCGGCGGGTGGCGTGGGCTTCGGTGAGGAGGCCGATCACGCGGCGGTCGCCGGAGGTGTCCACCACCGCCAGGGTCTCCGCCTCGGCGCTGTCGAACAGCGACATGGCCGTCTTGACGTTCATGTCTGGCAGGAGCGCGGCGTCCGCCCAGCGGGCGAGGTCGGCGGCGGTCTTGGAGTCCAGCTTGTCGTCCAGTTCGGTGGCGTAGGCGTCCGGCACGGCCAGGAGGCCGAGGTAGCGGTCGGCCCCGTCCACCACCGCCACCACCGAGCGGCTGCCCAGCGGCGTGCGGCGGCGCACCTCGCGCACCGTGTCGGCGCCGCGCACCACGGGCGCGTCGCGGCGCATGAGCGCGCCCACCGTCAGCGAGCGGATCCAGCCCACGTCGGCGGCGGAGCGGATGGTCTCGCCGCGCAGGTGCAGCCGCCAGGTGGAGAAGGAGTAGCCGAAGGTCTCGCGCACCATCAGGCTCGTGCCCACGCAGGCGGTGAGCACCGCGGCGGTGAGGCCCAGGTCGCCGGTGGTCTCCAGCACCAGGAAGCTCATGGTCAGCGGGCCGCCGACGATGGCCACCGCCAGCGTGCCCATGCCCGCCAGCATCAGGGCGGTGGGGTCCAGGCCGAAGCCGGGCGCCCAGCGGCTCACCGCCTCGCCCGCCAGCTTGCCGGTGAGCGCGCCCATGAACAGGGAGGCGAAGAACAAGCCGCCGCGGAAGCCGGAGCCCAGGCTGATCAGCGCCGCCAGCGCCTTGAGCACGATGGTCGCCGCCATGAGGCGCATCCCCAGCGGCAGCCCCATGTCCTGCGTCATGGCCCCGTGCCCCGCCGCCAGGACCTGCGGCGTGAGGAGCGCGAGCGAGCCCACCATGAGCCCCCCCACGGCGGGGCGCAGCCAGGCGGGCAGCGGGCTCATGGCGAACAGCCGCTCGCTCCACTCCGCCCCCTTCATCACCGCCACGCCCATGCCGGTGGCCACGAGCCCCAGCGCCAGGATGACGAGGTAGTGCCAGGGCCGCAGCGGGAAGACCTGCAGCGCCGAGAAGGCGTAGGGGCTTCCCCCCAGCGCCTGCGAGGTGAGCCAGGCCGCCAGGGACGCGGCCATGATCGAGCCCACGTTGGCCACCGAGTACACGCCCACGATCAGCTCGAAGGCGTAGAAGGCGCCGGTGATGGGCGCGCCGAACGCCGCGGAGATGGCCCCCGCCGCCCCCGCTCCCACCATGATCCGCAGGTCCGTCCGGCGCAGGCGCAGCGCGATCCCCGTGCGGCTGGCGAGGCCGGAGCCGATCTGCGTGTAGCCCGCCTCCAGCCCCACGGACGCGCCGCAGCCGTTGGAGATCAGCGTCTCCAGGCTGACGACGATGCTGTCGCGCAGGCCCATGCGGCCGCCGCGCAGCGCGTTCGCCTCCACCGGGTCCACCGCCGGGCGCGCCTGGTGCGCCCGCCGCCACAGCTCGATCAGGCCGATGGCGAGCCCGCCCGCGGCGGGGAAGACGAGGGCGCGCCAGGGCTCCACGTGCGCGGCGGCCGACAGCCGCTGGTCCAGCGGCAGGCCGAACAGGAGCACGTGCGCCGCCTGGCTGGCCGCGCTCATGCCCGTGACCAGCGCCGCCGCCCCAGCCCCGGTCAGCGCCGCCACCAGCACCAGCAGGAGCTCGGACGAGCGGATCAGCGCGCGCAGCTGCGCCGCCCGGCCCCGCGCGGCGGCGGGCGACGGCAGCTGCAGCGGGCCGACGCCGGAGAGCCGCCCGAGCCGGGCGCGCAGGCGTCCCGCCGCGTCGGCGGCGGTCACGCCGCTTCGGCCTGCGGGGGCTCCATGCCCTCCAGCGCGGCGCGGATGGGCGCCCAGCCGCGCCGGTGGATGGGCGAGGGGCCGAGCCGGCGCAGCGCCGCCACGTGCTCGGCGGCGTGGTAGCCCTTGTGCCGGGCGAAGCCGTAGCCCGGGTGCACGGCGTCCAGCTCCGTCATCAGCCGGTCGCGCGCGGTCTTGGCCAGGATGGAGGCGGCGGCGATGGACAGGGACAGCCCGTCGCCGCCCACCACCGTCCGCACGTCGCACGGCAGCTTGAAGCGATAGTTCCCGTCCACGAGCGCGGCGGCGGGGTGGGGCGACAGCGCCTCCACCGCCCGGCACATGGCGACCCCCGTGGCGTGCAGGATGTTCAGCTCGAAGATCTCGGCCTCCGACGCGAAGCCCACGCCCCAGGACACCGCGGCGGCCATGATCTCGACCTCCAGCGCCTCACGCGCCTTGGCGGTCAGCTTCTTCGAGTCGTCGATCCCGGCGGGGACGCGGGCGGGATCGAGGATCACGGCGGCGGCGCACACCGGGCCGGCCCAGGGGCCGCGCCCCGCCTCGTCCACCCCGCAGACGACGCCGGAGACGGCGCGCTCCAGCGCGAGGTCGGGGGCGCGGCGCGGCGCGGGGGCGGCGGGACGCGGGCTCTTGGACGGAAGGGGAGCGGGCCGGCGGGGCACGGCCGGGCTCTACGCCCTCCGCCGAGTCGCGGGAAGCGCGGCGGATCGCGCACGCCGACCTCATCTGTCATCCCGGGCCGCGCAGCGGACCCGGGACCCGGGAGCGCAGGTCGCGCGCGTGGTCGTGGGTCCCGGCTCTCCGCTCCGCTACGGCCGGGATGACAGTCGTTCGTACGTCTCAGAACGGCGCTTCGCCGTCCGGCCACCACGCCGGGCGCTCCACCCGGGCGGGGGCGCCGCCGACGCTGAGCGCGCCCTCCAGCCGATCGAGACGCAGGAGCGCGAGGCCCCTCCCCGCCCCCGCCGCCACCACCTCGCCCGCGCGAAGCGCGCCGTTCAGCACCTCCGCCCCGCGCTCCAGCCCGGCGCCGACGAGCGGCAGCACGCGCGAGCGCACGCCGCCCCGGCGCTTCATGCGCGAGGTGGTCTCCTGGCCGGGGAAGCAGCCTTTGCGATAGTCGACGCCGTGGAGGAGGTCGAGCAGCGCCTCGGTGACGTAGGCCTTGTCCGACAGGCCGTCGCCGACGACGTCCGGCAGGCCGAGCGCCAGCTGTGCGGCGGCGAACCCCTCCGCACCGGCGTCCCCGTCGTCCGCGGCCGGCGGCCCGGCGCGACGCCAGCCGGCCATGGAGGTGCGCGGATCGGGCCGCCAGCCTCCACCCCCCGGCGCAGCCCCGCCCCAGGCGGCGAAGACGGGATCGTCGTCACCGTCCAGGGTCACGGGCGTGCGCAGGCGGAACATCTTCAGCCGCCCCATCAGCTCGTCGCGCCGCTCGGCCGCCACGTCCACGCGCACGGCGTCCGCCTCGCCGAACAGGAACAGGTCGTAGAGCACCCGTCCCTGGGGAGTGAGCAGGGCGCCGTAGCGCAGGTCCCCGTCTCCGAGCGTCTCCACCTCCTGCGACAAGAGGCGGTTCAGGAACGGCCGCGCCTCCGGCCCGCCCACGCGGATCAGGGCGCGGTGGTCCAGGCGGGCGAAGGCGGGCGGGGTCATGGGTGGCAGATAAGCTCGCGCGGCCCCTCCGCCACGCTGCCGAGCTTGCCTGCGGCGTGTAAGGGTGTCCGCAGATGGCCGAGTCCGCGTTCCCCATCCTGTTCATCACCGCCACGCGGATCGGCGACGCCGTGCTCTCCTCCGGCCTCCTGAGGCGGCTGGCGGACGAGGTCCCGCAGGCGCGGTTCACGGTCGCCGCCGGTCCGCTCGCCCTGCCGCTGTTCCGCGACACGCCGGGGCTGGACCGCCTGATCCCGGTGGTGAAGCAGCCGAACGGGCTGCACTGGCTGAGCCTGTGGGGCCAGGTGCGCCACCGGCGGTGGGGGCTGGTGCTCGACATGCGGGGCTCAGGCCTCGCCCGCTTCGTGCGGGCCCGCCGACGCGCGGTGCGGCGCCCGCCGCCCCCCGGGACGCCGCCGGTGCACAAGGTGGTGGAGGCCGCCCGCGTGCTGCGGGTGGAGGACGACGCGCCCGCCCCGTTCCTGTTCACCTCCGCCGACACCGAGCGCGCGGCCGAGCGCCTCCTGGGCGGCGGCTCCGGCCCGATCCTGGCGGTGGCCCCCGCCGCGAACTGGGTGGGCAAGACCTGGGCGTCGGAGAACTTCGCGGTGGTCGCGGCCGACCTCCTGTCGCCGAGCGGCCCGCTGGCGGGAGGGCGGCTGCTGCTCCTGGGCGGCGAGGACGACCGCTTCGCCGCCGAGGCCGTGCGCCGCTCGGTGCCGAGCGGGCGCACCATCGACCTGGCGGGCCGCGCCGACCTCCTCACCGCCTACGCCGCGCTGAAGCGGGCGCGGCTCTTCATCGGCAACGACTCGGGCGTGATGCACCTGGCCGCCGCGGCGGGGACGCCCACGCTGGGCCTGTTCGGCCCCTCCGACGACCGGCTGTACGGGCCGTGGGGTCCGCGGGCCGCAGCGCTGCGGGGGCCCCGCCCGTTCGAGGCCTTCGTCGCCGCCGATCCCTCTCTGAACCAGGCGGTGAACCACATGCGCGACCTCCCGGTGGACTGGGTGAAGCGCGCCGCCCGCGAGCTCCTGGCGCGCACGGCGTGAGCGAGGCCCCCCCCCGCCTCCGGGCGAGGTTAGACTGCGCTTCTCATGGACGACCGCATCCGCACGACCCGCACGACCCGCACGCCGTTTTCGGAGCTATACCGCCCCCATGACCGAGACCTTCGACCTCATCGTGCGCGGCGGCGTCGTGGTGAACCACGCCGGGCGCGGCGCGGCGGACATCGGCGTGCGGGCGGGCCGAGTGGCCCGCATCGGCGACCTCCACCACGCCTCGGCCGGCGAGACGGTGGACGCGCGGGGGCTCACCGTCCTGCCCGGCGTGATCGACACGCAGGTCCACTTCCGCGAGCCGGGGCTGGAGTGGAAGGAGGACCTGCAGACGGGCGGGCGCGCCGCGGTGCTGGGCGGCGTCACCGCCGTGTTCGAGATGCCCAACACCGAGCCCGCCACCACCACCGCCGACGCGCTCGCCGACAAGCTGGCCCGCGCCCGCGGGCGCATGGACTGCGACCACGCCTTCTACGTCGGCGGCACGCACGACAACGCCCGCGACCTCGGCGAGCTGGAACGGCTGCCCGGCTGCTGCGGGGTGAAGGTGTTCATGGGCGCCTCCACGGGCTCGCTGCTGGTGGCCGACGACGGCGGGGTGGCCGACATCCTGCGCCACGTCACCCGCCGCGCCGCCTTCCACAGCGAGGACGAGTTCCGCCTGGCCGAGCGCCGCCCCCTGGCCCGCACCGGCGACTGGACCAGCCACCCGGAGGTGCGCGACGCCGAGAGCGCCATCCGCTGCACGGAGCGGCTGGTGGCGCTGGCCCGCGCGCTGGGCAAGCGCATCCACGTGCTGCACGTCACCACCGCCGAGGAGATGGCCTACCTCCGCGACCACAAGGACGTGGCGAGCGTGGAGACCACGCCCCAGCACCTGACGCTGGCGGCGCCCGAGGCCTACGAGCGGCTGCGCGGCTACGCTCAGATGAACCCCCCCATCCGCGAGCAGCGCCACCAGGACAGCCTGTGGCTGGACGGGATCGCGGGGGGCGTGGTCGACATCCTGGGCAGCGACCACGCCCCCCACACCATCGAGGAAAAGGCGCGCCCCTACCCCGCCTCGCCCTCCGGCATGCCGGGGGTGCAGACGCTGGTCTCCATCATGCTGACCCACGTGGCGGCGGGGCGCCTCAGCCTGGAGCGGTTCGTGGACCTGACGAGCGCAGGGCCGCAGCGCCTGTTCGGCTTGGCCGACAAGGGCCGCCTCGCCGAGGGCTTCCACGCCGACCTGACGATCGTGGACCTCCACGCGCGCCGCACCCTGCGCCACGCCGACATGGCCAGCCGCGCGGGCTGGACCCCCTACGACGGGATGGAGACGACCGGCGCCCCCGCCATGACGGTGATCCGCGGCCAGGTGGTCATGCGCGACGGCGAGGTGGCCGCGCCGGCGCTGGGCGAGCCGCTGCGCTTCGGCGAGACTCTTGCGCCGAACTGACCTCACATGACGCCGATGACGCCGCCCGCGTCGAGGAGACGCCGATGAACGCCTGGGTCGCGCTGACGACGCTCGCCTCGCTCCTGTTCTACGTCGCGGTGAGCGTGCAGATGGGCCAGGGCCGGGCCAGGTACGGCGTGCCCGCGCCCTCCATGACGGGGCCGCCGGAGTTCGAGCGGCTGGTGCGCATCCAGGCCAACACGCTGGAGTGGCTGCCCACCTACATCGTGTCGCTGTGGCTGTTCGCCTGGTTCGTCGAGCCGCGGATCGCGGCGGGGATCGGCGTGGTGTGGATCGTCGGCCGCGTGGTCTACGCCCGGGCCTACGCCCGCGACCCCTCCACGCGCACCTTGGGGTTCATGGTGCAGACGCTGGCCACCGCCGTGCTGCTGTTCGGCGCGATGGGCGGCGCCGTGTGGTCGCTCGTGCGCGCCCACGGCTGAGGGAGCGCCCCGCCCTCCCGGGCGTTGGCCACGCGAACGAGGAGCGGCGGCGATGATCGGTGTGGTGGCGGTGATCCGGGCCAAGGAGGGCCGCGAGGCGGAGTTCGAGGCGGCGTTCGCCGACATGACGGCCAAGGTGAAGGCGAACGAGCCGGGGAACCACATGTACCAGCTCACCAGGAGCCGCACCGAGCCCCGCACCTACAAGGTGCTGGAGATGTACGCCGACCAGGCGGCGCTGGAGGCGCACGGCGCCAGCGACCACTACAGAGAGGGCGGCCGGGCGCTCCGCGATCTGGTGGAGGGCCGCCCGGAGGTGGAGCTGCTCGACGCGGTGGGCTGAGGTGGACAAGGCGCTCCCCGTCCTGGCGGTGCTCGCGGCGGGGCTCCTCATCGCCCTGCAGGGGCCGACGAACGGCATGGTGAGCAAGGCGACCGCCGCGCCGCTGTTCGCCGTCTTCCTCTCCTTCTCCACCGGCTTCGCGGCGCTGGCGCTCGGCATGCTGGTCCTGTCCGTGCGGCCGAGCTACGGCGCGCTGGCCGCCCTGCCCTGGTACGCCTGGCTCGGCGGGCTCTACGGCGCGGTCGTGGTGTTCTGCACCGCCTGGGCGACCCCCAAGCTCGGGGCCGGGCCGTCGCTCGTGGCCGCCCTCCTCGCGCAGACGGTGCTGGGGATCACGCTGGACCACCTGGGCGTCATGGGGCTGGACCGGCAGCCGATCACGCCGCTCCGGGTGGGCGGCGTCCTCGTCATGCTGGTGGGCGCCGGCATGATCGCCTCCAAGCGCTGACGCGGCCTAGGGCTTGGCGGCCGGATCGGCCGTCGGCGCGCCCTTCAGGTAGTGGGCCAGCCAAGCGTCGACCTCCGCGTAGAAGTGGCGGCTGTCCTCGGGCTTCGTGATCCAGTGCCAGGCGTCGGGCCAGACGAGGAGGCGGCTGGGGACCTGCTGGCGCTGCACCACGCTCCAGGCCTCCAGCGTGTTGCCGATGGGCACGCGGAAGTCGCGCTCGCCGATGCTGAGCAGGATCGGCGTCTTCCACTTCGCGCCGTATGTGATGGGGCTCTGGTCGCGCCACACGGGGTTCCCGCTCCAGGGCGGGCCGCCGTTGGTCACCTCGCGGCCGTAGATGCCGTCGCTGGTGCCCCACTGGGTCAGGAGGTCCACCTCGCCCGCGTGGCTGATCAGGCAGCGGTAGCGCGTGGTGGTGGCCTCCAGCCAGTAGGTGAGGTGGCCGCCGTAGCGGGCCCCGCCCGCGCACACCCGCGAGCCGTCGATGTAGGGATGGCGCTTGATCGCCTCGTCCAGCGCCTGGTTGATCTCCTCGCCGGGCGTCTTCAAGGGGTCGAGCTTGATGGCCTGGGCGAAGGCCTCGCCGTAGCCGGTGGAGCCCGTATAGTCGGTCATCACCAGCACGTAGCCGCCCGCCGCCAGCAGGTGGTAGTTCCAGCGCAGGCCGATCTGGTCGGGATTGCTGCTGGCCGCCCCGCCGTGGATGAAGACCAGCGCCGGGTACTTCTTGGCCGGATCGAAGTTCGGCGGCAGGATCACCATGCTGTGGATGCGCCGGCCCTTGCTGCTGGTGAACCAGAAGTGCTCGGGCGGCCGCCAGTCGATCGTCTGTGCGAGCGCGGTGTTCACCTGGGTGAGGTTGGTCCGCGCCCCTGAGGCGGGGTCGACGCGCACGATCTCGGCGGGGCTGACGGAGCTGCCGTACTGGGCGATCAGCATGGGCCGGGCGGCCTTCTGCGGCACGGACAGGGCGGTGAAGCCGCCGACCTCCGTCGCCGCGAGCGGCTTGGGCGCCCCGCCCGCGGCGGCCACGCTGTAGATCGGCTCGCGCCCGGCGGCGTCCACCAGCATGTAGACGGTGCGGCTGTCGGGGGAGAGGGCGTAGCGGGCGACCAGCCCGTCGAACCCAGGCGCCACCTCCGTCACCGCGCCGCCCGCGGGCCAGGCGACGCGCGACAGCCGGGGCAGGTGATAGACCTCCGCGTCCTGCTTCTCCGCCTTGAAGTAGAGCGCGCGCCCGTCCGGGCTGAACTGCGTCTCCTGGAACTCGCCGGTCGCGTCCGTCACCGCCGTCGGCTCCGCCCCGCCCGCCGCGGCGACGCGATACAGGCGATAGCCCACGTGCGCGAAGGCGGCGTTCCAGCGCTCGGTGGTGGCGGAGAACACGATCTCGCGCCCGTCGGGGCTCCAGATCGGCGAGAGCGAGATGGCCGTCTCGCCCTCCACGCCCGAGAAGCCCGTGGTGCGCGCCAGCGCGGTGGCCGAGAGGATGTCGCGCGGCCTGGCCCCCGGCTCCAGCCCCTGGACCATCACGGTGGGCTGGCGCTCGTCCAGCCACTCGTTCCAGTAGCGGATCGGAAAGTGCTGGTAGGTGCGCACGTTGTACTTGCGCGCCTTGCGCTCGGCGGCGGCCGCGGCGTTGGCCTTGTCGTCCAGCGCGCCGGGATAGACGGCGCTCTCGAACAGGATCGACCGGCCGTCCGGGCTGAACCTGGGGCCGTAGGCGCCGGTGGAGACGTCGGTCACCCGCCGCGCCTCGCCGCCCGCGAGGTCGAGCACGTACACCTCCTCGGCCGCGTCGCCCTCGCGCCGGGTGGTGAAGGCGATGCGGCCGCTGTCGGGCGACCACGTGGCGCCGTTCTCCGCCGCGCGGCTGGAGGTGAGGCGGTGGGGCGGGGCCGAGCCGTCGGTGGGGACGAGCCACAGGTCGCTCACCGCCTTGTCCGTCTCGTATGAGGGCTCGGTGAGCTGGTAGAGCACCCAGCGGCCGTCCGGGCTCGCCAGCGGCGCGCCCACGCGCTTCATCATCCACAGCGTCTCGTGGGTGATCGGCTTGCGCGCGGGCGCCTCCGCCGCGGACGCCGACGACGCCGCGGCCAGCGCCAGGGCGAGACCCGTCCAGAACCCCAGCCGCGCTGCGCCCATCTTCACTGCCCCCGTGCGGTCCCGGACCCGCCTGGGGAGCCTAGGACGCTTCAGCGCGCCACCGGAAGCCGCAAATCGCCGGCCGCGCTCACTCCGGCGACGCGAAGCCCGGCGCCGCCGTGCGGATCGTCGCCGCCAGAAGGCGCAGGTCGGCGGCGCGGGGGGTGCGCCGGCGCCAGACCAGCGCGATGCGCCGCTCCGCCCCCGGCGCGTCCAGCGCGCGGCTGCCCACCCGCGTGCCGTCCAGGAGGCCCGCGGAGACCGCCATCTGCGGGAGGAAGGTCACGCCCAGCCCCGCGTCCACCATCCTGACCAGCGTGTGCAGCGTGGAGGCCACCAGCCGCGACTCGGGCGAGGCGGCGGAGAGGTCGCAGGCCGCCAGCGCCTGGTCGCGCAGGCAGTGCCCCTCGTCCAGCAGCAGCAGGCGCGCCGGGTCCACCGGCGCCGCCGCGCCCTCGCCCGCCTCGTCGGAGCGGGAGGCGAGCAGCAGGCGGTCGACCATGATCTCGCACGCCTCCACCTCGCCGCAGTCGGCGGGGAGCGCCAGGAGCGCGCAGTCCACCTCGTCGCGCGCCAGCGCCTGGCACGCCGCGCCCGTCAGCATCTCGCGGACGTAGAGCTGCAGCCGAGGCCACTCCGCCGACGCCGCCTCCACGATCCGGGGCAGCAGGAACGGCGCGACGGTGGGGATGGCGGCCATGCGCAGCGGCCCGGCCAGCGGCTCGCGCGCGCCCTGCGCCACCTCCCGCAGGTCCTCCGCCGCCCGGATCACCTCCCGGGCGCGGGCCACGACCTCCGTCCCCACGCGGGTGAAGCGGACGCTGCGCTTGGACCGCTCCACCAGCTGCGTCTCCAGGAGCCGCTCCAGCTCGGCGATGCCCGCCGAGAGGGTGGACTGGGTGACGAAGCACGCCGTCGCGGCGCGGCCGAAGTGCTGATGCTCCTGCAGGGCCAGAAGGTAGGTGAGCTGGCGGAGCGAGGGGAGAGCGGTGATCGAGCCGGCCATTCAGACAAATCGCCATAACTTGTTGGAGCGATTTATCCGCGACCGGTAGAAGGATGTCCAGGTCCGTGCGCCCGTCCGCCCCCCGTCCGTCGTCAGGCGAGACGCTGGGTTCGGGTCGCCTCTCAGGAGATCAACATGAACGCGATCACGCAGGGCGATCCCACCGGCTGCCCCGTCGACCAGCCGGCGCTGCGCAAGCTTCTCGGCCGCACCGCGCGTGACTGGTGGCCCGACCAGATCTCGCTGGAGATCCTGGGGCAGCACGGCGTCAGCCCCGACCCGCACGGCCCCGACTTCGACTACGCCGCCGCGTTCGCCACGATCGATTACGCCGGGCTGAAGCGCGACCTCACCGCGCTGATGACGGACAGCCAGCCCTGGTGGCCGGCGGACTACGGCCACTACGGCCCCTTCTTCATCCGCATGGCGTGGCACAGCGCGGGCAGCTACCGCACGGGCGACGGCCGCGGCGGCGCCTCCACCGGGGCGCAGCGCTTCGCCCCGCTGAACAGCTGGCCGGACAACGGCAACCTCGACAAGGCGCGCCGCCTGCTGTGGCCGGTGAAGCAGAAGTACGGCGCCAAGCTCTCCTGGGCCGACCTGATGATCCTGGCGGGCAACGTGGCGATCGAGTCCATGGGCGGCCCGGTGTTCGGCTTCGGCGGCGGCCGCGCCGACGTCTACGAGCCCCCCCGCGACATCTACTGGGGCACCGAGGAGGAGTGGCTCGGCCAGACCCGCATCGACGAGGAGGCGGGCATGGCGCTGGAGAACCCCCTGGCCGCCATCCAGCACGGCCTCATCTACGTCAACCCACAGGGGCCGGGCGGCAACCCCGACCCGGTGGGCTCGGCGCGCGACATGCGCGAGACCTTCTCGCGCATGGGCATGAACGACGTGGAGACCGCGGCGCTCACC
>CAXSHO010000057.1:0-3705 GCA_964237305.1 uncultured Caulobacteraceae bacterium
CGCCGCCGAAGCCGCCGCGCCCGCCGCCGCCGAAGCCCCCGCCGCCGGAACCGCCGGGCGGCCCGCCGAAGCCGCCGCTCCCCTGCCCGCCGCGACCGCCGCCGCCGCCGCGACCGCCGAAGCCTCCGCGTTGCTGCGGCTGCGGGCCGATCGGCCGGGAGTAGTTCAGGCCGTAGCGGATCTCCCGCCGGTCTTCCTGCGAGAAGTTCACCGGGCGGAAGTCGGCGGCGGTGAGCCGGCCCTGCGCGTCGCGGGTGAACCGGTCGGGGAAGGCCGCCTGGATCTCGGCGGTGAGCGCGGGAAAGGTGGTGATCGGGTTGTCGATGCTGCTGTCGGTATAGTCGAACTGGATCGTCAGCTCCTGTTTCGACCAGGGTTTCCAGTTCAGGCCGACCTTGTAGACGCTGCGGTCGTCCGACTGCAGGGCGGGGTTGCCGCCGTCGGTGCGCGTCACGGCCACCGTCTGGCCGGTGACGTAGTCGAGCACGCGCGCGCCGGGCGTCACGATCACGGGGCCGCCAAGCTGCGACACGGTGGGCGCGTTGGCGTCGAAGGTCTGCGAGAAGATCAGCGACAGCCCGTCGCGCGGCCGCCAGTTCACGCCGTAGCCCAGCGTGCGCAGCGGCCCGAAGTCGCTCACCTCGTCCACCGCCGCGTTGAAGTTGAGCGAGAGCTCGCCGAACTGCGGCAGGACGTTCCTGCGCTTGCTGATCAGCGGCAGGTCGAAGTTCGCCTGGACGTTGAGCGTGTTGCGCGACAGGTCGGTGGTCTGGACCAGCCCCAGCCGCTGCGAGCGCGAGTCGAGGCTTGTCTCCGCGTCCCCCGCCTTCAGGCTGGCGTACAGCGGCCCGGCGGGCAGCTGGATCAGCGGGCCGTTGGTCAGCACCTGCGCGTTGAAGGTGTCGGTGAGCGAGCGCGCCTTGGTGTCCGACAACAGCGGCGTGAGCGACAGCGGCAGGTCGCTGAACGGGTTCACCGTGGCCGAGCGCGCCAGGAGCGCCGCCTGCAGCCCGCGCGGGTCCACCCCCGCATCGGTGACCGTGAGGCTGTCGGCGTGGTCATAGGCGCTGGTCAGCGACACGCGCCAGCGGCCGAAGTCGCGGTTCACCGTGCCGCCCAGGTGCCCCGTCCACCCGTCGGTGGACTGCGTCAGCGGCCCATAGCCGCCGACGTACTTGTTCACGAGCACGTCCGACGCGAAGGGCGAGAACGGGTCGCCCGCTGGAAGCGTCGCGGTGATCCCCGGCAGCCCCTGCTTGGAGTCGCTGGTCGTCGCCCCCAGGGTGGCGTTCACCACCCCGAGGAGCCGCCAGGGCAGGTTCCTGGCCAGCACGGCGTTGGCCGACAGCGACTGGGTGGCGGGTGTCAGCGTGCGGAAGCCGCTGACGTCGGTGCTGTTCGGCTGCGCGCCGCCCGCCGCGAACTCCGCCAGGGTGGCCGGGCGCGCGGCCGCCGCGCCCGGCGCGCCCACCGCCGTCACCGTGCGGCCCGCGAGCGCGCTGAGCCGCGGGTCCACCTCGCCGAAGCCGTTCGCCGCGGTGACGTTCCCGCGCAGATCGTAGGGCTGGCCCGAGGCGGTGGAGAGGAGGTCGCGGTCGCTCTCCAGGAGCTCCGCCGCGGCCGAGTACTTCAGGTCGAAGTTGAGCCGGTTGTCGCCGTCCACGCGGAACTGGTTGACCTCGGCCGAGCCGCTCCCCGCCCCGCCATCGGTGGAGCCGCCGCCCGACCCCTCCAGCGTCACGGAGCGGAAAGGCGACTTCAGGACGAAGTTCACCACCCGCTGGTTGGCGGTGTAGCCGTACTTGAGCGCCACCTCCTCCGGCAGGATGTCCACCCGCGCGATGGCCTCGGTGGGGATGTCGCGGATCTCGTTGAAGCCCGAGATGCGACGGCCGTTCAGCAGCACCACCGGCCCCTCGCCGCCGCGGCCGCGGCCGGAGCGCGTCTGCGGGGCCAGCTCGTTCAGGAGCTCGGTCAAGGTGGACACGCCGTAGGACTGGATGTCCGCGGGGTTCAGCTGCAGCTCGGGCGCGATGTCGCCCACCACCGCGCCGGGCTGCACGCGCGGCGGTGCGGTGACCACCACCTCGGCGATGAGGTCGGCCTCGTCGTCGGTGATCGCCGAGCCCGGCTTGGCGGCGGAGGCGGCGGGCGCCTCGGGCGCGCGCGCGGGCGGCGGCGGGGCGGGCGCCTGGGCGCGCGCGCCCGCAGCCGCGCAGGCCGCCAGCCCGGCCAAAGCGCCGGCGCGCCACCTTTCCCCGCTGGAACTCATGCCCGATCTCCGCCGGCCGCTCGATCGGCGCGCCGTCCTGCCCGACAACCGGGACGGAAGCTTGGCGCTATGTTGCAGCGCATGAACACGCGACGCGTGCAGCCGAGCCGGGCCCGGGAGATCCTCAGCGCAGGGCGCCGAGGCGCCGCTGGCCGCCCCAGGTCTGGCGACCGCTGAGGAAGGCGACCCAGCCCCACACCGCGCCCAGGTGACGCAGGAGCTGGAAGCTGAACGGCTCCACCAGGGAGGCGAGGAAAGCCTGGCCGTAGCCGGCGGCGGCCCGGTCGCCGATCCAGCGGCGGTAGAGGTGCACGGCCCAGAGCTGGAACGTGAAGTCCACGGCGATCTTGGCCAGGATCACGCCGCCCACCGGCAGGAGCACCGGCAGCCGCCCCTGCGCGAGGAACACCAGCAGCAGCACGAAGGCGGTGAGCCCGTAGATGGGCTGGAAGGTGTCGACCGCCTTGATCGGCAGCATGGCCAGCCCCACGGCGCCGTAGCGGCGGTCGCCCACCATCTCGCGGTACCAGTACTGCGTCTGCAGGAAGCCGCCGAACCAGCGGCGGCGCTGGCGCAGGAAGGCGGCGGTGGTGCTCGGCGCCTCCGTGCGGGCGAGCGCGCCGCCCAGAACGCGCGTGGTCCAGCGCCGCCCGTGCCGGGCGGCGAAGCGCTTCAGCCGGTGGATCAGCTCGTAATCCTCCACCAGGCAGTCCGGGTCGAAGCCCCCCACCTCCAGCGCCGCCGTCCGGCGGAAGCCGGCGAAGGCGCCCGAGATGAGGAGCAGGCTGTCCGCCCGCATCCAGGCATAGCGGGACAGGAAGTTGCGGATGTACTCGTAGCGCTGGAACCACTCGAACACCCGCCCGCCGCCCGTGGGTGCGCACACGGGGGTGAGCACGCCGGTGGTGGCCACGAGTTCGGGCTCGGCTGCGAAGGCGCGCCGCACCGCGCCCACGGCGTCGGGCTGCAGCAGGGTGTCGGCGTCCACCGTGACCACCACCTCCGTGTCGAGGAGCGGCAGCGCCGTGTTCATCGCCCGGGCCTTGCCGCCGCCCGCAAGTCGCAGCCAGCGTATGCGGGGGTGGCCGCCGGACACGCCGCCGATCTCCGGCGCGGCCAGGCCGTAGCGACCCATCACCTCGGCGGTGGCGTCGGTGGAGCCGTCGTCGGCGACCAGGATCAGGTCGGGGGGGTCCGACTGGCCCAGCAGCGCGTCCAGCGTCACCGGCAGCACCACCGCCTCGTCCTTGGCGGCGACGATGACCCCCACGGTGGGGCGCGGGTCGACGATCACGGCCACGGGCGGCGCCCGCAGTAGCGGGAGCGTCCGCCAGAAGGTGAAGAGCAGCAGCAGGGTGTCGTAGGCCACGTAGACCAGCCCGGCCGTCCAGCTCCACACCCCGTTCAGCACGAAGGGCGCGGCGAACAGGGCG
>CAXSHO010000057.1:3715-4013 GCA_964237305.1 uncultured Caulobacteraceae bacterium
CCCACAGGAGGAGCACGGCGAGGTGGATGGCCCGGCTCGCCAGGCGCACGCGGCCCGGAGAGGTGCGCGGCGACTGGACGGCGCGGATCGCGGCCAGCGCGTCCGCCGCCGCAACGCCGGCCCCGGCCCCGGCGGGCGGCGGGACGGGCCGGTGATCGACGGACCGCACGCCCTGGCGTAGGCTCGTCACGACGGCCCGACCTCGGATCGGACGCAAACGCTGCGGAGCGGCCCGGCGAGGTGCAGGGCCGCCCCGCCCCGCCACGGACTCCCGCCATGCAGACCCTCGACAGAGCCG
>CAXSHO010000057.1:4023-15259 GCA_964237305.1 uncultured Caulobacteraceae bacterium
GCGCCACGCGATAGGTTCATCATGCCGCGTCCCCTTGCATCGCATCCCCGCTACACCGGCGTCGCCATCGCGCTTCACTGGATCATCGCGGCGTTCATCGGCGCCAACCTCCTGCTGGTCTGGTTCGTGGAGAAGTGGCCGGAGGGCTGGGTGCGCCCGGCGATCGACCTGCACAAGTCGGTGGGCATCACCGTGCTCGGGCTCGTGGTGATGCGCATCCTGTGGCGCTGGACGCACCGGCCGCCGCCCATGCCCGCCGACTATCCGAGGGTGGAGAGGCACGCCGCCCACGCCGCCCACGTCGCGCTCTACATCCTGATCTTCGCGCTGCCCCTGTCGGGCTGGCTGCACGACTCGGCGTGGAAGGACGGGCCGACGCACCCCGACAAGCTGTTCTGGGCCGTGCCGTGGCCGCGGGTGTGGTTCCTGGCCGACCTGCCCGCCGCGCCCAAGGAGCAGGCGCACAGCGCGCTCTTCGCCGTGCACCGGTGGCTGGCCTACGGGCTCTACGTCCTCTTCGGCCTGCACGTCGCCGGCGCGCTCAAGCACCAGTGGATCGACCGGGAGCCCGAGCTGCAGCGCATGCTGCCCGGACGGAGCTCGCGCCCCGCCTGATCCCGCCGTCGCGCGCCTGGCCGGGCTCACGCCGCCTCCGTGGAGGAGGGACGGCTCTCCCCGTCGTTCTCCGGCCTCGGCGCCGGCTCGGCGGGCAGCCGATGGCCCATCTTGTCGCGCTTGGTGGCGAGGTAGCCCGCGTTGTGCGGGTTGGAGGCGAGGATGAGCGGCGACTCGCGCCGGACGGTGACGCCGTGCTCGCGCAAGGCCTGGCCCTTCAGCGGGTTGTTGGTGAGGAGCACCACGTCGTCCACGCCCATGGCGCGCAGGATGTCGGCGGCCACCGAGTAGTCGCGCAGGTCCTGCGGAAAGCCGAGGGCGGCGTTGGCCTCGTGCGTGTCCAGCCCGCGGTCCTGAAGGGCGTAGGCGGCGATCTTGTTGGCCAGGCCGATCCCCCGCCCCTCGTGCCCGCGCACGTAGATGAGCACCCCCGCCTCGCTCGCGCCTATGCGGGCGGTGGCGGCGCGCAGCTGCTCGCCGCAATCGCAGCGCAGCGAGCCCAGGGCGTCGCCCGTGAGGCATTCGGAGTGCACGCGCACCAGCGCCCCCGCGCCGGGCGCGCCCTTGACCAGGGCCAGGTGCTCCACCCCGTCCACCCGCGAGCGGAAGGCGCGCACCGTCAGCGGCTGGGAGGCGTGCGCCGACGGGAGACGGGCGTGCGCCACCTCCTCGACCAGCGGCGCAACGGTGGGATCGGGCATGGGCGTCGCGGGTCCGGACCGGGGCGGGCGCGCCCCACCGGGGTGTCCGGCCGGCGACACATGGGGAGCCATTCCGGCCGTCATAGGGCCGAGGTCGATCGGTCGGCGACGAGCGGCCGGCGCAGCCGCACCTCCACCTCGTCGTCGCCGCCCTCGACGGCGGCGCGGCGGAAGACGACCTCCTCGTCCCAAAGGTCCCGCTCAAGCATGGATCGCCGCAGCGTGGGGCCGGCCTCCACCAGCGCCTGCAGGACGCCCGCCGCGCCCAGCTCGTCCAGCAGCGCCTCCACGTCGGCGTGGACCGAGGCGTCCAGTCCGCGGCCGCGGGCGGCGTCCAGGTAGGCGGCGGGCGTGCGGCCGCGCCGGTCCAGGATGGCGAGGCGCCGCCGCTTGCCCGGGTGGTCGGCGACCCGCCGCACGGTGAAGGCGGGATCGTCCGCCAGCACGCACCCCGAGCCCGTGATGATCGCGTCAGAGGCGCGGCGCAGCCGATGGGCGTGGAGGAGGGAGGCGGGCGAGGTGAAGGTCTTGGCCCCCCGCGGCGGGATCATGCTCCCGTGCGGGTCGAGCGCGGTCTTCACCAGCACCCAGGGCCGGCCGGTGCGCGCCCACTTGGCGAAGGGCGCGATCAGGCGGGCCGCGTCGGACGCGAGCGTCGCGGCCCACGGCTCGGCCAGATCCCCCACCAGGGCGACCTCCACCCCCGCCGCCTCCAGGCGGGCGACCCCCGCGCCGGACCGCCCGCGGGGATGGGCATCGAGCGCCCCGACCCACACCGACCGCACGGGTGTGGAGAGCAGCGCCTCCACGCAGGGCGGCGTGCGCCCCGTGTGGCTGCAGGGCTCCAGCGTCACCAGCGCGGTGCGGATGCGCTCGGCCGAGCCCGCCGCGCGGCAGGCGGCGATGGCGGCGGCCTCCGCGTGGGGACCCCCGGCGCGCCGGTGCGCCTCGCAGGCGAGCACCGCACCCTCCCCGTCCAGGAGCACGCAGCCCACCGGGGGGTTGGGCGCGGTCGCGCCCTCGAACGCCCGCGCGGCCTCCACCGCGTCGCGGAACCGCAGCGGCAGGAAGCCGGGCGGCGGTCGTTGCGGGAGGGCGTCCGTCATCGCGGCCCTCTTCACCGGACCGCCGCCGCACCGCAAGGACGACGTCGGGCGGCGGCGCCCGTCGCTCGACTTCCGAGCCCGCGACGTCCATGCCTGCGGGGCCGACGAAGGGGCCGCGCATGGAGCTGACCCAGCTCATCTACCACTCGCAGCCGTTCGGCTTCGACGACGCGATGCTGAACGGCATCCTCAGCGACGCGCGCCGCTGCAACGCGCGCGACGACATCACGGGGGCGCTGGTCTGCCGGGCGGACGTCTACCTCCAGATGATCGAAGGCCCGACCGGCGCCGTCGACGCCGCCTACGCGCGGATCAGGGAGGACGACCGGCACCTCGACGTCCGGCTCCTGCGGCGAAGCCCCGTCGCCGCGCGCCTGTTCCCCGGCTGGTCCATGCGGGACGACCCCGGACACACATGGTTCTGGACGCGGGAGGAGGTGGCGGCCGGCGCCCTCTCCCGCGCCACCGGGCCGGAGCTGCTGGCCGTCTTCGCCCGCGTGATCTCCGGCTGACATCGCGGAGCGCGGCGCCGTCGCGGGCCGCCCCGCGGGTGTGGGCGCGGGGGGCGGGATTGGGGTATGGAGCCCCATGTCGCCCACCGCCCTCCTCGCCGCCCTGCTCGCCCCCGCCGTCGCGGCCGCCCAGCCCGCGCCCGGCATCGACATGGGCCGGGTGTCGGCGCACGTGCGCATCCTCGCCTCCGACGCCTTCGAGGGACGCGGTCCCGGCACACCGGGCGAGGCGAAGACGGTGGAGTACATCGTCGCGCAATTCAAAGCGGAGGGGCTGGAGCCCGCCGGCGACGGCGGCGGGTGGACGCAGGCGGTGACGCTGAACCGCTTCGCCACGCGGCCGGGCGCGTCCACCTCGGTGAGGGCGGGCGGCCGCGCGACGCCGCTGACCTACGCCGAGGACGCGGTGGTCCAGTCGCGCAAGCCGGGGGTGAGCCACGTGGCGGTGCGCGACGCCCCGCTGGTGTTCGTAGGCTACGGCGTGTCCGCCCCCGAGCGCGGGTGGGACGACTACAAGGGCGTGGACCTGCACGGCAAGGTGGCCGTGGTGCTGGTGAACGACCCCGACTTCGCCACGCCGCAGGCCGGCCGCTTCGACGGGCGCGCCATGACCTATTACGGCCGCTGGACCTACAAGTTCGAGGAACTGGCCCGCCAGGGCGCGCTGGGCGTCATGATCGTCCACGAGACGCCCGCCGCGGGCTACCCCTGGTACGTGGTGCGCAACAGCTGGTCGACGCCGCAGTTCGACATCCCCCGCGATCCCAAGGAGCGGGCGCTGGTGGAGGGCTGGATGACCCGCGCCGCCGCGGTGGCGCTGCTCAAGTCCGCAGGCGAGGACTATGACGCGTTGAAGCTCGCCGCGCAGAAGCCCGACTTCCGCCCCGTGCTGCTGAAGGGCGCGACCTTCTCCACCGACTTCACCGTGGACACCGCCAGCGTCGTGAGCCGCAACGTGCTCGCCAAGCGCACGGGGACGGCGCGGCCGGGGGAAGCGGTGCTCTACGGCGCGCACTGGGACCACCTGGGCGTGGGCGGGGCCGACACCACGGGCGACAAGATCTACAACGGCGCGGCGGATAACGCCTCGGGCGTGGGCGGTCTGCTGGAGATCGCGCGCCAGTTCGCCTCCGGGCCGCCGCCCAGGCGCACCGTGCTGTTCGCTGCCTGGACGGCGGAGGAGAAGGGGCTCCTCGGCTCGGAGTTCTACGCCGCGCACCCCGTCACGCCGCTGGCGCGCACGGTGGCCAACCTCAACATGGACATGCTGCCCATCTTCGGCGCCACGCACGACGTGGTGGTGGTGGGCGCCGGCAAGGGCGACATCGAGGACGACCTCACCCGCCTCGCCGCCGCGCAGGGCCGGGCCACCGCGCCGGAGCCCACGCCCGAAGCCGGTGGCTACTTCCGCTCCGACCACTTCTCGCTGGCCAAGGCGGGGGTGCCCGCGCTCGACTTCCGCGCCGGGAACGACCTCGTGGACGGCGGGCGGGCGAAGGGGGCCAAGCTTTCGGCCGACTTCAACGCGCAGCACTACCACCAGCCGTCGGACCAGATCAGCGACGACTGGAACCTGGACGGGGCGCGGCAGGACCTGCAGATCCAGTACGCGCTCGGCCGCGAGCTGGCGGATAGCGACCGCTGGCCCAAGTGGCGCGCCGGCGCGGAGTTCAAGCCCGCCCGCGACAGGACCGAGGCGCAGCGGCGGGTCGGAGCGGCGGGGTGAGCGCAGCCGCACCCTTCCCCGTCGGCCGCCGCACCCTGGGCCGCCTCCTCCTGGGCGCGGCGCTGCTCGTCACGGAGGCGGGGTTCACCACCCAGCCGATGACCGCGGCGCAGAAGAAGCTGGCGGAGCACTACACCAACAACGACCCGATCTGGTCCGTCTTCCGCCAGGCGGCGGTCGGCGAGGACCGGGCCAAGGGCCTGCTCACGGCCGCCTTCACCCCCGAGATCACCGCCATGAGCGGCAAGGCGCTGAAGGTGTCGGGCTTCATGACGCCGCTGGAGCCGCGAACCACGCTGCGCCACTTCATCCTGACGCGCCGCTCGACCACCTGCCCGTTCTGCCCGCCCAACGAGCCCACGGAGGCGGTGGAGGTGCGTCTGGACACCCCCATCGCCGTCACCGACCAGGAGGTGACGGTCACCGGCCGTCTGGAGCTGGTCGCCGCCAGCGACGAGGGGCTGTTCTACCGCCTCGCCGCCGCGACCCCGGCCAAGCCGGGCTAGACCCGACTGTCATCCCGGTCGCAGCGTAGCGGAGAGCCGGGAACCACGCGCGCGACCGTCACGCCTGGGTCCCGGGTCGGCTGCGCCGCCCGGGATGGCAGGGCGGGGCGTCAGCCCTTGGCGCCCGCGTAGATGCGGATCAGGCGGTAGAGGTAGTCGCGCCCCTTGTAGAGCGAGCTCTGCCGCATGTGCTCGTTCAGCCCGTGCACGCCCCCGCCGTCGGCCTCGTACAGGATGCCGGGCACGCCGTAGGAGGGGATGCCCACGGCCGACAGGTAGATCGAGTCCGTCGCGCCCGTGCTCATGTTGGGGATCACCGGCAGGCCGGGGTACATCTCCGCCGCCAGGGCCTCGGCGGGCTTGATCACCTTGGGGTCGAGCGGGGCGGCCACCGCGATCGGCCCGCGGCCGGGCTTGATGGTGACGGTGACGCCGGGGTCGTCGATCAGCTTGGCGAGGACGTCGCGCGTCTGCTCGATCGTCTCGCCGGGCGCGATGCGGCAGTTGATGTTGGCGGCGGCGCGCTGCGGCAGGGCGTTCTGCGCGTGCCCGCCCTCCAAGAGCGTCGCCACGCAGGTGGTGCGCAGCGTGGAGTTGAAGGTGGGCTCGCGCGAGAGCGCTGCGGCGGCCAGCTTGTCTTCGGGGTCGGCGGCGATGGCGGCCATGGGCTGGGCCAGCGACTGCGGCACGCTGGAGAGCTTGGACGTCTTCTCGAAGAAGGCGTGCGTGGTGGGGTTGATGTGCACGGGGAAGCGGAAGCCCTGCACCTTGGTCAGCGCGCCCGCCAGTTCGTAGATCGCGTTGTCCGGCCGCGGCACGGAGGAGTGGCCGCCGGGGTTGCGCGTCTCGATCAGGTAGTCCTGGCTCGTCTTCTCGGCCACCTGCATGGACAGGATCTGCGGACGGCCCTGCGCGTCCAGCCGGCCGCCGCCGCCCTCGTTCAGCGCGAACTCGGCGTCGATCAGGTCGCGCTTGTTCTGCGACAGCCAGGAGGCGCCGTTGAACACGCCGTTGGTCTCCTCCCCGCAGGTCAGCGCCAGCTTCACGGTGCGCGGCGGGCGGGCGCCGTGCAGGCGCACCATGGCGTCGGTGAAGACGGCGGCCATGGCTTTGTCGTCGGACGCGCCGCGGGCGTAGAAGAAGCCGTCCTCCTCCACGAGCTTGAACGGGTCGCGCGTCCAGTCCGCGCGGCGGGCCTCCACCACGTCCAGGTGCGCCAGGAGCAGCAGCGGCTTCAGCTTGGCGTCGGTCCCCGGCAGCACGGCCACCAGCCCGCCCTCCTTGGGATGGCCGGGCGCGGTGAAGACGGTGACCGCGTCGGCGGGATAGCCCGCGCCGGTCAGGTGCGCGCCCATGCGCCGGGCGGCCTCCGTGCAATCGCCGGCGGAGATGGTCGTGTTGGTCTCCACCAGCTCCTTGTAGAGGTCGTGGAAAGCCGTCTGGTCGGGCCGCAGCGCCGTCGAGGGCGGGGCGGCGACGGAGAGCGCCAGCGCCGCCGCGGCGGCCGGACCTAGGATGGGCATGCGAGCGTTTTCCCGAAGATGACGCCCGCATGACGCGCGATGCCCGCGCGCTTGGCAAGGGCGCCGAACGACCCCGCGGCCGCTTGCCCCGCGACGCCTGTGGCGCGATCATCGCCTGCACGCTCCAGGGAGGGCCGCCGTGACGAGACGCACCGCGCTCCTGGCCTTCGCCGCTCCCGTCCTCGGGCTGGGCCTCTGCGCCCTTCAGGCGCCCGCCCTCACCTACGACCCGCGCCACTTCCAGAACGACGACCCGCTGTGGGAGCTGTTCAACCAGACGCGCGTCACGCCCGACAGGGCGCGGGGCGTCTACACCGCCGTCTTCCCCGCCTCGCTCACCGCACGGGAGGGGAGCGACACGCGGGTGGTGGGTTTCATCCTGCCGCTGGACCCCACGCCCAGCTCGCGCCACTTCATGCTGGTGCGGCGCAACACCGGCTGCCCCTTCTGCCCGCCCAACGCCCCCACCGAGGCGGTGGAGGTGATGGCCGACGCGCCCGTGCGCTACACGGGCGACGAGGTGCGGATGATGGGCCGGCTGAAGCTCGTCGCCACCAGCGACGACGGGCTGTTCTTTCGCCTGCAGGGCGCGAGCGTGGTGGCCCGCTGACGCCTTCGGCGTGGGCGGCGGCGCATCGCCGCGCTATGCTGTAACGGCGACGGGGGAAGAGCACCGCCATGTTCACGAAGACGATCGGGCTCCTGGCCGCCGCCCTGCTCCCGCCCGCCAAGCCGGAGGCGCCGCCCCCGCCCACCCGGCCCGCGGTGGTCACCCCCGCCGTGGTGAGCGCCTACGACCCGCGGGAGGCCTTCGCGCCGTTGACCCTGCCCGGCGCGGTGAACCGCTACCGCTCCGCAAACGGCGCGCCCGGGCCGGACTACTGGACCAACCGCTCCGACTACGACATCCGCGCCACGCTGGACCCCGACGCCAAGACGCTCACGGGCGAGGAGGTGGTCACCTACACCAACAACAGCCCGGACACGCTCGCCAGCCTGTGGCTGAACCTGGAGCAGAACCTCTACCGCGCGGACGCCCGCGGCGGCGTCTCGTCCGACCGGCGGCGGCGCGACCGCTTTACCGAGGGCTTCGTGCTCGACCGCGTGGCCGTGGAGGGCGAGACGGGCGCGGCGGACGCCACCGTCACCGACACGCGCCTACAGGTGCGGCTCAAGACGCCGCTGAAGGGCGGCGGCGCCAAGCTGAGGCTCCGCATCGCCTACCACTACACGGTGCCCGGCCTGTGGGGCGGGCGCACCGCCTGGGTGGACACCAGGAACGGGCCGATCTTCGACATCGCGCAGTGGCATCCGCGCATGGCGGTGTACGACGACGTGCGGGGGTGGGACACGCTGCCCTACCTCGCCCAGGAGTTCTACCTGGGCTACGGCGACTTCGACTACGCGGTCACCGTCCCTTCCGACATGACGGTGATCGGCTCGGGCGAGCTGGTGAACGGGGCGGAGGTGCTCACCGGCGCCGAGCGCGCCCGTCTCGCCCAGGCCCGCGCCAGCGACGCCACCGTGATGGTGCGCACCGCCGAGGACGTGACCTCCACCCCGCCGGCCGCCGGGACCAAGACGTGGCGCTTTCGCATGAGGAACACCCGCGACGTGGCCTGGAGCGCCAGCCGCGCCTTCATCTGGGACGCCGCCCGCATCAACCTGCCCGCCGGCAGGACCGCGCTGGCCGAGAGCGTCTACCCCGTGGAAAGCGCAGGCGACGCCGCCTGGGGCCGCTCCACCGAGTACCTGAAGGACGCGGTCGAGCACTTCTCCAAGCGCTGGTACGTCTACCCCTACCCCACCGCGATCAACGTGGCGGGCGGCGCGTCCGGCATGGAGTATCCGGGGCTCGCCTTCGACGGGATCGGCGACAAGGGGCGCGAGCTGTTCTGGATCAGCGCGCATGAGATCGGCCACACCTGGTTTCCCATGACGGTGGGCTTCGACGAGCGGCGCGACGCCTGGATGGACGAGGGCTTCAACACCTTCATCGACACGTTCGAGTCCGACGAGTTCAAGGGCGGCGTCTACGGCCCCAAGCGCGACAGCGAGTACGCCGAGCACGGCGGGAACCCGGTGGACGAGATCCTGCCCGTGCTGGCCGACCCCGCCGCGCCGCCGATCCTCAGCCGCGCCGACACGATCACCGAGACGTACCGCCACCCGGTGACCTACTTCAAATCGGCGCTCGGCCTGACGCTGCTGCGCGACGTGATCCTGGGGCCGGAGCGGTTCGACCCCGCCTTCCGCAAGTTCATCGCCGACTGGGCGTTCAAGCACCCCAAGCCGTCCGACTTCTTCCGCGCCATGGAGAGCGAGGGAGGCGAGGACCTCTCCTGGTGGTGGCGGGGCTGGTACCTGAACAACTGGCGGCTGGACCTGGCCGTCGCGGGCGTCGCCTATGTGGACGGCGACCCGGCCCACGGTGCGCGCATCACGGTGGAGGCGCGCGACAAGCTCGTCATGCCGAGCGTGGTGGAGGTGCGCTACGCCGACGGATCGCGCCGCCGCATCCCCCTGCCGGTGGAGACCTGGATCCAGCGCGGCCGCGCGGTGCTGACCACCGCGGGTGGGCCGGCGATCCGCGAGGCGGTGGTGGATCCCGACCACCGCCTGCCCGACCGCGACCGGTCGGACGACGCGTTCAGCCCGACGCCGCCGCGCTGACCTCCGGCGCGCACCGGCCGCAGCGGCCGCGCACCTCCAGCGACACCTCCCGCGGCTGGAAGCTGCGCGCCTTGGCGGCGGTGGCGGCGACGCGCACAGGGCCCGGCTCGAACTCCTGGGCGGAGCCGCAGCAGTCGCAGATCAGGAAGGCGGCCACGTGGCCCGGCCGCTCCACCTCGCACGCCACGAAGGCGTTGATGCTGGCGATGCGGTGGACGAGCCCCTGCTCCTCCAGGAAGTCGAGCGCGCGATAGACGGTGGGCGGCTTGGCGGCGCGGCCCTCGCTGAACAGCTCCATCAGGTCGTAGGCCTTCACCGGCCCGCCCGCCTGCAGCATCAGCTCGTAGACGCGCCGACGCGGAGCCGTCCACTGGAAGCCGCGCTCCAGGCTCTTCGCCTGAGCCCGGTCCAGCGCCGCGGAGACCGTCTCCGCCGAGATCTGCGCCTGGCCGGCGTGGCTGCACGAGTCTCGACCCATGCGGCGAATGTAAGCTCATAACAGGTCCGCGCAAGCCGTCAGGGGTTGTGGCTTCCCGGTGACGGGCGGGCGGAAAGGCCGACGGGAACGACGCCGAGCGCGGCGCAGCCTTGACCTGAGCCGAGGTTATCTCATAGCACCGCCGCCGTCCCTCTCGCTGGTATGAGATAGCATGTCTTTCAAGTCCCGCCTGCTCGCCTCCGCCGTCTCGGCCGCCCTGGCCGCGGGGGCGACCGCCGCCCACGCGCGACAGACAGGGCCCGGATCGCCGCAGGCGACCTCCGCGCAGGCGACGGCCGACGCCGACGTGGGCTCGGAGGTGGTGGTCACGGCCAAGCGGCTGGACGCGGCGCGCCAGTCGGTGGAGCCGTCGCTGGGCGCCACGACCTACACGGTGACCAACGAGACCATCCAGGCGCTGCCGGGCGGCGACAACCAGCAGCTCAACCAGATCATCCTGCAGCTGCCGGGCGTGGTGCAGGACGGCTTCGGCCAGCTGCACGTGCGCGACGACCACAACAACCTGCAGTTCCGCATCAATGGCGTGATCCTGCCCGACGGCATCTCCGTGTTCGGCCAGACCCTGTCGCCGCGCCTAATCGAAAAGCTGGACCTGATCACCGGCGCCCTGCCCGCCCAGTACGGCCTGCGCACCGCGGGCATCGTGGACATCACCACCAAGACCGGCCTGTTCAACAACGGCGGCCAGGTCTCGGTCTACGGCGGAAGCCATGGCGAGTACGAGCCGTCGTTCGAGTACGGCGGGGCTGCGGGGAACACCAACTTCTTCGTCTCAGCCGACTTCCGCAGGAACCAGCTGGGCATCGAGAGCGTGGACGGCCGGTCCACCCCCACGCACGACCGCGCCGACCAGGGGCAGGTGTTCACCTACCTCGACCACATCCTGTCGCCCAACGACCGGGTGAGCTTCGTCGGCGGCTATTCCGACGCGCGCTTCCAGATCCCCAACCCCGACGGGCTGAACGCGGCCGTGGACGGCGGCGGCTTCACCCTGCGCGGCCGCACCGACTACCCCAGCGAACTCCTCAACGAGCGCCAGCGCGAGCGCACCGGCTTCGGCCAGGTGAGCTTCCTGCACGACCAGGGCCCGCTGACGATCCAGGCCTCGCTCTACGCCCGGTTCTCGCAGCTGATCTACAGCCCGGACGTCACGGGCGAGCTCCTGTTCAACGGCCAGGCCCAGCGCGCGGAGAAGGAGGACACCGCGGGCGGCCTGCAGGTGGACGGCGCCTACCGCGTGAACAGCGCCAACACGGTGCGCTTCGGCCTGGCCTTCCAGACCGAGCGGGGCCGCAGCCGCACGCTGACGCAGGTCTTCCCCACCGACGACGATGGCGAACAACTCACCGACGTCCCCGTGTCGCTGGAGGACCGC
>CAXSHO010000057.1:15269-19608 GCA_964237305.1 uncultured Caulobacteraceae bacterium
TGCACAACCTCACGCTCAACTACGGCCTGCGCTTCGACCAGTACGAGGGCTACCGCGGCGAGCACCAGTTCAGCCCGCGCGTGAACCTGGTGTGGCAACCGCTGGAGGGCACCACCGCGCACGTCGGCTACTCGCGCTTCTTCAACCCGCCGCCCTTCGAGCTGGTGGGCACCGAGACGGTGTCGCTGTTCCAGGGCACCACCGGCGCGTCGGTGCTGACGCAGGACACGACGCCGTTCGCCGAGCGGCAGAACTACTACGACGTGGGCGTGGTGCAGCGCATCGCGCAGGTGCCCGGCCTGACTGTCGGCGTGGACGGCTACTACCGCCAGTCCACGCAGCTGATCGACGAAGGGCAGTTCGGCGCGCCCATCATCCTGACGCCGTTCAACTACCAGAAGGGCCGCATCCGCGGGGTGGAGGTCTCGGCCAACTACGTGCACGGGCCGTGGCTGGCCTACGTCAACGCCGCCTACACGCGCGGCCAGGGCGAGAACATCACCTCCAGCCAGTTCGCCTTCGATCCGGACGAGATCGCCTTCATCAGGAACCACTTCATCTTCCTGGACCACGACCAGACCTGGACCAGCTCGGCCGGCGTTTCCTACGGGTTCAAGGAAGGCGTGCTGAAGGGCCTGCGGGCCGGCGGCGACATGCTCTACGGTTCCGGCCTGCGGGCGGACGGGCTGGCGCCCAACGGGGGCAGCGTGCCCACCTACGTCCAGGTGAACCTCGCCTTCTCCTACGACACCGTGCTGCCCTACGCCGGCCCGCTGCAGCTGCGGCTGGACGTGATCAACGTGGGCGACGAGCGCTACCTGATCCGCGACGGGTCGGGCGTGGGGGTGGGCGCGCCGCAGTACGGCGCCCGGCGCGGCGTGTTCGCCGGCGTCACCAAGCGCTTCTGAGCCCGGCGCGCCGCAAGGCGGTGAGGGCGCCGGCGGGAGTGATTGTCACATACGGGCGGTAGGCTCCGCGCTCTCCCCCCCGTCTGCAGGCCGTCCCCATGTCCAAGGTCTTCTTCGCCCTGTCCTCCGGCTCGTTCAGCCAGGACTGGACCGACACCGGCCAGATCACCACCAACAACGACTGGTCGGGGGTGCCCAGCATCCTCGGCTTCAACGGCGCCGGGCTGGTGACGGGGACGGGGGTGGCCGCCAACACCGTGACCACGGGGGAGACCACCGGGGCCACGCAGGTCTTCGCCAACCAGACGGCCTACACCTTCACGAGCGGCGGCGTGACCGAGTTCCAGGTCGCGGGCGGAAACCCGACCATCGCCATCCAGGGCTCGGGGTCGGCCAACGCGCCCTACGTCGTGCTCTTCCTCGACGCCACCGGCCGCCAGGGCGTCACCGTCGACACCGACCTGCGCCTCCTGGACACCGACACCGCCACCCAGACGCTGGCGGTGCAGTACCGGGTGGGCGACGCGGGCGCCTGGACCAACGTCAGCTACATCGCGGCCTTCTCGGCCAGCCAGCACCTCAGCGTCACGCTGCCCACGGCGGCCAACAACACCAACCAGCTGGAGGTGCGCTTCCTCACCACCGACGCCGTCGGATCGGACCGCTTCATCGGCATCGACAACATCGTGGTGTCGAGCTCCGCCCTGACCTCCTCCGACACGACGCCGCCCGTGCTGCAGTCGACCACGCCCGCCCAGAACGCCACCGGCTTCGGCGTGGGCGCGAACCTCAGTCTGACCTTCGACGAGAGCGTGAAGGCCGGCGCAGGCTCCATCACCCTCACCGACAACAACGGCGACACGCGCACCATCAGCGTCAGCGACACCAGCCAGGTGAGCTTCTCCGGCACGACGGTGACGGTGAACCCCACGGCCGACCTGAAGCCCGGCGACACCTACCACCTCAGCGTGGCGGCGGGGGCGATCACCGACATCACGGGCAACGCCTATGCGGGAACGGCCGCCCCCGTCGACTTCACCACCACCAACCCCGCCACCGTCCTGAGCATCCCCGCGATCCAGGGCGCGGCCACCACCTCGCCCTACGTCGGCCAGATGGTGACCACCCAGGGCGTGGTCACCGCGGTGAACACCACCGGCTCGCGCGGCTACTACATCCAGGACCAGAGCAGCGCCGGCCCGGCGGGGGCGTCGCACGGCGTGTTCGTCTTCACCAACGCCGCGCCGGGCGTGGCGGTGGGCGACACCGTGCAGGTGTCGGGCGTGGTCAGCGAGTACAACGCCGGAAACACCAACAACCGGCCCGTCACCGAGATCGACACGCCGACCACCAGCGTGCTGAACCACACGGGCACGCCCACGGCCGTGGTGATCGGCGCCGGCGGCCTCCAGCCGCCCACGGAGGCGATCGCCGGGCCGGCGGGCGCGGCGTACGACCCGGCGCAGTACGGGGCGGACTTCTACGAGTCGCTCGAAGGCCAGCTCGTCACCATCAAGAACGCGCAGGCGGTGGACACCACCTATTCCAACGCCACCTGGGTCGTGGCCGACCTCGGCGCGACCGCCACCGGGATCAACAGCCGCGGCGGGATCACCATCGGCGCGGCGGACTTCAACCCCGAGCGCATCCAGGTCTTCTCCAGCGCGGTGAGCGCGGTGATGGGCCAGCACCTGGGCGACATCACGGGCGTGCTCACCTACTTCAACGGCGAGTACGAGCTGATCCCGACGCAGCCGGTCATGGCGCAGGCGACCTCCGGCCCCGGACGCGAGACCACCACGCTCGTCGGCGACCTCAGCCACGTCACGGTGGGCGCCTACAACGTGGAGAACCTCGGCCCCGTGCAGCCTGGAGTGATGCAGTCCGTCGTGGACGCGCGCTTCGCCCAGCTGGGCCGCGACATCGCCCAGAACGTCGGCGCGCCCGACATCCTGGGGCTGGAGGAGATCCAGGACGCGGACGGCCAGGGCACGGGGACCGACCTCTCCGGTGCGGCCACCTTGCAGAAGCTGATCGCCGCCATCTCCGCGGCCGGCGGCCCGACCTACAGCTACGTGGAGGTGGCGCCCACCACCGCCGGCTCCACGGGCGGCGCGCCCGGCGGCAACATCCGTTCGGCCTACCTCTACAACCCCGCGCGGGTCTCCTACGTGGAGGGATCGGCGGTGCTGATCCCCGATCCCAACCTCGCCGACGGCGACGCCTTCAACAACTCGCGCAAGCCGCTGGCGGCGCAGTTCGTCTTCAACGGGCAGACGATCACGGCCATCGACGTCCACAACTACGCGCGCTCGGGCAGCGAGGAGCTGTTCGGCCTGGACCAGCCGCCGGTGAACAGCGGCGACCAGCGGCGGGTGGACCAGACGGCGGCGGTCAAGGCCTACGTCGCCCAGCTCCTGTCGTCCGACCCCAACGCCAAGATCACGGTGCAGGGCGACTTCAACGGCTTCCAGTTCGAGACCACGCTGACGCAGCTCACGCCCGCGGGCGGCGGCCAGCTCAAGAACCTCAGCGACCTCCTGACGCCCACGGAGCGCTATTCGACGACTTTCGAGGGGCTGTCGCAGCAGATCGACAACCTCCTGGTCTCGGCCGCGCTGCAGACCAATGCGCAGTTCGACATCGTGCACCTGAACACGGGCGTCGCCGCCGCGAGCCAGGGCAGCGACCACGATCCCATCCTGTCGCGGCTCGAGCTCGGCGCCCCCAACTCGATCTACGGCACCAGCGGCGCCGACATGCTGGACGGCCGCGGCGGCGAGTTCACGCTGTACGGCGGCCCGGGCGACGACACCTACATCGTCGACTCCAGCGGCGACGTCGTGGTGGAGAAGCCCGGCGAAGGCGTCGACCTCGTCGTCTCGTCGATCGACTACAGGCTGGGCGCCGACGTGGAGAACCTCACGCTCACGGGTTCCGCGCAGATCGGCTACGGCAACGCGCTGGACAACGTCCTGACCGGCGACGGCCTCGCCAACACGCTGGTCGGCGGGGCGGGGAACGACACCCTGGCCGGCGGGGCGGGCGACGACGCCTACGAAGTCACCGACGCGGGCGACGTGGTGGTGGAGGCCGCGGGCCAGGGGACGGACACCGTCTACTCCTACCTCGCCGACTACACCCTCGCCGCCAACGTGGAGCGGCTGGAGCTGGAGGGCTCGGCCGTCTACGGCCGCGGCAACACACTGGACAACACGATCATCGGCACGGCCGCCGACAACGTGCTGATCGGCGGGGCGGGCGACGACCTCATGGTGGGCGGCGCCGGGAACGACGCCTACGAGGTGACGGACGCGGGCGACATCGTGGTGGAAGCGGCCGACGGCGGCGTCGACACCGTCTACGCCTACATCACCGCCTACACCCTCACCGCCAACGTGGAGCGGCTGGAGCTCGTGGGCTCGGCTGTG
>CAXSHO010000058.1:0-1547 GCA_964237305.1 uncultured Caulobacteraceae bacterium
GTCCTCGTCCCAGAAGAAGCGGGCGTCGTTCAGCCGGGCGGAGAGCACGCGGGCGTTGCCCGCCGCCAGCGCCGCCCCGCCGTCGGGCGCCTCCACGTTGGCCACCACCAGGAAGCGGGGTGCGAGGCCCGCGGCGCCCGGCGCACGCACGCTGAAGTACTTCTGGTGCGTGCGCATGGAGGTGCGGATCACCTCGGGCGGCAGGTCGAGGAAGGCCGGGTCCATGGCGCCCAGCACGGGCGCGGGGTGCTCCACCAGGCCCGCCACCTCGTCGGCCAGCCCCTCGTCGGGGACGAGCTCCAGCCCCTCGGCGGCGCAGGCGGCGCGCCCCGCCTCGATGATGGCCGCGCGGCGGTCGGCGGCGTCCAGCGTCACGAACTCGGCGGCGAGCTTGGCGCGGTAGTCGTCGAAATCCGTCACCGTGAACGGCGCCCCGCGCGCGCCCATGAAGCGGTGGCCCTCCGTCAGGTCGCCCGCCGCGATCCCCTCGATCTCGAACGGGACCACCGCGCCGTCGAACAGGAGCAGCACGCGCTTGAGCGGCCGCACCCAGCGGAACGCGCTCTCGCCCGAGCGCATCGACTTGGGCCAGGGGAAGGCGCGCACGATCTCGCCCACCAGCTCGGCGACGATCTGCGGCGTCGGACGGCCGGTGCGGCTCAGGGTGGCGAAGAAGACGCCGTCGCGCTCGACCAGCGCCTCGCGCGCGACGCCCGCCTTGCGCAGGAACCCCTCCAGCGCCTGGGGCGGGGCGGAGGCCTTGGGGCCGCGCAGCTCCTCGGTGCGGTCGGGGGTGGCTGTGGGCAGCCCGTCCACCACCAGCGTCAGCCGGCGCGGCCCGGCGAAGCTGCGGATGGCGTCCCAGCTCAGCTCCTGCGCCCGCAGCCGCTCGGCCGCCATGCGCTCCAGGTCGCGCGCGGCCCCCGCCTGCATGCGCGCGGGGATCTCCTCGCTGAAGAGTTCGAGCAGGAGTTGCGGCATCAGATTTCTCCCTTCCCCCTCGATGGGGGAAGGGTCGGGGATGGGGGTGGGGGCAGGCGGTCGAGAACCTTGCGCACCGAGACGCCGACGTCCGCCAGCACCTCCGCCGTCGGAAGCCGCAGCACGCGGTACCCCTGCGAAGCCAGCCAACCGTCCCGCGCAGCGTCGCGCACCGCGCGGTCCGGGTGTTCGTGATGCGGCCCGTCGACCTCGATCACCAAGCCGGCGGAGTGGACGACGAAATCCGCGATGTAGCGGCCGATCAAGGCCTGCCGGCGGACGTGTACGTCGAGTCGACGCAGCTCTTTCCAGAGCACCCGCTCGCCGAGCGTCATCTCCCGGCGGAGCTTGCGTGCACGGCCGACCGCGCCGGGGCTGTGCGTCTCCCGCGACCATCGATCCGACGTCGCGCCCTCACCCCCATCCCCGACCCTTCCCCCATCAAGGGGGAAGGGAGCTTCACGCGCGTAGTAGCCCCCCATCACGCCCTGGAGCTCGGGGAACTCGCCCACCATGGCGCTGGCGAGGTCGAGCTTGCACAGGCGGGCGGCGCGTTCGGCGAGGCC
>CAXSHO010000058.1:1557-10981 GCA_964237305.1 uncultured Caulobacteraceae bacterium
CCCCCATCCCCGACCCTTCCCCCATCGAGGGGGAAGGGAGTCATGCCGCCTTCTCCTGCGCCACGTACGCCTCCGCGCACGCCTTCACGAGGTCGCGGATGCGGCCGATGTAGCTCTGGCGCTCGGCCACCGCGACGGCGCCGCGGGCGTCCATCAAATTGAACAGGTGGCTCGCCTTGAGCGCGCGGTCGTAGGCGGGCAGCACCAGCGGCTGACCCTGCGGACCTTGAGCGTGGAGGATGCGGGGCACATCGCGCTCCATGTCCTCGAACTGACGCCGCAGCGTGTCCACGTCGGCCACGTCGAAGTTGAAGGCGGCGTTCTGGCGCTCGTTCTCCAGGAACACCTCGCGGTAGGTGACGCCGGCGTCATTGAAGCGCAGGTCCATCACGTGGTCCACGCCCTGGATGTACATGGCCAGCCGCTCCAGCCCGTAGGTGAGCTCGCTGGAGACCACCTCCACCTCCAGCCCGCCGACGCCCTGGAAGTAGGTGTACTGCGTCACCTCCATCCCGTCGCACCACACCTCCCAGCCCAGGCCCCAGGCGCCCACGGTGGGATTCTCCCAGTCGTCCTCCACAAAACGCACGTCGTGCAGGGCGGGGTCGAGGCCGATCTCGCGGAGCGAACCCAGATAGAGGTCCTGCAGGTCGGGCGGGTTCGGCTTCAGGATCACCTGGAACTGGTAGTAGTGCCCCAGCCGGTTCGGATTTTCGCCGTAGCGCCCGTCCGCCGGCCGGCGGCTGGGCTGGACGTAGGCGGCTCGCCAAGGCTTGGGGCCGAGCGCGCGGAGCACGGTGGCCGGGTGCAGCGTGCCGGCGCCGACCTCCGTATCGTAGGGCTGCAGGATGACGCAGCCCTGGGCGCTCCAGTAGCGCTGGAGCGTGAGGATCAGGTCCTGGAACGACAGGCTCACGTGGTGGTCGGGTCCGGCCGCGGGTGGGCGGCTTCTCTGTGCTGCACTGCGGGATGACGAACGGCGGCGGACCCTAGGGCCCGCCGCCGCCGGAATCAACGGAGCGGCCGACCAGCCGCCGCGCTCACTTCTTCTTCTTGCGGACGGTCCGGGTCGTGGTGCCCTCCGACGTGGTCTTGGGGGCCTCCGCGGTGTCGGAGGCCGCCGGCGTCGCCGCGGCGGGCGGCGGGACGTAGTCGGGCGAGAGCACCTTGTCGATCACGTAGATCGTGGCGCCGCCGGCCACCGACACAGCGGGCTGGAGGGTGGAGGCGTCGTTCACCTTCACCTGCGCGCCCGTGCCGTCCAGCGTGACCTTCTGGCCCGAAGCGGTGGTCACCGGCGTGGCGGCGTGGCCCTTGATGCCCGGGATTTTGGCGTTGACCACGTGGTAGGTCAGGAGCTTCTGCAGCTGGGGCAGGTTCTCCGGCTTCATCAGCGTGTCGAGCTGGCCGGCGGGCAGGGCGGCGAAGGCCGCGTCGGTGGGCGCGAACACCGTGATGCCGGGCGTCTTCAGCACGGGCGCGAGATTGGTGGCGGTGGCCGCCTTCAGCAGCGTGGTGAACTGGCCGGACGCGGTGAGCACCCCAGGCAGATCGGCGCCCGGGGCGGGCGTGAGGGCGGTGAAGGCCGCGCCCGAGGGCGGGTTGACCGCGGCGGAAGCGTCGGCGGGCGGCGTCGCGGCGGTGGCCTGAGCGTCCGCTGGCGGAGGTGAACCGGCAGTCGTCGCCGGGCTCGTCGGCGTCGTCAGGGCGGGCGGAGGCGTCGCCGGCGCGGGCGTCGCGGAGGTGGGGGGCGTCGCGGGCGTTGCGGGAGCCGAGGGGGTCTGCGCGGGTCGCATCGGCGCCTGCGCGTGCGCCGCACCGGCGAGGAGGCCGACCGTGGCGACGGCGGCGAGGAGGCGGGAGCGGGGGAGGGTCATGAGGGAGGAGGTCCTTGAACGATCCGGGCCCATCGCGCCCGTGTCGTGGAAGAAACACGTGACGCGGCGAGCGGTTTCGTCACGGCTCAGCTCCCTCCGCCTCCCAGGGCCCGCCGAGCCGGCAGGGCGAGACCCACCAGCCCGGCCGCGCTTGCTCCAGGACGGCGGCCAGCGCGCGCGCCTCCGCCCGCCCGTCCGCCAGCGCCCAGACCGTGGCCCCCGAGCCCGACAGGCGGGCGAAGCGGCATTGCGGCAGGGCGCGGACCTCCGCCAGCACCTCGGCCACGACGGGGGCGACGCGGGCTGCGGGGGCCTCCAGGTCGTTGCGGGCGGCGCCCAGCACGGCGAGGAGCGCGTCCAAGCCGTCGAAGCGTGCGGGCAGGCGGGGAAGGTCGGCCCCGGCCGTCGGCCCGGCGTCGTAGGCGCGGTAGACCGCGCCGGTGGGACAGGCGACGCGGGGGTTCACGAGCACGGCGTGGAGCGCGGGCAGGTGCGGCGCGGGCCGAAGGTCGTCGCCCCGCCCGACGCCCAGCACCGGGCGGGCGTGCAGGCAGGCGGGGCCGTCGGCGCCGAGCGCACCCGCGATCCCGGCCAGGGCGGCGTCGTCCAGCTCCGGGGCGAGGAGGTCGCGCACCAGCCTCAGCGCGGCGCCCGCGTCGGACGAGCCGCCTCCCAGCCCCGCGGCGATCGGCAGCCGCTTGGTGAGCCGCAGGCGCAGGCCGCCGGGGGGGCGTCCCGCCCGCTCCAGGAGGGCGCGGACGGCGCGCACGACGAGGTTGTCCGAGGAGGGGGTCGCGCCGAGCCCGGCGGCGAAGGGGCCGTCCACCACCAGCTCCACGTCCGCGACGTCGGCGCGCTCCACCGCCACCTCGTCGCCCACGTCGGCGAAGGCCATGAGGCTCGCGACGGGATGGTAGCCGTCCGCCGCGGGAGCGCCGACGTGGAGGAAGAGGTTGACCTTGGCGGGGGCGAGGCGCCGCCCGGACGCGCCGCTCACTCGGAGGGGGACCGCGCGTCGGCCGAGCGCACCACGGCCCCGCCCCGGAGCTTGGCTTCGGCGGCGGCGCGGGTCTTGGGCTCGGGCTCCAGGGTCAGCACCCGCCGCCACTGGTAGCGCGCCTCCGTCCCCCGGCCGAGCTTCTCGTAGAGATCGCCCAGGTGGTCGTTGATCTCCGGATCGGCGGGCTCCAGCCCCACCGCCTTCTCCAGGTCCCGCAGGGCGCCCTTCAGGTCGCCCAGGCGGAAGCGCGCCCAGCCCACCGAGTCGAGGAGCGCCCCGGCGTCGGGCTTGGCGGCGGAGGCCTTCTCCAGCATGGCCAGCGCCTCCTTCAGGTGGACGCCGCGGTCGGCCCAACCGAAGGCGAGATAGTTCAGCACCTCCGGGTCGTCGGGCTGCATCTCCAGCGCCCGGCGAAAGTCGGCCTCCGCCTGCGGCCAGCGCCCGTCGCGCTCCAGCGCCGCCCCGCGCATGAACAGGAGCCGCGCGGCCCGGGGCCCGGCGGGCGCCCTGCCCACCAAGGGGTCGAGCACCGCCACCGCGCCCGCCGTGTCGCCGCCGTCGCGCAGCACCTCGGCCAGCACGACGCCGGTCTGCTCGTCGTCGGGGGCCAGCGCCGCGGCGCGGCGGGCGAGGCGCAGGGCCTCCGCCTTGTCGCCGGTGGTCTGGGCGGCCAGCGCCAGGCGCTCCAGGGCGTCGGGGGCCTCCGGCGCGGTGTCGCGGATGTGGAGGTAGGCGACGCGCGCACCCTCCGGCTCGCCCGCTGCGGTCAGCGTGTCGCCCACCACCAGCCAGGCGGAGGCGAGGTCGGGGTCGAGCCTGAGCGCGAGGCGCACGTAGATGAGGCCGAGGTCGGTGCGGTGCGCGCCGATCATGGCCGCAGCCGGCCCGATCAGCGCCTCCGCCGCGGCCTGCGCGGGCGAGGGCTGGGCGGGGGCGGCGGCGCCGGAGGCCGCGCGGGCGCGGGCGGCGCGGAGCGCGGAGTCGCCCCCCGCCGCCAGCCCCGCGTCGTACACCGCCAGCGCCTCCGGCCGGCGCCCCCGGCGCTCCAGGAAGCCGCCGTACGCTTCGGAGAAGAGGGTGTCGTGGTCGGCGGTCAGCGGCCGGAACACGGCCTCCGCCTCCTTGAAGGCGCCCGCGCGCTCGGCGAGACGGGCGCGGCCCAGGGCGGCGAAGCCGGCCACCGCGCGACCGCCCCTGCCCGCGGCGGGCGACGGGACGGGCCTGGCGCCCGCCCCGGCGGCGGCCCAGGGGGCGACCAGGGCGGCGGCGGGGGCGTGGAGCGGCGTGATGGCCGGGTCGGCGAGGAGCGCCTGCGCCTCCTTGGCGCGGCCGGAGGCCAGGGCGTCCACCCCGCGCACCAGCCTGCCGAGGCTCACCGGGTCCGCCGCCGACATCTCGGGGGAGGGCGCCAGGCGCGCGGCGGTCTCCACGTGGCCGGCCAGGAGGTTGGTGGTGAAGGCGCGCTCGCGGACCGCGGCCTCGTCGGGGGCCGCCGCGCTCGCCCGGGCGAAGTAGCGCGAGGCGGGCTCGCTCTCGCCCGCGTCCAGCGCCGTCTCGGCGGCGAGATAGAGCCCGAGGGCGGAGCCGTCGTCGGCGGGAAGGCTGTCGCGCAGTTCGGGCGCGGGCGGCGCGTGCGCCAGTCGGGATCGGGGCCCGGGCGCGGTGGCGCACGCCGCGGCGAGCAGCAGCGGGCTCATGGCCGCCAGGGTGCGGAGCGGGAGCGGGCTCATCCGCCAGCCTTTAGGCGTCTGCCCACGCGAGGCAAGCGCGTCAGAGCGCGTCCGCGAAGGCGGACACGGCGGCGCCCGCCGCGGCGGCGTGCGGGCCGCCCAGCATCCAGTGGCTCAGCCCCGGCAGGACCCGGTGCTCGGCGTGCAGGCGCGCGGCGGTCTGGGCGGTGGCGGCGGGCGGGTGCACCCGGTCGTGCTCGCCCGCCAGCACCAGCGCCGGGACCGTGAGCGAGGCCGGCACCAGGGAGGCGGTGGTGGGGTCCAGCCACCAGTTCAGCATCTCGAACAGGGCGCGGCCGCTTTCCGGCGTCATGCGGGCGTGCAGGGCGTGGGCCTCCGCGGGCGGCAGCCGGTCCAGCGTGTACTCGCGCACCACGCCCCAGTCGGGGGCGATCGCCTCCAGCCAGTAGGCGCCGCGCCACAGCGGCAGGGCGAAGGCCGAGGCCAGCTCCACCGGGCTCGTCACCGGCTGGCCCCAGGCGGGGGAGGGGGCCAGGAGCGCCAGGCCCGCGGGACGCGCCCGCACCGCCGCCAGCTGCGCCACCAGCCCGCCCAGGGAGTGTCCCACCAGAACCGCACCCTCCGGGCAGGCCTGCCCCGCCGCCCGCGCGTAGTCGGTGAGCGAGCGCCCGGCCGCCGTCTCGCCCGCGCCGTGGCCGGGCAGGGTGAGGGTGGTCACCTCGTGACCCGCCGCCTCCCACCCCGGGCGCAACGCGTCGAAGGCCCAGCCGCCGCAGAAGGCGCCGGGGATGCAGACCAGGGGCCGCTTCACTGCGGCCCGGCCTCCGCGAGCCGCTGCGCCAGGGGGGCGAAGGCGGCCAGCACGCGGCCGTACGCCTCGCGCTTGAAGGGGGCGACGGTGAGGAGCGCCTCGTCCATCTCCGCCCAGCGCCACCGGTCGAACTCCACATCGTGGTGGGCCTGCAGGTCGATCTCGGCGTCGTCGCCCTCGAAGCGGAAGGCGAACCACACCTGCGCCTGTCCCTTGAAGCCGCGCGCCGCCTTGGAGCCGCGCATGCCGGGGGGGAAGTCGTAGGCGATCCAGCCGTCGGTGCGGGCCAGCTCGGTGACGGAGACGACGCCCGTCTCCTCCGTCAGCTCGCGGCGGGCGGCGGCCTCCAACGCCTCGCCCGCGTCGACGCCTCCTTGCGGGAACTGCCAATTGTCCGGGCCGGGAGAGTGGGCGCGGCGCCCCAGCCACACCCGCCCGTCGCGGGCGAACAGAACCACGCCGACGTTGGCGCGGTAGCCTGCGGGAGGGGGAGGATGGGGGGTGTCGGGCGCGTCCGGTCTCGGCGTCATCGCCGGGTGATAGCGGAGGCGGGGGCCAGCTGGTAGCCGCGCGCCGCCACCCGGTCGGCCCAGCGGGCCACCGTCTCCACCGTCACCGGATAGCCGAAGCCTGCGCCATAGGCTTGGCCGTGCGCCAGGGCCTGCGCCTCCAGCGCCGTCAGCTGGCGGTCCACCGCCTCCGCCGACAGGTCCTGGTCCACCACGAGGTCGGCGGAGGCCCGGGGCACGCCGGCGCCGCGGCCGCGGCCGGCGCCGTCGTCGAGGAAGCCCAGGCCCCGCGCCTTGAGCTGCGCGGTGAAGCCGTCCACCGCCGGGGGGGAGGCCAGGAAGCGGCCGCCCAGGTAGTTGGTCACGGCGAAGTAGCCCGTGGCGCGCGACAGCAGCCATTCCAGCTTGCGCGTGGACTCCGCCGGCGCGCCCGCCGCCATCAAGGTGTTCGGCCCGGGGTCGTTGTTGGGGTAGTCGTTAGGCTCCATCGGCGCCTCGAGCATCACCTCGTGGCCATGCGCGCGCGCCAGGTCGATCCAGGCCTGCAGGCCGTCGGCGTAGGGGGTGAAGGAGAGCGTCACCTCGCCCGGCAGCCGCTCGATGGCCGCCTTGGTGGTGGAGGCGTTCAGGCCCAGCCCGCCCATCACCAGCGCGATGCGCGGCTTGCCGTTGGAGGCGAACGGCCGGCCGTAGGCGGAGAAGGGGGTGCGTCCGTCCTTGGCGATGACGGGCAGGAGGCCGCCGGGGCCGGGCTGCGACAGCCCCGCCAGCGGCGCGCCCGCCAGCGGCGACGAGGCGGTGCGCGCAGGGGCCGCGATCGGCTCGGGCCCGCCGCCCGCGCCCGCCATGCGCGCGCCCTGGGGCAGGGTGATCAGCGCCTGCCCCGCCAGGGGGTCGGCGGCGGCTGCGGCGGCGGATGCTCCGTCCACGGCTCCCTCCGCCGCCGCGCCGGCCACCAGCGGTCCGCGCAGCGCCCCGTGCGGAAGCGCGGCCGGGTCCGCCAGCTTCACCCGGACGGACGGGGCGCCCGCGTGGGGATCGCCGAAGGCCACCAGCGCGGCGAGGGTGACGGTGGCCAGCCCGCAGGCCGCCGCCACCCCCGCCATCGGCCGGCGCAGGCTCGCGAGCCGGTCGGGCGCGGAGGGCTCTGGGGCGGCGAGCGCGGCGGAGGGAGGGCGGGCGAACATGGGGCGTGCTCAAGCTGGCGCATCGTGGTTAAGGCGGCGTAAGCGGGACGCCTCCGCCGGAGCTCCGCCGCATGCTGCTGCCCCTGTCGTCGTGGCCCGAGATGGAGGAACGGCTCGCCCGGTCGCGCACGATCGTCATCCCGGTGGGCTCCGTCGAGCAGCACGGCCCCACGGGGCTCCTCGGCACCGACGCCCTGTGCCCGCAGATCATCGCGGAGGCGGCGCACGAGGCCGGCGACCTCCTGGTGGGGCCGACCTTCGCGGTGGGCATGGCGCAGCACCACCTGAGCTTCCCCGGCACCGTCTCGCTCCGCCCCTCCACCATGATCGCGGCGGTGGGGGACTGGTGCCGCAGCCTCGCAGGGGCGGGCTTCGACCGCATCTACTGGCTGAACGGCCACGGCGGAAACGTCCACACGCTGGAAGCCGCCTTCTCCGAGCTGTACGCGGAGGCCAGCTTCGCCGGCGCGCGGCGCGGCTTCGCTCTGCGGATGCGCAACTGGTGGGAGCTGCCGGGGGTGATGGCGCTGTGCCAGCGGCTGTTCCCCATGGGCCACGGCGGCCACGCCACGCCGTCGGAGATCGCGGTGACCATGACCCGCCACCCGGACGCCGTGAAGCCGCGCGCCTACGCCCCCGCCGTGGCGGGGTCCGGCCCCATCCGCGAGGCGGTGGACTTCCGCGCCCGCCATCCCGACGGCCGCATGGGCTCCGACCCCGGGCTCGCCACCGCCGCGGCGGGGGAGGAGATCGTGCGGTTGGCGGCGGAGGGGCTCGCAGCCGAGGTGCGCGCCTTCGAGAGCAAGGCCGCCACCTGAACGCGAAAGACCCCGCGCCGGGTGGCGCGGGGTCCTCGAGAGGCCGGACGGAACGGCGGGGGGCGATGATGCCGCCCCGCCCGGCCTCAAGCTCGTGCGGGCGTCAGTAGCAGCGGCCGTAGTAGCCGCAGCGGTAGTGCGGCCCGTGGCGGTAGTAGCCGTACCGCGGTGCGTAATAGCCGTAGCCCGGGCCGTAGTATCCATAACCCGGGCCGTAGTAGCCGTACCCGCCATAGTAGGGCCGGCCGTAATAGCCGCCCGCATAGCCGTAGCCCGGGCCGTAGGAGCGGTCGCTCGCCAGGGCGGAGCCGACGGCCAGGCCCGCCAAGCCGGCGACCACCGCGCCGCCCACGCCGATGCCTCCGCGATGACCGTAGTAGCCTCGACCGCCGTAGTACCCGCGATGCTGGGCCGCCGCGGGGGTGGCCGTGGCGGCGAGCGCGCCACCGAGCGTCATCGCGGCGAGCGCACCGGTCGCCATCTTCTTGAAGTGCGTCATCCGATCCTCCATCCGGTCCGTCCGCCGCATGTTCGCGGCGTCCATCAACTGTCGAGGACGGGTTTAGGTCTCACCGGCTGAACCGCACCTGAACGGAGCGGGCGGCCTTCCGTCAGGAAGCTCCGGCCGCCGATGGGCGGAGAACGGGACGGCCGAGGCTCGCCACGGCGGTCGGCGCGACGCCCAGGAGCGTGTCGATCCGCGCCTTCTGCGTCTGGAAGTCGGCGACGGCCGCCTCGTCCATCACCGCTTCCTGCGGGATCTTCAGCGCGGACGGGTCCACCTTGCGGCCGCCCTGCATCACCTCGTAGTGCAGGTGGGGGCCGGTGGAGAGGCCGGTGGAGCCGACGAAAGCCACCACCTGCCCCTGGACGACGCGGGCGCCGGGACGCACGCCCGGGGCGTACCGCGACAGGTGGCCGTATCCGGTCTCGAAGCCGCGGTCGTGCTTCAGCTTCAGCCACCGACCGTAACCGCCCGCCCACTCCGCCTCCTCCACCACGCCGTCGCCCGCGGCGCAGACGGGGGTGCCCACGGGTGCGCCGAAGTCGATGCCCGGATGCAGCCGGTTGAACCCCAGGAGCGGGTGGAGCCGCATGCCGAAGGTGGAGGTGATGTGCGCGTCCTCCACCGGCGAGCGCAGGAGCAGCGCCTTGAGCTTCTGGCCGACGCCGTCGAGGAACTCGGTCCGCCCGCCGTGGTCGAAGCGGTAGAAGCGGGTGGTGCGGCCCTTGGCCCCGACCTCCGCGTAGAGGAGGTCGCCGGCCTCCACCGTACGGCCCCCCGCGTCCACCGTGCGACGGAAGGCGAGGCGGAAGCGGTCGCCCGGCCGGATGTCCCGGGCGAAGTCCAGCGTCCGCGCGAACAGCTTGGCCACCTGCGTCACCAGTTCCGGGGAGGCGCCGGCCTTGAGCGCGCTCTCGTACAGCGACCCGTCCAGCTCGCCCGCCGCGACGCGCGTCTCCTCGTGGGGCTGCGTCTCCGCCCCGGCGGGCGTGGGGGGCGCGGCCTCGCCGTCGGCGATCCGGATCG
>CAXSHO010000058.1:10991-19485 GCA_964237305.1 uncultured Caulobacteraceae bacterium
GCAGGCCAGGCACAGCAGCCCGGCCGCCTCGGCCTCGGCCGGTGGCGACGAGCGGTAGGTGATGGCGACCTGGTCGCCGGCGGCAGCGAAGGCGCGCGCGCCGCCGCGGGGGGGATGTGGGCGGCCGCAGGCGTGAGCGCGGCGGAGGCGCCGATCCCTGCGCCCGCCGCCAGCAGCACCACCGCGCAGCCGAGGACGGCGGGGGCGTGACGGGCGGGCGACAGCTGCGGATCGGGCTGGGTCATCGAGCCTTTGGGTATGGACGACGACCCGGCCCGGGGGTGCGGGCTGCGTGGGACGGCGTCGGCGACGGGATGGCTGCGCGGCTTCCCCTCACGCAGCGTCACGGACGAGGGGTCTTCGTGACGCCATCGTCGCCGCATTGCAACATGAACCTGCGGCGACGTCTCGGTGAAGACGGCGCCGCGACGGTGTCACGCGCGAAGGCCTCGCGGCCTATCCCGCCGCACCTCCGCCCATGCCATAGAGGAAGCGGGCCGCCGCCGGCCCGCCGAGTCGTCCCGCATGAGCGACCCCGCGCACCTCGACGAAGGCGCTCCGCCGAAGCCCGCCTCCACGCCGGCGGAGCTGGCGGCCAGCCTCGCGGCCAAGCTGTGCCATGACCTGATCAGCCCGGCGTCCGCCATCGTCTCGGGCGTGGACCTCCTGGAGGACCCGTCGGCGGCCGACATGAAGGAGGACGCGCTGAACCTGATCAGCGCCTCCGCCCGCAAGATGGTCGCCTCCCTGGCCTTCGCCCGCGTGGCCTATGGGGCCAGCGCCTCGGCGGAGAGCTTCCCGTCCGACGAGCTGCGTAAGCTCACGGAGGGCGTGTTCGCGCCGGTGCGCCCGACGCTGGAGTGGGCGGTGACGCCCGCCGTCATCAACAAGGCCTCCGCCCGCGCCCTCCTCAACCTCGCCCAGCTCGGCGCGGGCGCGGTGGCCACGGGCGGGACGGTGCGGCTGACGGCGGTGGAGGAGGGGGCCGAGCTCCTGATGTCTGCGGAATGCACAGGCGCGCGGCCCCGCCTGCGGCCGGAGACGGAGGCGGGCCTCAAGGGCGAGCCGGTTGGCGAGGGCATGCTGCACGGACAGTGGGTGCAGCCCTACTACCTCCACAGCCTCCTCCTCGCGGCGGGGGGACGGGTGGACGCGCAGGCGCAGGAGGACCGCGTCGTCTTCCGCGCCCGCGCGCCGCTTTGACGCGCCGAAATCGCGAGGCGGTCCACGGCTCCTTAACCCCGACCGCGCAAGCTGACGTCCTGCCCGGGAAGCCGCCGTCCGCCCGACGCCGCGGCCTGTCCACCCCCGTAGGAGAGCTCCGTTGAGGACCTGCCTCGTCGTGGACGACAGCAAGACGGTGCGCAAGGTCGCCAGCCGGATCCTGGAGGCGCTCGCCTTCGAGCCGCTGGAGGCGGGCGACGGGCTGGAGGCGCTGGCCGTCTGCCGAGCCCAGATGCCGGACGTGGTGCTGCTGGACTGGCAGATGCCGGTGATGGACGGGCTGGAGTTCCTCCGGACGCTGCGCGCCGAACCGGGCGGCGAGTCGCCCGTGGTGGTGTTCTGCAGCGCCCGCGACGAGCCCGCCCGCATCGCCGAAGCGCTGGCCGACGGCGCCGACGAGTACATCATGAAACCGTTCGACGGCGACATCATCGCCGCCAAGTTCGCCCAGGCGGGGCTCCTGTGACGTCCGACGACTTCGACTACCTGGTCGCGCTCGCCCGGCGCGAGGCGGGGCTCGACATCAGGTCGGACAAGGCCTTCTTCGTGGACGCGCGGCTGTCCCCGCTGGCCCGGCGCGAGGGGCTGGCCTCGGTGGACGCGCTGGTCCAGCGCCTGCGCGACGGCGACGAGCCGGCGCTCCGCCGGGCGGCGGCCGAAGCGCTGGCCCCGCCCGAGACCAGCTTCTTCCGCGACAAGGCCATGTTCGAACGGCTGCAGCACCAGGTGTTGCCGGAGTTGGCCGAGCGGCGCGGCGGCCGGCCGCTGCGCATCTGGTCGGCGGGCTGCGGCACCGGGCAGGAGGTCTACTCCCTGGCCCTGGCGGTGGACGCGGGCGGCCCACCCGTGGAGCTCTACGCCTCCGACCTCTCGGAGCGCGCCTTGCAGAAGGCGCGGGCCGGCCTGTTCACCCACTTCGAGGTGCAGCGCGGCCTGCCCATACGCATGCTGCTGACGCACTTCGAGAAGGTGGACGACCTGTGGCGCGTGTCGGCGCGCCTGCGGCAGATGGTGCGTTGGGCGCAGGTCAACCTCGTGGGCGAGCTGCGCGGCATGGGCCCGTTCGACGTGATCCTGTGCCGCAACGTCCTGTCGGGCTTCACGCGGGAGGCGGCGGACGCCGCCCTGCACAGGCTGGAGACGGTCCTCGCCGCCGACGGCTGCCTGGTGCTGGGCGTCGACGAGCGCCTCACGCTGCCCGCCGCCTTCTCCGGCGAGGGCGGCGTCTACCGCCGCGATCCGCTGTTCAAGCGCGAGGCCGCCTGAGCGCAGACGTGCGAACGGCCCGGGATCGCTCCCAGGCCGCGCTTGAGCTCAGGCCGTAGGGAAGGCGCTCAGCGGCGCCCGCCGAACAGCGACAGCAGCAGCTGGAAGATGTTGACGAAGTAGAGGTAGAGGTTCAGCGCGCCGAAGTTGGTCGCCACGGCCATGCTGCCCGCGTCGCCGCGCACCTGGTAGTAGGTGGCCTTCAACTCTTGCGTCTTGAAGGCGATCAGGCCGGAGAAGATCGCCAGGAGCACGCACTGGATCACGAACTGCAGCCCGCTGAGGTGCAGCAGGAAGGCGTTCACCAGCGACAGGGCGATCATGCCCCAGGCGCCCATGATCAGGAACGAGCCCATGCCGCTGAGGTCGCGCTTGGTGGTGTAGCCCACGAGGCTGAGCGCGCCGAAGGCCGTGGACGTCACCAGGAACGACGTGGCGATGGAGGTCGAGGTGTAGAGCAGCACGTCGACGCCCAGGCCCGCGCCCAGAAGCGTCACCACCGTCCAGTAGTAGATGCCCGAGTTGCGCACCGTCAGGCCGCGCAGGGCGAAGTTGCCCATCAGCACGACGGCGAGCGGAGCCCACATCAGCGCGGTGCCCGCCAGGGTCGGCTGGATGCGCCCGGCCTCCGTCTGCACGAACAGGTACTGCACCACCGGCGCGTGCGAGGTGAGCCACGCCAGCACGGCGGAGAGCGCCAGGCCGAGCGCCATCTTGTTGTAGACGCCGAGCATGAAGCCGCGCAGGCCCTCGTCGACCGACATGTCGCCGGCCTGCTGCTGCGGGAGAGTCCTTCCGAAGCCCCGGTTGTAGTCGCTCATGGCGATCAGGTGTCCTCTAGAGAGCCGCCGAAGGGCGGCCCCACCAACGCGAATATCGGTCGCGGTTGCGGCGGATGCAAGGCGCCGCATCCGTTCGTCATCCCTTACGGGCGTTGAGGTTCTCTCGATTTCGGCTAGACCGGAGCCCCATGACCGGCCGGTTGACCCTCTTGGCGGCGCTGGCGCTCGCGACGGCCGCGGCCGCCGCGCCCGCGCCCGCGCCCTCCGCCGACGTCCTGGTCCTGGGCGACTCCATCACCGCGGGCTTCGGCCTGGAGCCCGCAGAGGCGATGCCCGCACGGCTGCAGGCCGAGCTGGCCCGGCGCGGGCGGCCGGTGCGCGTGCTCGCCGCGGGGGTGTTCGGCGACACGGCGGAGGGCGGGCTGCGCCGGATCGACGCTCTCCCGCCGACGCGCGTCGCGGTCGTGGCGCTGGGGGCCAACGACCTCCTGCAGGGGACGCCTCCCGCGCGGACGGAGCGGGCGCTGCACGCGATCGTGCGACGCCTGCGGGCGCGGGGCGCGCGCGTGGTGCTGGCGGGCGGGCGTTCGCCCTTCGCGCCGCGCGCCGGCTTCGACGCGCTGTTCGCGCGGGTGGCCGAGACCGAGCATGTCGCCCTCGTCGCGGACGTGCTGGCGGGCGTCTCCAAGGCCGCGGGGACCGTGCAGAAGGACGGGCTGCACCCCAACGCCGCGGGGGCGACGCTGGTGGCCTCCCGCCTCGCCGCGGCCGTCGAGGCTGCGCTGGGCCCCGCCCCGTGATCCGCCTGTTCGCCGCCGTGGCCGTGCCCGCAGACGTCGCCGAGCGGCTGACCGATCGGCAGGACGGCGTCCCCGGGGCGCGATGGCGGCCGGAGGAGGCGCTGCACGTCACCCTGCGCTTCTTCGGCGAGCTGGACCCGGCGACGGCCGCCGAGCTGGACGACCGGTTGGCCCAGGTCCGCGCCCCCGCGTTCGACCTCCACCTGGAGGGCGCGGGCGTGTTCGGCGGCCGCGACCACATGCGTGCGGTGTGGGCGGGGGTGGGCGAGAGTGCGCCGCTGCGCCACCTCGCCGCCCGGTGCGAGGCCGCCGCCGTGCGCTGCGGCCTCGCACCCGAGCCGCGGACCTACCGCCCCCACGTCACGCTCGCCTACCTGCGGCGTGCAGAGCCCGCCAAGGTCGGGGCCTGGGTGCAGGCGCACAACCTCCTGCGCTCGCCACCCTGGCGGGCCGAGGCGTTCGGCCTGTACTCCAGCTGGTCCGGGCCGGACGGCTCGCGCTACGACCTGGAGCGCACCTACCCGCTGGAACCCGCCCCGCCATGACGCCCGCCGTCCGCCCCCGCCGCTCGGCCCTCTACATGCCGGCCTCCAACGCCAGGGCCGTGGCCAAGGCGCGCGAGCTCGCCTGCGACGCCGTGATCCTGGACCTGGAGGACGCCGTGGCGCCCGAGGCCAAGGCGGCCGCCCGCACGGCGGCGATGGAGGCGGTGCGCGCCGGCGGCTGGGGCGGGCGCGAGGTGGTGGTCCGCGTCAACGGGCTGGACACGGAGTGGGGCGCCGACGACCTCCTCGCCGCCGCGCAGGCGGGGCCGGACGCGGTGCTCGTCCCCAAGGTCGACGACGCCGCGGCCCTGCGCCGCTACGACGCCGCCCTGTCCGCCGCGCCCGCCTCCACGGCGCTGTGGGCCATGATCGAGACGGGCCGGTCCCTCCACCGGCTGGAGGAGATCGCGGCGGCCGCAGCCGACACGCGGCTGGCGGCCTTCGTCATGGGGACCAACGACCTCGCCAAGGAGCTCGGCTGGCGGCTCGCCCCCGGCCGCGCGCCCTTCGCCTGGGCGCTGTCGGCGGCGACGGCGGCGGCCCGGGCGCACGGCCTGGTGGCGCTGGACGGCGTGTTTAACGGGCTGGACGACGAGGCGGGGCTCGCGGCCGAGTGCGCGCAAGGCGTGGAGTGGGGCTTCGACGGCAAGACCCTGATCCACCCGCGCCAGGTGGAGCCCTGCAACCGCGCCTTCTCGCCGTCGCCCGGCGAGCTGGCCCACGCCCGCGCGGTGATCGCCGCGTTCGACTTGCCGGAGAACGCGGGCAAGGGCGCCGTGCGCGTGGACGGCCGCATGGCTGAACGCCTGCACCTGGCGCAGGCGCACAAGATGCTGGCGGCCGCGGGCTAGCGCCTCCCCCGCCTGATCCGCTCATCCGCGCGAAGGCGGGGACCTCCACCCTGGGCTCGGAAAAGGAGCGGGCGTCGCGTCCGGCGACGAGGTCGCCGCCCTCGCGGGGATGAGCGGGAAGAGCGGTCGACGCCGCGCGGCCGCGCCGCTAAGCCTGACGTCTCCCGGAGACTCGATCATGGCCGACGGCGCAGAGGGATCGACCACCCGCAGCGTTCGCCAGAACATGCGCCTGCTTTCCGCGCTGCTGGACGACGCCATCGCCGAGCTGGAGGGCGCCGCCGCCGCCGCCCGCGTCACCGCCGCCCGCGCCGTCGCGCTGAAAGCCTCGGCCAGCGGCGACCCCACGGAGCTCCAGGCGTTGGCCGAAGGGCTGGACCTGGACGGCGCAGTGTTCCTGGCGCGCGCCTTCGCGCTGGACGCCGCCCTGGCCGACATCGCCGAGGACGTCACCGGCCGCCGCCGCTTCGCCGAAATGGAGAGCCGGCCGGGGGAGGGCTCGGCGGCCCCGCGCACGCTGCCCGCCGCGGCGCTGGCGCTGGGCGAAGCCGCCGCGGCGGCGCTGGAGGCGCTGCAGGTCACGCCCGTGCTCACCGCCCACCCCACCGAGATGCGCCGCCGCTCCACCGCCGACCGCGAGGTGGAGATCACGCGGCTGATGGCGCTGCGCCGCCACCACCTGCCGCGCGACCTGGACCGGCGCCTGCGCGAGGAGCTGTTCCGCGAGATCGCCCTCCTGTGGCTCACCCGCCTGAACCGCCCCGACCGCATCACGGTGGGCGACGAGGTGCGCAACGTGCTGGAGATCGTGCGCCGCGCCATGCTGCCCGCGGTGGTGGAGCTCTACGAGAGCTGGAGCGAGGCGCTGGACCGGCCCGACCTGCCGCCCGTGCTGACGCTGGGCTCCTGGGTCGGCGGCGACCGCGACGGCCATCCGGGGGTGGACGGGGCCACCCTGCGCGGTGCGCTCGCCGCCGGCGCCTCGCTGATCCTCGGCCGCTACGTGGGCGAGGCCGCCAAGCTGCGCGACGACCTGGGCCTCTCCACCACGCTCATGTCGGTGACGCCGGGGGTGGAGGCGCTGGCCGCCCGCGCCGACGAGCGCTCGGTGCACCGTTCCGACGAGCCCTACCGCGCGGCCATGATCGGCGTGCACGCGCGCCTCCTGGCGACCCTCCACGCCATCGCCGAGGGGCCGCCCGCGCCCGGCGAGCCCTACGAGGGGCCCGAGGCCTTCGTGGCCGACCTCCAGACGGTGCGCGACTCGCTGGTGCGGCACGGGGGAGGGCGCCTCCTCGGCCACCGCCTGCCCGCGTTGATCCAGTTGGCGCGGACCTGCGGCTTCCACCTGCTGTCGCTCGACCTGCGCCAGAACTCCGACGTGCACGAGCGCACCCTCCACGAACTCTTCGCCGCCGTTTCGCCGGAGGTGGACTACCTGTCGCTGGACGAGGAGGCGCGGGTGGCGTTGCTGCTGCGCGAGCTGGGCGACCGGCGCCTCCTGCGCACCCCCTTCGCGCACTACGGGGAGGAGACGCTGAAGGAGCTGGGCGTGGCGGACGCCGCGGCCGAGGTGCTGGCCCGCTTCGGCCCGCGCGCGCTGGGCCGGTACGTGGTGTCCAAGACCGACAGCGTGTCCGACATGCTGGAGCCGCTGGTGCTGCTGAAGCAGGCGGGGCTGGTGGAGGGCGGGCCCGAGCCGCGCACCCGCATCCTCGTCTCGCCGCTGTTCGAGACCATCGCCGACCTGGAGCACGCGCCCGACATCATGCGCCGCTGGCTCCTCCTGCCGCAGGCGCGGGCGCTGCTGGCGGGCGGCGTGCAGGAGGCCATGCTCGGCTACTCCGACTCGTCCAAGGACGGCGGCTTCCTGCCGTCGCGGCGCGGGGCGGCGGAGGGCGCGGCGGCGCTGGCGCGGGTGACGCGCGAGGCGGGGGCGCCGTTGCAGCTGTTCCACGGCCGGGGCGGCTCCGTCGGCCGGGGCGGAGGGCCGACGGCGGAGACGGTGCTGGCCCAGCCCCCCGGCACGGTGCAGGGCCGCATCCGCCTGACCGAGCAGGGCGAGATGATCCAGCGCCTCTACGGCGACACGCCCACCGCCCGCCGCAACCTCGACGCCCTGACCGCGGCCACGCTCATGGCCGGCGCGCGCGCGCCGCAGGAGACCGCCGCCGCCGACCCCCGGGCGGAGGCCGCGCTGTCGCGCTTCTCAGCCGAGGCGTTCCGCGCCTATCGCGCGCTCGTCTACGACGACGGGGCGTTCGAGGATTTCTTCTGGTCGGCCACGCCGGTGGCGGAGGTGGCGGGCCTGAAGATCGGCAGCCGCCCCGCCTCGCGCACGCAGAGCCGCCGAATCGAGGACCTGCGCGCCATCCCCTGGGTGTTCAGCTGGAGCCAGGCGCGCATCTTCCTGCCCGGCTGGTACGGCGTGGCGGCGGGGGCGAAGGCCGCCGGCCTCTCCCCCGCCGACGTCCGGGCGCTGGCCGAGGAGGTGGGCTTCCTCAAGCCCGCCCTGCACGGGATGGAGCTGGCGCTGGCGCAGAGCGACATGGCGATCGCCGCCCGCTACGCCGGCCTGGCGTCCGACCCGGCGGCGGGGGCGCGCATCTTCGCTGCGATCCGCAGCGAGCGCGAGGCGGCGGTGGAGCTGGTGCTGGCGGTGCGCGGCGGCTCGGAGCTCTTGGACGACCGGCCGGAGCTCCAGGAGAGCGTGAGCTTCGCCGCCCCCGTGATCGACGCGCTCAACCACCTGCAGGTCGAGCTCCTGGCCCGGCGCCGCCGGGGCGAGGACGACGAACGGCTGACCCTGGCGCTCCAGCTCACGGTGAACGGGGTGGCGGCGGGCTTGCGGAACACCGGCTGACGCCGACGGGCGTCAGGCGGCGGCCTGGCGGGCGGCCCTCGACCGGTTGCGCCAGCTCATGGCCGTGCCGCCGATGATCGACCACAGCACCAGCGAGCTCGTGATGTTGATGGCCACGGCGTAGCCGTAGACTCCGCGTGCGCCGCCGGAGAGGAACGCGCCA
>CAXSHO010000059.1:0-19394 GCA_964237305.1 uncultured Caulobacteraceae bacterium
GTGGTGGCGTGGTAGTGCAGCGCCAGGAAGTCGCGGACGTTCTCCACGTCCTGCGCGAACACGTCGTTGAACTGGGCGGCCGTCAGCGGGTCGCACTCGCGCGTGGGGAACAGCGCCAGGAGCTTGGCGATGGCGCTCTGGATCAGGTGGATGGCCGTGGACTCCAGGGGCTCCAGGAAGCCGTTGGAGAGCCCGATGGCCACCACGTTCTTTCGCCACGGCTCGCGCCGACGCCCCGCGGTGAAGCGGATGGGGCGGGGGTCGGCCAGGGCGCGGCCGTCCAGCTTGGCGAGGAGCGTGGCGGCCGCCTCGTCGTCGCTGATGAAGCGGCTGCAGTAGACGTAGCCGTTGCCCGTGCGGTGCTGCAGCGGGATGCGCCAGCGCCAGCCCGCATCCTCCGCGGTGGAGCGGGTGTAGGGGGTGGGCGGGCCGACGTTCTCGCTGGGCACGGCCAGGGCGCGGTCGCAGGGCAGCCAGTGCGACCAGTCCTCGAACGGGCTCTCCAGCGTCTGGGCGATGAGGAGGCCGCGCAGGCCCGAGCAGTCGATGAAGAGGTCGCCCTCCAGCCGCTCGCCCCGGTCGGTGTGGAGCGCGGCGACGAAGCCAGTCTCCCCGTCCTGCTCGACGCGCACGACCTTGCCCTCGTGGCGGCGCACCCCCCGGGCCTCCGACAGGCGGCGCAGGTGACGGCGTAGAGCGAGGCGTCGAAGTGGTAGGCGTAGCCCAGGGTGGAGAGCCACGAGCGCGGGTCGGACGAGGGCGGGGAGAACCGTCCCGCCCGGGCGGCGGCGGTGGCGAGCGAATAATCCTCGAAGCTGTCGTCCAGCCCCTCCACCCGGGCGCGGATCCAGCGGTGGAGGAACATCGCCCCGTCCGGCGGCGCGCCGTAGCGGCCGAAGGGGTGGAAGTAGCGGTGGCCGGGCCGCGCCCAGTCCACGAACTCGATGCCCAGCTTGTAGGTGGCCTGGGTCTCCCGCATGAACTCGGCCTCGTCCAGGCCCACCAACTGGTTGAACCAGTGGATGGTGGGGATGGTCGCCTCGCCCACGCCGATGATGCCGATCTCGTCCGACTCCACCAGCCGGACGTCGAACAGCCGGCCCTCCCCCGCCTTGGAGAGCGCGGCCGCCGTCATCCAGCCGGCCGTGCCGCCGCCCAGGATCACGATCTTGCGGATGCGTCGGTCGCTCATGCCGGTGGTCCCGCTCCTCGCCGACGGCCGGTGCGGGCGACCCGCCTGCGCGAGCCGCCCCTCACCGTCGTCAGAAGCTGTACGACAGCGACGCCAGGACGTTGGTGCCCACGATGCCGCGGCCGTAGAAGTAGCCGTTCACCACCGCCTGGGTGAAGCCCTGGCGCGGGTTGCCCTCCGTCAGGCCCAGCTCGTTGGTGACGTTGTCGACGCTGACGTTGAGGGTGAGCTTCTTGGTCAGGTTGACCACGCCGCCGATCGACAGCACGCCGTAGCTCGGCAGCGCCAGCTGGTCGCCGTCGTCGGCGAAGATGCGGCCGATGTACTTGTAGCGCAGGTAGATATTTCCGAGGTTGTGCGGCAGGTCGTACTGCGGCGTGATCGTGAACAACAGGTCCGGCGTCCGACCCGGAGTCTTGCCGTTGTAGAAGGCGTTCACCTGTGAGGTGATGTTCTGCCCGTTGATGTTGATGACGCCGGTCTGGACGTTGGAAAATTCGGTCTTCTGGTACGTCAGCTGGCCGTGGATGGTGAAGTCGTGCAGCCGCTCCATGTTCGGGCGGTAGAAGACGTCGAGGTCCACCCCGTTGGTGTCGGAGTCGGCGAAGAAGCCTTGGCTCAGGTTGGGGTTGTCCACCACCACGCCGCCGCCAGACTGCAGGTCGTCGAACTCAGTGCGGAAGCCGCGCACCGTGCCGAGCACGCCGTGGCCCGTATAGGTGACGCCGCCTTCGTACAGGGTCAGGCCCGTGGGATCGGGGTTCACCCCGCGCGTCTGGAACGAGCGGGCGTAGCGGGCGTAGACCGACAGGTTGGACGAGACGGTGTAGTTGGCGCCGAAGGTGTAGTTGACCGGGTCCTCCGTGCCCTCCGCATAGCTGTAGGTGCCGTTGAAGGCGTTGGGGTTGACCTGCACGATGCCGCCGATGCCCGCCGGGATCGGCAGGACCGAGCTGTTGCCGTTCTTGGCGGTGGAGCGCTCGTGCTCGTAGCGCAGGCCGAGGTCGATGTGCAGGCGGTCGCCGACCACCAGCTCGTCGTTGAAGTAGATGGAGCCGGACTGCACCTGGCTCTCGTTGATGCCCGAGCCCCAGTCGCCGTACGCGATCAGGCCGTTGTTGCTCAGCGTGCCGACCACGCCGCCGGCGTTGTTCAGCGCCACGATGTCGTAGATGTTGGAGTCGTTCTTCACGTCGTTGATGACGGTGGAGGTGCCCGACTGGTCGTTCAGCTGCTTCTGGTTGAACACCATGGCGCCCACCGTCAGGCTGTTGCGCCAGTTGGAGCCGTCGGTGTTCCAGCGCGCGCCGAAGTCGCTGCCGTAGTCGCGCGTCTTCACCGTCTGGTGGTTCAGCACCGTCTGCTGGAGCAGGCCGTTGCCGTTCAGCCCGTTCAGCGCCGCGGTGTTGGAGGCGGCGATGATCTGCCCGGTCGTCAGGCTCCGGATGCCGAACTGCGTGGCGGTGGGGAAGGCGGCGCGCCCGGCCTGCAGGCTCACCACCGTCAGCGGCTGGCGCGGGTCGTAGCCCGCGTTGAACAGCGGCGAGGCGGGCGTGAACGACAGGTAGTTGACCGCGGAGGTCAGGCCGCCGTTGCCCGTGCCGCTGCCCGCGAACACGCCGTTGAAGTCCAGCTTCTCCTGGGTGAAGCGCAGGTGCGCGAACAGCGACACGCCCGAGCCGATCGGCTTCTCGAAGTCGAGCCGGTAGATGTCGCCCTTGATGTGCACGCCGTTCAAGAGGCTGAAGGTGCGCAGAGGCTCGTTGGCGGCCACCGAGTCGGGCACCACGATCTTGCCGAAGCCCGCGCCGATGATGTTGCCGCTCTGCGTGCTCAGCGAAGGCACGCCGCCGATCTCGCCGTTGTTGAAGGAGTACGGCTGGTCGGCGTAGTAAGGGTCCTTTTCGTCGAAGCGCTTGTAGGTCAGCCCGACGGAGCCGCCGCCCTCGAACTGCTTCTGCAGCTGCAGCTTGAAACGGTAGGTGTCGTAGGTGAAGGGCGAGGAGCGCACGCCCGGTGTCGAGTCGATGTAGCCGCTGGCGGCGAAGGCCACGCCCTTGCCCAGCATCGGCAACGGCGCCGAGTACCAGATGTCGGCCCGCTTGTCGCCGTAGTCGGCGCCGGAGATCTTGGCGACGCCGCCCGCCTCCTCGAAATTCAGCTTGCGCGAGATGAAGTTGATCGAAGCGCCGGCGGCGTTCTCCGTCAGGATGCCTGAGGTGCCGCCCTGGATGGCCTCCACGCGGTCGTAGCTGAGGTCGTACTGCAGCACCTCGTCGTCGTTCAGGCCCCCGTAGATCAGCGGCATCCCGTCCTCGATCAGGCGCACGAAGGTGGAGCCGCCGCCGGGCAGGCCGCGCACCGAGTAGTTGTTGGACACCGGGCCCGCCGTGCCCTCCACGAAGACGCCGGGGATGGTCTCCAGCACCTCGGCGGTGGAGCGCGGCGCCTTCTGCTCCAGCTGCTGCTGGTTCACCGCGGTGATGGCCACCGACGTGTCCAGGAGCGTGCGCCGGGAGGTGGAGCCCGTGACCACCACCTCCGCCACGCCGCTGGGGATCACGTCGGCGGGCGGCGCTGCGGGCTGGTCGCCGCCCGCGGGCTGCACGGCCGCGACGTCGCGCGCGGCGGCGGCGGCCTCGGCCGTCCCGCAGAGCGAGGCCGCCGCGATCAGCGCCGCCACGGAGGCGGACGACGCCAGCATGCTGTGTTTCCTGTTCAAGACGCTCTCCCCAAGATGTTGCTTCTTCTTGTTCTCAGCCGGTGCGGGCGGCGGCCCGCCCCGGTGTCGTCGGCCCCCGCCCGCGCCGTCCGCACGCGGACGGGCGGCCTCGCGGCGGCGCGTGATGTCGTCTGCACCCGACGCGGGCGCGACCGTCCTCCCTGCGGCCCGTCTCGACGACGGCCGCGCGGGGCGCGGCGATCGAAGGCGGGCTCATTATGGAGGGACGATGCAAGACATCGATGTCATTGGCAACCGCCCATCGCGGCCGGACCGCCTGCGACCAAATCGCCTGGGCCGGCGTGGCGGATAAACAACGGAACGCATGCTAGCGGAGACCTCTCCCGTCGCCGCCGGCGCGCGAACGCCCCGAGAGCCGACCGCCCGCATGACCGACGCGCCCGCGCCATCGCCGCCGCCCCGCCCGAGGATGGAGGACGTCGCCGAGCTCGCCGGCGTGTCCACCATCACCGTGTCGCGGGCGCTGCGCGGCCACCCTTCCGTGCGCCCGGAGACGCGCGAGCGGGTGGTGGAGGTGGCGCGCCGGGCGGGCTACCGGATGAACCTGCCCGCCCGCAACCTCCGGCTGGCGCGCAGCCGGACCATCACGGTGGTGGTGGGCGCGCGCTCCGCCGAGCTGGACACCGTGTCCGACGCCTTCCCGCTCGACCTCCTCCGGGCGATCTCGCAGGAGCTGACCGCGTCCGGCTACAGCCTGCTCCTGGCCACCAGCGACGACCTGGAGGCGGCGGCGGTGCAGGCGGCGGAGGGCGGCGTGCTGCTGGGACAGGGCGCCGACGACAGCGCGCTGCACCGCGCGGCCGAGCTGCCCATCCCCTGGGTGGTGTGGGGCGTGCCCCGGCGCGGCGACGCCCACCCCACGGTGGACACGGACAACCGGCGGGGCGGCGCCCTGGCGGCCGAACGCTTCGCCGCGCTCGGCCGCCGGCGGGCGGTGTTCCTGGGCGACCTCCACCACGCGCAGGTGGCCGCGCGGTACGAGGGGTTCGGCGCGGCGGCCCGGGCGCTCGGCCTGCACGTCCGCGCCGAGGGCAGCGACTTCACCTTCGCGGGCGGCCACCGGGCCGTGGAGGCCATGGCCGCCCGCGGCGAGACCTGTGACGCGGTGTTCGCCACCAGCGACCTCATCGCCATGGGGGCGCTCTCCGCCCTCCAGCGGCGCGGGGTGCGGGTGCCGGAGGAGGTGTCGGTGATCGGCTACGACGACTCGCCCCTCGCCGCCTCGCTGGTGCCGGCCCTGACGTCGGTGCACCAGAACTGGCGGGAGGGCGGGCGGCGGCTGGCGTGCAACATCATCAACCTGATCGAGGGCCGGCCCGCCCTTTCCGAGGTGCTGCCCGCGAGCCTCACGGTGAGGGACACGTGAGCGGGACGCCGGCCGCTCCGGGCGGGGCCGCGCCCCCGCGGCCCCGGGTGCGCGTGGAGAGGCTCGGGCGCGAGCAGGCGCCGGTGCTGGTGGTGGAGGACCTCCTGAGCGACCCCGCCCCGCTCCTGGCGGACGCCTACGCCGCGGACTACGGCGCGCCGGCGGTGAAGGCCTATCCGGGCCTGCGGGCGCCCACCCCGCGGGACTACGCGGCCACCCTGGCGGCGGCGCTCCTCCCCGTCCTGCGCGACGCCTTCGCTCTGGACGGCTGCGAGCTGGCGGGCGTGGCCAGCGACTTCTCCGTCGTGACGCGCCCGCCCGGCGCGCTGGAGGTGCGCCAGCGCATTCCGCACACCGACACCACCGATCCGGGCCTGATCGCGCTCCTCCACTACCTGACGCCCGGCGGATGCGGCGGCACCTCGTTCTACCGCCATCGCGCCACGGGGTTCGAGACCGTCTCGCCCCAGCGCCGGGAGGCCTACGAGCGGAGCCTGGCCGCCGAGCTGCCGTCCGCCCGGCTGCCCGGCTACATCGCGGGCGACACCCCGCTGTTCGACCGGATCGGCGGGTTCGACGGCGCCTTCAACCGCCTGATCGCCTACCGCGGCTCCCTCCTGCACTCGTGCGACATCGCCGACGACCTCCGCCTCAGCGACGATCCCCGCTCGGGCCGGCTCACCGCCAACACCTTCTTCACCCTGCGCCGGCCCCGATGATCCACCCTGACAAGGGCGGCCGGAACCCTTAAGCTGGCGTCGGTCTGACAGGGGGCGGCGATGAGCGACATCCAGGCGGCGGGGGCGGCGCCCGATCTCGGCGTGTCGGCTCCGGCCCTCGTCCCCGGCCCGCCGCCCGAACGGGTGACGCAGCTCAAGACGCGCATCGACATCGCCGACACCGCCCAGATCACGACCTTCGGCGAGCGGGCGCAGCGCGAGGTGGCGGGCTTCGCCGACCTGATCCTGGCGCAGACCAGGAACCGCGAGCTGGGCGACACGGGCGAACTCCTCAGCGACATCATCGCCAAGGCCAAGGGGCTGGACCCCGCCGACCTGCAGAAGGCGGGCTTTCTCGCCAAGCTGTTCGGCGGCGTGCGGCGGCGGCTGTTCGCCTTCCAGTCCAAGTTCGAGACGGTGGCCGCGCAGATCGACCGCATCACCGTGGAGCTGGAGACGCGCGTCGACCGCATGCGGCGCGACATCACCATGCTGGACGGGCTCCACGCCCAGACCAAGGGCTCCATCGGCGAGCTGGACGCCTACATCGCCGCCGGCAAGGCCTACGCGCAGGACTACCGCACGGGCGAGCTCGAGCGGCTGAAGGCGCAGGTGCCCGCCACGCCCGACAGGGGAGCCGACGGCAGCCGCGACCTCATGGCGGCGCAGGGCTACCAGGACGCGGTGCAGGCGCTGGACCGGCTGGAGAAGCGCGTGCTGTACCTCCAGCAGGCGCGCCAGATCGCCATCCAGCAGCTGCCGCAGATCCGCATCGTGCAGAACGGCGACGCCACGCTGGTGGAGAGCCTGCAGGCCTCCATCAACCTCACCGTGCCCGCCTGGAAGCAGAAGATGGTGCTGCTCCTCGGCCTCACGCGCCAGCAGGAGGCGCTGGGCATGCAGAAGGCGGTCACCGACGCCACCAACGACATGCTGCGCCAGGCCAGCGAGATGATGAAGACCCAGGCCGTGGCCATCGAGCAGCAGAGCCAGAAGGGCATCGTGGACATCGAGACCCTGGAGAAGACCAACCAGGACCTGATCGACACCATCAACGGCGTGCTCTCCGCCCAGGCCGAGGGCCGCCGCAGCCGCGCCCAGGCGGAGGTGGCCATGGAGCGCCAGACGCAGGACCTGAAGCGCGCCCTGGCGCAGGGGCCGGCTGCGTGACGCCTCTCGCGCGCGCCGGCGTCCTCCTCGCCGCGCTCGCCGCAGCGCTGGGGCTCGCATCCTGCTCGCCGTCCGACGGCGACGCCTTCCACATCACGGCGGGCAGCGAGCAGAAGGCGCTGGAGCCCATCGTGCAGGATTTCTGCCGCCAGAAGCACCGCCGCTGCGTGATCGACTACAAGGGCTCGCTGGACATCGGCCTGATGCTGGGCGGGACGGAGGCCCCGGCCGTGGACGCGGTGTGGCCCGCCTCCAGCCTGTGGGTGGAGCTCTACGACATCTCCCACCGGGTGCAGGACCTGAAGTCGGTGGCGCAGTCGCCGGTGATCCTGGGCGTGCGCATGGGCAAGGCGCGCGAGCTCGGCTGGGTTGGCCGCTCGGTGACGATGTACGACGTGCTGAAGGCGGTGGCGGACAAGAGGCTCACCTTCCTGATGACCTCCGCCACGCAGTCCAACTCCGGCGCCTCGGCCTACCTCGCCATGCTGGCGTCGGCCTTCGGGCAGGCGGGGCGGCTCGATCCCCGGGCGCTGGACGACGCGGCGGCCAAGGCCAAGGTGAAGACCCTGCTCTCCGGCGTGGCGCGCTCGTCGGGGTCGTCGGGCTGGCTCGGCGAGCTCTACGTCAAGTCGGCCGAGGCGGGCGCGCCCTACGACGCCATGTGGAACTACGAGTTCGTGCTGAAGGAGACCAACGACGCCCTGGCCAAGGCGGGCCGGGAGAAGCTCTACGCCGTCTATCCCGCCGAGGGCTCCGCCTACGCCGACGCGCCGCTGGGCTTCGTGGAGCGCCGCGACCCGGGGAGCGGGACCAGGGACCGCCGCGCCTTCTTCGCCGCGCTGCAGGCCTACATGCTGTCGTCGCCCGTGCAGGCCAAGGTGGCCGCGGAGGGCCGGCGCACGGGGCTGGGCGCCGCCACCCCCGCCGCGCCTGAGCCGGACTGGAACTTCGACCCGCGCCGCACCGTGGCCTCCATCGCCCTGCCCGAGCCGCCGGTGATCGCCCGCGCCCTGTCGCTCTACCAGGAGACGCTGCGGCGGCCGTCGCTCACCGCGCTGTGCCTGGACTTCTCCGGCTCCATGGAGGGCAAGGGCGAGGGGCAGCTGAAGGCGGCCATGCGCACGCTCCTCACCCCCGCGGAGGCGGCGCGGAGCCTGATCCAGTGGACGCCCGCCGACCGCATCATCGTCATCCCGTTCGACTCCGAGCCGCGGGACGTGGCGGAGGGCGACGGCTCCGCGGCGTCGCAGGCGCAGCTCCTCCAGGCGGTGGACGGGCAGAGCGCGGGCGGCGGCACCGACATGTACGCCTGCGCGCGCAAGGCCTACGCCGCCATGGAGCCCTACGCCGCCAAGGGCTACCTCCCCGCGCTGGTGATGATGACCGACGGGCGGTCGGAAGGGTCGCGCGGCTTCGAGGCCGACTGGCGGGCGCAGGGACGGGCCGTACCCGTGTTCGGCGTCACCTTCGGCAGCGCGGAGAAGGGCCAGCTCGACCGAATGGCGGAGGCCACCTCCGGCCGGGTGTTCGAGGGCGGGTCCGACCTGACGCAGGCGTTCCGCTCGGCCCGGGGCTACAACTGAGCGGCATGGGGCGGCCGTGCTGATGGCGGGGCGCGGGGAGTCCACCCTGCTGGCGGGCGGCGCGGCGGCGGTCGCCCTGCCGGTGCTGGCGCTCGGCGCGCACCTCCCGCTCCTCGTGGCGGGCGCGGTGAGCGCGGCGGTGTTCGCGGGCGTGTGGCTGCTCAGCCCCGGCCCCACCTCTCGCGGGCTGGACGTGGACGCGCTGACGGAGGCGCAGGGCGGGACCGCCCGGGCGCTGACGGCGGATGCGCAGGGCTCGCTCGACCGGCTGCGGGCCGCGGGCAAGGGCGTGCGAGACCCGCAGATGAAGGCGGCGGTGGACAAGCTCGCCGCCACCGCCGGCCGCGTGCTGCAGGATCTGCGCGACGCGCCGGACCGGGTGATGGCGGTGCGCCGCCTCCTCACCTTCTACCTTCCCAACGCCGCGAGCCTGGCGGAGGGCTGGCGCGCGCTGGAGGCCACCGCCCGGCCGAGCGCCGAGCGCGTGGCGCAGACCCGCTCCACCATGGCCGCGCTGGACGAGGCCTTCACCCGCTTCGCCGACGACCTGCAGGCCCCGCAGCTGCAGACCCTCGACCTGGACCTCAAGGTGCTGAACGATGCGCTGAAGGCCGACGTGGCCGACGGGGGGAGAAGCTGATGGCGCTGAGCCGCAGGGCGGTGGTCGGCGGGGGCGTGCTGGCGGCCAGCGCCGCGGCCACCACGGGCGTGGTGCTGTTCCGCGACCAGCCGGCGGTGCGCGGGCTCGTGGGCGAGGCCACCGCGCTGAAGGGTTTCGCGGGCGGCGAGAAGATGGCGTTCATCGAGAACCCGCGCACGGTCAAGGCGCTGCGGGGCTTCGGCCTGGCCATGTCCGCCGACCGCGCGGGCTCCGTCGAGCAGGTGCGCGACCGCAGCTACCTGGACCGCCGCCCCGACTTCCTGTGGCCGAGCTCCGCGCCGCTCGTGGACCTCGCGCGCAAGAACGCTAACGTATTGAAGGATCAGATAATCTTCAACTCGCCGCTGGTGGTCTACAGCTGGGCGCCCATCGCCGACGGGCTGGTGCGCGCGGGCCTCGCCACGCGGGAGGGACGCCACTACTTCGTGGACGCCAAGGCGCTGATCGCCGCGGTCCTGGACGCCAGGCCGTGGAGCGAGCTGGGCCAGGCCGACCTCTACGGCCGGGTGCGGATGATCGCCACCGACCCCAACAAGTCCAACTCCGGCTTCATGTTCGCAGGGCTCGCCGCCGACCTCCTGGCGGGCGACGTGGCGGACGCCTCCAGCCTGCCCAAGGTGCTCCCCGACCTGGTGCGGCTGTTCCGCGGCATGGGCTTCAAGTCGCACAGCTCGGGTCAGGTGTTCGACGACTTCATCGCGGGCGGCCCGGGCGCGCAGCCGCTGGTGGTGGGCTACGAGAACCAGCTGGTGGAGTGGATCCTGGCCGATCCCGAGCGGTGGAAGCGCGTGGAGTCCGCCGCCGGAACCGCCCAGCCGGTGACGCTCTACCTGCGCCCCACCGTCTTCTCCGCCCACCCGCTGCTGTCGCTGGCGGCCAAGGCGACGCCGCTCATCGACGCGCTCATGTCCAAGCCGCTGCAGGAGATCGGCTGGCGCGACCACGGCTTCCGCGGTCCGCTGGGCGCGGTGGGGGCGCAGACGAGCCCGCTGGTGGCGGGCCGCATGCCCGCCCAGGTGACGCAGGTGACGCCCATGCCCGACATCGACGTCATGCTGTCCCTCCTCGCCGCCCTGTGACGCGGCCGCCCGGGAGCGCCGCCATCGACGCGGCGCTCAGCCCCCGGCCGCCGGACGGAACGGGGGCGTCGCCGGCTGGTTGACCGCCTGCACCCCCGGAGATGTCCATGCGCGTCAAGCTGAAGCCCCTCGCCGAGCAGGTGATGGTGATCACGGGCGCGAGCTCGGGTATCGGCCTCGCCACCGCGCGCAAGGCGGCGGGCGCCGGCGCCCGGGTGGTGCTGGTCGCCCGGGGCGAACCCGCGCTCAGGGCCGCGGTGGAAGGGATCGTCGCCGATGGGGGCCGGGCGGCCTACGCCGTCGCCGACGTGGGCGAGCTTGCGCAGGTGGAGGCGGCCGCCGCCGTGGCCGCCGCGCGGTTCGGGCCCATCGACACCTGGGTGAACAACGCGGGCGTGGCGATCTATTCCGACCTCGTCGACACTCCGCGCGACGAGCACGAGCGGTTGTTCCGCACCGTCTACTGGGGTGCGGTGAACGGCGCGCAGACGGCGGTGGCCGCCATGCGCGCGGAGGGCGGCGCGCTGATCACTGTGGGCTCCATCGCCTCCGACATGGGCTCGCCGGTGATGGGGGCCTACGCGGCGGCCAAGCACGCGGTGAAGGGCTACATGGACTCGCTGCGCATCGAGCTTCAGCGCGACCACGTCCCCGTGTCCGTCACCCTCGTCAAGCCGTCCGGGATCGGCACGCCGCTGGGGGAGCACGTGGCCAACCACCTGCCGGGCGACCCCAAGGTGCCGCCGCCCGTCTACTCGCCCGACCTCGTCGCGGAGGTGATCCTGCAGGCGGCTGAGCACCCCATGCGCGAGCAGATCGTGGGGGGCGCGGGCGCCGTTCAGGTCTTCGCGGCCACCCACGTCCCCGAGCTCTTCAGCCGGGCGGCCGGGATGGTGACGGGGCTTCTGAACGACCGCTCCAAGCCGGCGTCGCCGGGCGACAACCTGTTCGCCCCCATGTCCGACGCCCGCAGCTACGGCGCCTATCCCGGCCGCCGGTTGAGCCTCTATCGCGCGGCGCACCTCCACCCGGTCGCGGCCGCGGCGGTGGGCGTGGGGCTGGCGGCGACGGCCCTGTCGCTCCTGCGCCGTTCCTCCACGACCCGCCGCGGGGCCTGACCGCGCGGCGGCGCGGGCGGCCACGCCCCGATCTCCGCGCTCCGGAGGCGGCGCGAGCCTCGCCCCCGCGCCCGAGCTGTGTCAAATTGGAGGTGTATAGGACTTAGAGAGGTATCGGCCATGGCGTACCTGGGCATCGATGCGGGGGGCACGCACTGCCGCGCCCGCCTGATCTCCGGCGACGGCGAGGTGATCGGCACGGGCGAGGCGGGCCCCGCCAACACGCGCATCGGCATGGAGCGCCTGCGCTCCACGCTCATGGACGTGACGCAGCAGGCCGCCGAGCAGGCCGGCTTCAGCCTCGCCGACCTCCGGCGGGTGTCGGCGGGCCTGGGCGTGGCGGGCATCTCGCGCCCGGGCGCCCGGGAGCAGCTGGGCGCCCTGGACCTCCCGTTCGGCGAGGCGGTGTTCGAGAGCGACGCGGCCATCGCCAACATCGGCGCGCACGGGGGCCGCGACGGGGCGATCCTGATCGTGGGCACCGGCAGCGCCGCCTACGTGCAGGTGGGCGCGGCCGCCTTCATGATCGGCGGCTACGGCTTTCCGATCTCCGACGAGGGCAGCGGGGCGGCCCTGGGCCTCAGCGCCATGCGCCACGCCCTGCGCGCCCTGGACGGCCGCACCAAGCCGACCCCGCTGAGCAGCGCGGTGACGGGCCGCTTTGACCACACCACCCCCCGCGTGATCGCGTGGATGGATGACGCGGCGCCGCGCGACTACGCCGCCTTCGCCCCCCTGGTGCTCGACTGCGCGGAGGCGGGGGACGAGATCGCGGTGTCGATCGTGGAGGACGCCGTCCTGCACGTGGAGCGCTTCATCGAGACCATCTTCCGCCGCGGGGCCCCGCGGCTTGCGCTCGTGGGGGGGCTGGCGCACCGCTACATCCCCTGGCTGCGGGGCCGCACGGCGGCGCGCCTGACCCCGCCCGCGGGCGACGCGTTGGACGGCGCCCTCCACCTCGCCGGCTTCAGGCGGGCCGCTTGAGCGCGCTGCACTCCGCGGCGGCGGAGTGGCTCGGCCCCCGCTGGCTCTCCACCCCGTCCGCCCTCCAGCGCTACGCCCAGAGCGAGGGGGCCCACGGGCACGCACCGCCCCTCGCCGTCGCCCTGCCCGAGACGGTGGAGGAGGTGCGACGGCTGGTGCGCCTGGCCGCCGACCACGGCGCGCCGGTGACGCCCTACGGCGCGGGCACGTCTCTGGAGGGCGGCGCGTCCACCGCCCCGGGCGGCGTCTGCCTGGACCTGTCCCGCATGGACCGCATCGTGGAGGTCGCGCCCGAGGACCTGCTCTGCGTGGTTGAGCCCGGCGTCACGCGCGAGGCGCTGAACGCCCGGTTGCGCGACACGGGGCTGTTCTTCCCCGTGGACCCGGGCGCCGACGCCTCCCTGGGCGGCATGATCTCCACCCGCGCCTCCGGCACCAACGCCGTGCGCTACGGCACCATGCGGGAGAACACGCTGGCGCTGGAGGTGGTGCTGCCCGACGGCCGGCTGATCCGCACGGGCACGCGCGCCCGCAAGTCGTCCGCCGGCTACGACCTCACGCACCTGTTCGTCGGCGCGGAGGGCACGCTGGGCGTGGTGGTGGGCGCCACCCTGCGGCTGCACGGCCTGCCGGAGGCGGTGCTCTCCGGCGTGTGGCCCTTCCACAGCGTGGAGGGCGCGGTGGAGACGGTGACCGCGGCGATCCAATGCGGCGTGCCCGTGGCGCGCATCGAGCTGCTGGACGAGGTGGCGGTGGCCGCGTGCAACCGCCACTCCCGGCTGACCCTGCCCGAGACGCCCACCCTGTTCGTGGAGCTGCACGGCACCCCCGCCGGCGTGCGCGAGCAGGCCGGGCTCCTGGAAAGCCTGGGCGTCGCCGCGGCCGCGCCCCTGCAGGTCTCCGCCGACGCCGACGAGCAGCGCAGGCTGTGGCGCGCCCGCCACGCCGCCCTGCCCGCCGCCCGCGCCCTGCGCCCCGGGGCGGTGACCTGGGTGACGGACGTGTGCGTCCCCGTCTCGCGCCTGCCGGAGGCGGTGGCGCGGGCGCGGGCGGCGGTGGCGGCCGAGGGGCTCACCGCCCCCATCCTCGGCCACGTGGGCGACGGCAATTTCCACATCTTCTTCGTGCTCGACCCCGACGCCCCGGCCGAGTGGCGGGCGGCCGAGCGGGTGAGCGACCGGGTGGTGGTCCACGCCCTCTCGGTGGGCGGCACCTGCACGGGGGAGCACGGCGTCGGGGTGGGCAAGCGGCGGTGGCTGGAGGCGGAGCACGGGCCGGAGGCCGTGTGCGTGATGCGCGCCCTCAAGGCGGCCCTGGATCCCGCCGGCCTGATGAACCCCGGCAAGGTGCTTCCGCAGGGCTGAGAGGCGACAGTGATGTGACAATCCGACACGTGGACCGCCACCGGCCGCACGTCTCAACTGGTATGATACAGGTCTTAGAGCGGATGGGTCGGAATGGTCCACGCTCGACGGACGACGGCGGGGGAGTGGTGATGACACGATCGCTGACGGCGAGGCTGACGGGCGCCTCCATCCTGGTGCTGTCCGTCGCGGCGGCGGCGCAGGCTCGTGCGCAGGCCGCTCCCGGCGCGCCGGCGTCGGCCCAGGCGCCGGCCCAGGCGAGCACCGTCCCCTCCACCGCCACCCCCGGACCCGCTCCCGGCGCCGACGCCGCCAGCGGGCCGGCCGAGGCGGCGGGCGAGGTGGTGGTCACCGGGTCGCGCATCCCCCGCACGGGCCTGACCTCCACCAGCCCCGTCGCCTCCACCACCCAGGAGGACATCCGGCTGCAGCAGGCGCTCACCGTGGAGGACTTCTCCACCAAGCTGCCGCAGCTGGCGGGCGGCGTGCGCCAGTCGTCGCAGGGGAGCGACTCCTTCGGGGCGGAGGTGTTCGACCTTCGCAACTTCGGCCAGAGCCGCACCCTGGTCCTGATCGACGGCACCCGCGGCACGCCCTTCAGCTTCCGCAACTCGGTGGACGTGGGCTCCATCCCCGCCTCCCTGATCAAGCAGGTGGACGTGCTCACCGGCGGCGCGGCGGCCGTCTACGGGGCGGACGCGGTGGCCGGCGTGGTCAACTTCATCCTCAACACCGACTTCACCGGCATGGAGGCGACGGCCACCGACCGCACGTCGCAGGAGGGCGGCTCGGCCTACGGAGCGGCGCTGACCTTCGGCGCCCCCGTGCAGGACGACCGCGGCCACGTGGTGTTCGCCTTCGACTACACCCAGCGCGACCTCGTGCGCTCCGGCACGCGGGACTGGGCGCTGACGCCGACCTCCACCATCCCCTCCACCGGCGGCGTCTTCACCGACGTGGCCAGCGGCCGCCGCTTCGGCTTCGACGCGGGCGGCGCCTTCACCACCACGCCCGCCGCCACCTCCAACATCAGCGCCAGCTACCCGCTGGTGGAGCCGCTGCTGCGCTTCAACCTGTCCACCTTCTTCCGCTACGCGCTGACGCCCAAGGTCGAGCTGTACGGGCGCGTCATGTACACCGACGCCAACACGCAGGAGTCGGGCACGCCCGGGCCCAACCCGGTGTCGATCAACCAGACGGTGGGGATCGCGCAGAACAACACCTTGCTCACGCCGCAGATCGCCAGCCAGCTGACCTTCGTCAACGGCGTCGCCCAGGTGAACGTCAACCGGTCCCTGGCGGAGCTGGGGCTGATCACCTTCAACACCGAGCGCCAGACCCAGCAGTATCAGCTCGGCTTCCGCGGGCCGCTCACCTCCAACATCAAGTGGAACGTCTACGGCCAGTACGGCCGGGTCGAGGAGGATTCGCTCGTCCAGGGCGACGGGCTGGTCAGGAACGCCGCGGGGGTGAACAACATCGGGCTCCAGGCCAACGCGGTGAACTTCTTCGGCCCGAACCAGGGGACGGTCGCCTCCCTCGGCCAGACGTTCGACGGCAACATCCGCACCCGCGCGCAGACGGTGATCTCCGGCGACGTGAGCGGCACGTCCAAGGACCTGTTCTCGCTGCCCGCAGGCCCGATCGGGTTCGCCGTGGGCTACGAGTACCGCCGCGAGACCGCCCTGATCCAGCAGGACCCGGCCCTCTCAGGCGGCCTGACCTACCGCGAGGGTGCGCTCGCCGCCTACCGCGGGGCCGTCACCACGAACGAGGTCTACGCCGAGACGCTCATCCCCATCCTGCGCGACCTGCCGTTCGCTCGGAAGGTCGACATCGGCGGGGCGTACCGCTTCTCGGACTACTCGCTGTTCGGCCAGCACACGACCTCCAAGGTGGAGGCCAACTGGGCGGTGAGCGACGACCTGCGCTTCCGCGGAACGGTGCAGCGCGTGATCCGCGCGCCCAACTTCGGCGAGTTCGCCGCCACCACCTCGTCCCTGCCGTTCAACAACCTCATCACCGTGGCGCGGCTGACCCCGCGCTACGCGGGCGACCCGTGCGTGCTCGGAACGGGCGACGCCGCCCAGTGCAAGCGGCTGGGTGCGCCGGCGGTGGGGTCCACCAACTCCTTCGCGCCCGCCTACCTGGAGGGCAGCTACTTCTTCGGCGGCAACCCGAACATCCAGCCCGAGCGCGGCATCACCCGCACCTTCGGCTTCGTGCTGACGCCGCACTGGATCCCGCGGCTGAACCTCACCGTGGACTACTACGAGCTGAACCTCTACGGCGCGATCGGGGTCATCCAGCCCGTGAACAGCCTGACGAGCTGCTACATCACCAATCCCGTGGCCACCAACCCGCTGTGCGGCCTCGTCACGCGCGACCCGGCCAACGGGCGCCTGCTGGACGCCTTCGTCAACAACCAGAACCTGGGCCGGCTGGACCAGCAGGGGATCGACATCGGAGGCAGCTGGTCCGTCGCCACGCCGACCTGGCTGCCGGGCGAGACCTTCCGCTTCACCTACCAGGGCAACATCGTGACCCGCTACACGGTGCAGTCCAACCCCACCGTAGCGGCCCTGGACTGCGCCGGCACCTTCGGCGCCACCTGCTCCAGCGACGCCACCACCCTGGTGCAGCCCGACTACCGCCACAACGCCGCGGCGTCCTGGGTCTTTCCGCGCGGACAGGTGCAGATCAACTGGCAGCGCATCGGTGGCGTGCGCAACAGCGCGCCGGGCGCGGCGAACACCCTGCCCGCGGTGAACTACTACGACCTGAACGCCTCCTACCGCCTGCGGCCCTGGCTGACGGCGACGGCCGGCGTGCACAACCTGTTCGACAAGGATCCGCCGTTCGTGCCCACGGGCGGCGTGTTCAACACCTTCCTGGACACCTACGACGTGCTCGGGCGCACCTTCGCCGTCTCCCTCACGGCCCGCCGATGATCCCGCGGGTCTGAGGCCGTGACGGGCGGCTTCACCCTGTGGGACTGGGGTGTGGTGTCGGGGTACGCCGCGGTCCTGGGCGCCGTGAGCGTGCGGCTGAGCACCGGGCGCGGGCGCGACGCGCACGACTACTTCCTGGCGGGCGGGGCGGCGCCGGCCTGGCTCGCGGCCGTGTCCGTGCTGGCCACCACGCAGTCGGCCGCCACCTTCCTGGGCGCGCCCGACTACGGGTTCCGGGGCGACTTCACCTACCTCGGGGCCAACCTCGGGGCGCTCCTGGCGGCCTTCATCGTCGCCCGGGTGCTGATGCCGCGCTTCTACGCGGCGCGGGTCTCCACCGTGTACGAGCTCCTGGGCCTCCGGTACGGCGCCGGGCCCATGCGCGCCGCCGGGCTGATGTTCGTGGTGGGCCGCGTCCTTGCGGGCGGCGCGCGGCTCTACCTGGCCGCCATCGCCGTGGCGCTCGTGGTGTTCGGGCGGCTGGACGCGGCCACGGTGCTGGCCTCCGCCACCGTGCTGATGCTGGCCTCGGCGGCGTGCGCCCTGGGCGGCGGGCTGCGGGCGATCCTGTGGATCGACGTGCTCCAGCTGGCCACCTACGTGGGGGCCGCGCTCGCCCTGCTGCTGCTGCTGGTGTCCAAGATCCCGGCCCCGCCGGCCGAGGTGTGGCGCGGACTGGCGGCGGCTCCCGGCGGGGTGGACAAGCTGCGCCTGTTCGACCTGTCGGCGGACCCGACCCACGCCTTCGCCCTCCCGGCGATCCTGACGGGGTACGTCCTGCTCTGCATCGGCAACTTCGGCCTCGACCAGGACACCACCCAGCGGCTGCTCGCCTGCCGCGACGCGCGCACCGGCGCCCGGGGGCTCTACCTGTCCGTGCTGGCGACCGTGCCGGTGATCGCCGTCTTCATCCTCATCGGCAGCCTGCTCCACGTCGTCTACCAGCGCCCCGACCTCATGGGGCGCGCGCCGCTCGCGGAGGGCGGCGCGGCGGGGGCGACCGTCCTGATGCGCTTCATCCTGACGCAGACGCCGCCCGGCCTGCGCGGCCTGGCCACGGCGGGCGTCCTGGCCACGGCGGTGGGGACCAACATGTCGGCGCTCAACGCCATGTCGTCCGTCCTGGTGCAGGACCTGTACCGGCCGTGGAGCGAGCGGCGGCGTCCCCGGCCCCAGACGCACTACGTGGCGGCGGGCCGCGTGGGCGTGGCGCTCACGGGGGCGGCCACCCTGGCGGTGGCGTGCCTGTCGTTCTTCTGGCAGCGCTACACGGACGCGCCGCTGCTGGACTTCGTGCTCTCGACGATGACCTTCGCCTACGCCGGGCTGCTGGGGGTCTACTTCACCACCGTCTTCACCCGCAGGGGTTCCGCCGCGTCGGTGTACGCCGCCCTGGCGACGGGGTTCGTGGCCATCGTCCTGCTCCAGCCCTACGTCGCCGACGTGCTCGGGCTGCCGACGGCGCTGCGGCGGCTCGCCTTCCCGTGGCAGCTGTGCATCGGCACGGGCGCGGCCCTGCTCGTCTGCCTGTCGGGATCAGGCGCATCGTCCGCGGCGCAGGCCGCACCCCCCTCCCCCGCCCGAGCCGCCTGATGTCCACCGAGACCGTCGATCCCCGCTACGTGGACATAGACCGCTGGCCCACGCTCCTCGCCGTAGAGGCGATGCTGGAGGGCCAGCTCGCCGCGGTGGCCTCCGTGCGGAGCGCCCTGCCGGCGGTGGCCGCCGCGGCCGACGCCGCCGCCGCCCGCCTCGCCCGGGGCGGGCGTCTGGTCTACGCGGGCGCCGGCACCTCCGGTCGCATCGCCGTGCAGGACGGGGTGGAGCTGAGCCCCACCTTCGACTGGCCCGCCGACCGCCTGGTCTTCCTGCTCGCGGGCGGGCTGAAGGCCCTGTCGGAGAGCGCGGAAGGCGCGGAGGACGACGCGGCCGCGGCGGCCGCCGAGGTCGAGGCCGCCGCCGTCGCGGAGGCGGACGTGGTCGTGGGTGTCGCCGCGAGCGGCCGCACCCCCTTCACCGTGGAGGTCGTGCGCCAGGCGCGGCTGCGCGGCGCCCTGACGCTGGGGGTCGCCAACAACCCCCGCACGCCGCTCATGTCCGCCGCCGAGCACGCGCTCCTGGCCGACACGGGGAGCGAGCTGGTCGCCGGCTCCACCCGCATGAAGGCGGGCACCGCGCAGAAGGCGCTGCTGAACATCTTCTCCACCGCGACGATGCTCCGCTGCGGGCTGGTCTACCGCGGCCTGATGGTCAACATGCGGGTCTCCAACGACAAGCTGCACCTGCGGGCGCGCCGCATGGTCGAGCAGCTCGCGCGGGTGGACGAGGCGGAGGCGCGGGAGGCGCTCGACGCCGCCGACGGCCACATCAAGACGGCCGTCCTCCTGGCCAGCGGCGCCAGCCCGGCGCAGGCCGCCGAGCTCCTGCAGCGGCACGGCGAGAACCTCCGCCACGCGCTGGCCGA
>CAXSHO010000060.1:0-3567 GCA_964237305.1 uncultured Caulobacteraceae bacterium
TACGCCGTCGACCGAGGGAGGGCGACCAGCCCCTACTTCGCCCGCAGCCTGCGCGCGAGCTCCACCAGCTTCGCCAATAGTTCGCCCACGAACTTCTTCGTGTCGGCGTCGGTGAGCTTGCCCTGCCGCTCCAGGTAAGAGGCCGAGATCGAAGGCAGCGTCATCATCCAAGGCAGGGGCGAGATGTCGCCCCCCGTGCGGCTGGCGTTGTCCAGCAGCGGCGAGACCAGCACCGTGCCGCTCACCCCCACGCCCAGCTTGGTCTGGAGGTAATGGGTGATGCGCGGGCCGCGGAAGCCGCCGTAGCTCTCGCCCACCACGTACTTGGGCGACTGCAGCCGGCCGTTCTTCAGGAGCCAGTCGTAGACGATGCGCGACAGGTACTCGATGTCGGGCTGCACGGCGTAGAAGCGGCGCTTCGTCTCCTCCTCGTTCACCAGGCTGCGGGAGAAGCCCGTGCCCACGGGGTCGATGAAGACGAGGTCGGTGAAGTCGATCCAGCTCGCCGCGTTGTCGCGCAGCACCGGGGCTTCGGACGGGCTGTCGCCGTTGGCGCCGAACTGCACGCGCTTGGGCCCGATGGCGCCGAGGTTGAGGTAGACCGACGACGCCCCCGGCCCGCCGTTGAAGGCGAAGGTCACCGGCCGCTCGCGCCCGCCGCCCTCGGCGAGGTAGGCGGTGAAGACCACGTCGGCGACCTTCTTGCCCATCTCGTTCTTCACGGGCAGCGAGCCGACGGTGGCGGTGTAGGCCACCGTTCGGCCGCCGACGGTGGTCGTCTGGCGCGCTGTGGCGTCCGCCGGGAAGGGCGTGAACTCGCCAGCGTCCTTGGCGGGGGTGGAGGTGGAGGACTCGCGCGCCTCGCCCGGCCCCGCCCCGTCGCGCGCCGTCCCGGGCGCCGCGCCCGGCGAGTTGCGGCCGGGACGCCCCTGCGCCTGCGCGACGGTGGCGAGCGCCGAGGGCGCGACGGCGGCGAGCGCCAGGAGGGCGCGGCGGGTGGTCATGGGCGGGGCTCCGGGAACGGGCGGCACGTTAGGAGATCACGGCTACGCTCGCCAAGGCGCCAGCGGATTACAGCTTTGTCATGCGGCCCGCCCGTTCAGTGAAAGTCGCGGCTGATGATGCGCACGTCGCGGGGGTGGCGGTGCGAGGAGAGCAAGCCCGGCGCGCGGGGCTTGCGGTCGGTGGTCTCCACCACGCGCGGGGCGGGGGCGGCGCCGCGGCGGTCGGCCTCCTTCAGGGGTGCGGCGAAGGAGGTGAACTTCGCGCCCGCCGAGCCCGTGGGCCCGTTGGTGACCACATGGTCCGCCCGCGCCAGGGAGGGCTCGAACGCCGCCTCGTCCTCGGGGTCCGACAGGCGGCGGAGAGCATCGGAGCGGTCCTCCAGCCGGTGCACGAAGACGTGGGTGACGCCCTCCGGGCTCTTCTGCACGCGCCCGTGCGCCAGAAGGAGGCGCGAGGACATGATCAGGCCGCGGTGGCGCTCGAACACGTCGGTGACCACCACGAGGTTGGCCACACCCGTCTCGTCCTCGATGGTGATGAAGCACACCCGCCCGTTGCCCGGCCGCTGGCGCACCAGCACCACGCCCGCCACGCTGAGCGCGTCGGCGTCGCGCAAGCCCACCACCTCGCCGCAGGTCCGCGCCCCCTCCCCCTCGAACAGCGGGCGCAGGAAGCCCATGGGGTGGCCGCGCAGCGACAGGCGGGTGGTGCGGTAGTCGGCCACCACCTCCTCCGACGCGGCGAGCAGCGGCAGGGGCGGCGGGGCGGTGAAGCGCGGCAGGGCGTCCACCAGCGGCGCGGCCGCCTTGCGCCGCACCTTCAGGGACTGCCACACCCCGCCCCGCCGTCCCATGCCGAAAGAGCCGAAGGCGTCGGCCTCCGCCAGGCGGCGCACCTGGGCGCGCGTCAGCCCCGTGCGGCGGGCGAAGGTGTCGAAGTCGCCGTAGCCTGCGTCGCGCGCCTTCCAGATCACCTCCGCCCACTTCTCCGACAGGCCGTCGATCATGCGCAGGCCCAGGCGCACGGCCATGGCGCCATCGTCCGTCGTCTCGATCGTGCAGTCCCAGCCCGAGTGCTCCACGTCGGCGGGGCGCACCTCCACCCCGTGCTCCACCGCGTCGCGCACGATCTGGGCGGGGGCGTAGAAGCCCATGGGCTGGCTGTTGAGCAGGCTCGCGCAGAACACCGCGGGGAAGCGACACTTCATCCAGGCCGAGGCGTAGACCAGGATGGCGAAGCTGGCGGCGTGGCTCTCCGGAAAGCCGTAGGAGCCGAAGCCCTCGATCTGGCGGAAGATGGCCCGGGCGAAGTCGGGGGTGTAGCCGCGCGCCTCCATGCGCGTGATCAGCTTGTCCTCATAGGCCTTCATGCCGCCGGTGCGCTTGAAGGTGGCCATGGCGCGGCGCAGGCCGTCGGCCTCGGCGCCCGAGAACTCGGCGGCCACCATGGCCACCTTCATCACCTGCTCCTGGAAGAGCGGCACGCCCAGCGTCTTCTCCAGCACGTCCTTCAGCTCGTGCGGGGGGTGCGGCGGCCCCGGCTCGGGGTAGACCACCGGCTCCAGCCCCGCCTTCCGCCGCAGGTAGGGGTGGACCATGTCGCCCTGGATCGGCCCCGGTCGCACGATCGCCACCTCGATGACGAGGTCGTAGAAGCGCCGCGGCTTAAGCCTCGGCAGCATGTTCATCTGCGCGCGGCTCTCGATCTGGAACACGCCGATGGTGTCGGCGTCGGCGCACATGTCGAACACGTCCACCTGGTCCGCCGGCATGTCGGCGAGGTGGTCGCGGCCGGGGGCGAGCGCGCCCTGCGCCTCCAGCATGTCGAAGCCCTTCTTCAGGGCGGTGAGCATGCCCAGCGCCAGGATGTCGACCTTCATCAGGCCGAGTGCGTCGATGTCGTCCTTGTCCCACTCGATGAAGGTGCGGTCGGGCATGGCGCCGTTCACCACCGGGCAGGTGTCGCTGAGCAGGTCCTGCGTCAGCACGAAGCCGCCCACGTGCTGCGACAGGTGGCGGGGGAAGCCGATCAGTTCGTTGGCCATGCCCAGCATCTCGCGCAGGCCCTCCCCGTCCGGGTCGAGCCCGGCCTGGCGCACGTGCTCGGGCGGCAGGGCGTCGCCCCATGAGCCCCAGACGGTGGAGGCGAGCCCTGAGGTGACGTCCTCCGTCACGCCGAAAACCTTGCCCACCTCGCGGATCGCCATGCGCGGGCGGTAGTGGATCACGGTGGAGCAGATGGCGGCGCGATGGCGGCCGTAGCGGCCGTAAATGTACTGGATCACCTCCTCGCGCCGGGCGTGCTCGAAGTCCACGTCGATGTCCGGCGGCTCGTTGCGGTTGCCCGAGATGAAGCGTGAGAACAGGAGCTTGTGGTGGATCGGGTCCGCCGCGGTGACGTGGAGGCAGTAGCAGACCACGCTGTTGGCCGCCGACCCGCGCCCCTGGCACAGGATGCCCTTGGCGCGCGCCCACTGCACGATATCGTGCACCGTCAGGAAGTAGTGCGCGTACTTCATCTGCGCGATGAAGCCGACGCCGCAGGCATCGTGCTCGTTGCGCG
>CAXSHO010000060.1:3577-8804 GCA_964237305.1 uncultured Caulobacteraceae bacterium
GCCTGTGCGCGCGAGGTCCTCCATGTGCGCTTGCGCCGTCTTGCCCGGCGGCACGGGCTCGTCGGGGTAGACGTAGCTGAGCTCGTCCAGGCTGAAGTCGCACAGGGCGGCGAAGCGGGCGGTCTCGGGCACGGCGTCGGGATGGTCGCGGAACAGGCGCGCCATCTCGGCGGGGGGCTTGAGATGGCGCTCGGCGTTGAGCTCCAGCCGCCGCCCCGCCTCCGCCAGGGTCACGTGCTCGCGGATGCAGGTCATCACGTCGTGCAGCGGGCGGCGCGAGGGGTGGTGGACCACCGCGTCGTTGATCGCGATCAGCCGGGCGCCGGACGCTGAGGCGAGTTCGGCGCACAGGTCCATCCGCCGGGCGTCCACCGCGTCGAACCGGCGACAGCCCGCCAGCCACGCCCGGCCGCCCGTGGCCTCCAGCAGGGCGTCGAGCACGGGGCGCATCGCCTCCGCGTCGGGCCGCTCGGGGGGCACGAGGATCAGGTTCTGCCCCGCCGCGAACGCCAGGAGGTCCGCCAGCGTCACCTGCGCGTCGTCCTTGTCCGCGTCCTTCTCGTAGCCGCAGCGGGTGAGGAGGCGCGACAGCCGCCCGTAGGCCTCCCGGTTCGACGGATAGGCGAGCACGTCGGGCGTCCCGTCGTTGAAGGCCAGCCGCGAGCCCACGCACAGGCGGAAGGGCTGGACGCTCCCCTCCTCCAGCCCCAGCGGCTCCCACGGCTTGGCGGCGGCCACGTGCGCGCGCACCACCCCCGCCAGAGTGTTGCGGTCGGCCACCGCGGCGCCCGCGTGGCCGAGCTCCATGGCCTGCCCGACCATCTCGTAGGGCCACGACGCCCCGCGCAGGAAGGAGAAGCAGCTCCTCGCGCCCAGCTCCACATAGGCCGGCCCGTCGGCGGGTGCGAGCAACGGTGCGGGCTCCGCCTTGCGGCCAGCGGCGCTCACGCGAACAGCCCCTGCATGAACCAGGCGGGGTGCGCCGCCTCGCCGTACAGGCCCTCGCGGTAGAGCCAGTAGCGGCGGCCGGCCTCGTCCTCCACGCGGTAGTAGTCGCGCGTGCGCGCGCCGTGCGGCTCGCGGCCCCACTCGGGCGCGAACCGCTCCGGCCCCTCCGAACGCACCACGCGATGACGCAGGCGGCGCCAGGCGAAGGTGAAGGGCGGGCTGTCGCCGGGCTCGCCCAGCACCGTCACCGGCTCGGGGGGGTCGAACAGGCGTACCGGCCGCAACACGTAGTCGCCCCAGGCGGGCGGAGGCGGCGGGGGGCCCGCGGCGCGGCGCGGCGGCGGCCCCGCCGGGGCGAGGCGCACCTCGCGCTCGGGCTTGCACGTGGCGGGGTCGCGGCGCGGCGCCTCCACCGCGTCCGCCCCCAGGCGGGCGCACAGGCTCTCCACGAAGGCGTCGAAGCGGCGCGCCTCGGGCTCGCCCGAGTCCAGGAGGTCGCCGGTGGCGGCGTGGAGCGGGCCGGTGAGCCGCGCCTCCAGCCGCAGCCTCTCGATCTCCGACCCCACGGCGGGGACGGCCTCGTCGGTCCCGCCCGCCAGCGCCTCCAGCGGGCCCTCGAACAGGCGGACGAGGGCCGCGGGGTCGGTCTGCGGGCGACGGGTGCGGACGCGGTGGACGGTGCGCGCCCCGTCCGCCCGCGTCAGCACGAGCTCCAGCGCGCGGGCGCCGCGGCCGTGCGCCAGGAGCTGCGGCTCCAGCGCCTCCAGGAGCCGGCGCGTCCAGGCCAGCACCGAGGGGGCGCCCACGACCGGATGGGCGAGAGCGCGCTCGACCACGTAGCGGGGCCGCAGGGGCTCAGGCGCCGTCGCCGTAGACGCCGCACCGAGCACCGCGTCCAGCCGGGCGCCCAGCCGGCCCTCCAGCGTCTCGGCCAGGAGCGCGCGGGGGCGCTCCAGCACGGGGCCGATCCGCCGGAAGCCCAGGGCGCGGAGGTCGGCCGTGTCCTCGTCCGACAGGCGCAGCGCCTCCACGGGCAGCGGCGCGAGGACCGCGGCCCCGCTCCCGGGGGCGAGCACGCCGCCACCCTCCGGCGCCTCGCCGAACAGGGCCAGCGCCCAGGCGAGGCCCGGGGTGTCGGCCAGCGCCCAGCGCACGGTCACGCCCGCGGAGGCGAAGCCGCGCAGGAGGCGCGCGGCCAGCGCCGCCTCGCCGCCGTGCAGGCGGGCGGCCCCGGTGACGTCCACCGCGAAGCCGAGCGGCCCGTCGCGCGACACGCCGGGGGCGGCGCGGCGGCACAGGGCGGTGAGGCAGGCGGCCAGGGCGGCGTCGGCGGCCGGATCTTCGGACACGGTGACGAGGTGCGGCGCGATGCGGTGCGCCTCCTTGTGCGTCATGCCGGGGGCGAGCCCCTCGGCGGAGGCGGCGGCGTCCACCGCGGTCAGGCGCAGAGCATTGCGCGCGGTGGCGACGACGGCGAGCGGCGTCCCGCGCGAGAGCTCAGGCCGCGCCCGACGCAGCCGGTCGGTGGGCAGGCGCGGCGTCCACAGGTGCAGCCACCTGGGAGACGAACGGGATGGCGGAGGTGAAGCGGCGCTCACGGGCGCTCCATTCGGCGCTCCAGTCTCCCGGAGGGCCCAGACGATTGCGGACGAGGGTGAGGCGGAAGGTCGGCGGACCGAGCCGGCCGGGCGGCGCGCGGCTGGGGGTGGAGGCCACGCGCCAGCGGGTGAGCGCCGCGCTCGTGGCGTCCAGGTCCGGCGTGACGAGGAACAGGAACAGACCCTGACGCTGGGCCGCGAGGTTCAGCCGGCGCGTGGCGGCGAGGTCGGCCAGCGAAGCTCCGCGCCGCAACTCGGCCAGGATCACGGGCGTGGCCCGGCGGCGCACCGCTTCGTCCACCACCCGCAGCACCTCGCCCCCGTCGGAGGGGCGCACGAAGGCGACCTCGTCGGCGGCCACGCCCAGCGCCTCCAGCCCGGGGGCGTAGAGCTCGCCCCCCTCGCGCGCGGCCGCCCGCTCCTGCACCACCAGGAGGCGCACGCGGGCGGAGGCGGGAGCTCCCCCTGCGGCCCTTCCCACGACCTGGGCGGCGGCCATCAGCGGCAGGATCAGCGGCGCGGCGTGGTCCTGCGGTGCGGCGGGGGCGGCCTGATGCGCGCCGGGCGGCAGGCCGCGCCCGCCCAACGCGGCGTCCAGCCCGGGCGCACCGAAGCTCGCGGCGGGGGCGTCCGCGTGGAAGGCGGGGCGTCCGCGTCGCTCGATGTGGGCGATGCGGCGGCGCAGATAGGCGTCCAGCGCGTCGGCGGGGCGGTTCTCGTTGGCGGCGTGGGGCGGGGCCGCGGGCCCGGATCGCCCCAGGGTCTGCTTGACGCCGCCGCGAGGCCCGAACCGCTTGCGCCCCTCGGGGCAATCGTCCGCCAGGGGGCAGCCGGGGCATTCCGGCAGGGAGGCGTGGCAGTGGAGCTGGCCCAGCCGCTTCATCAGCTTGTGCAGGTCCGAGAAGTCCTCCGCCTCCCAGGCGTCGGGCGCCGCGTCCATCACCGTGAGGCGCACCTCGCCCGCGTCGGCGTCCGCCGCGGCCACGCCGGTGCGCACCGCCACGCGGGCGACGTGGGTGTCCACCACCATCACGCGGCGGCGCAGGGTGGAGAGGTTGAGCACGCTGGCGGCCACCTTCTGGCCGGCCCCCGGCAGCTCCTGCAGCCAGACCATGGCGTCGTCCACCGGCCAGCCCTCCAGGAAGTCGAGCGTCACCGCACCGCGCAGCTTGCCGATGCGCCGGATCGCCTCGATCAGCTGCGGCGCCTTGCGCTCGGCGTGGGTGGCGGGGGCGATGACGGGCAGCACCTCCTCCACCCGCGCCTCGCCGATGCGGTGGAGCGGACGGAAGGCGGCGCGCAGGCGCGCCAGCACCTCGTCGGACACCGCGTCCTGCGTGCGCGAGGCGATGATGGAGCGGACGAGCTGCGCTATGGGATCACGCCGCACGTGCGGCTGCGGCGGGCCGAACGACTCGACAAGCCGGTCGCGCACGCGCAGCAGGTCGCCGGTCCCCCCCGCCTCCAACCCGAGATGAAGCTGCATGCTCCCCGCCTCCGGTGAGAACATTTGCAGAACATTAGAGGCGAGTCGAATCGATTCCGGCTGGCCCGGGGTCCCGCCGCGAGTCTAGGAACACGTCCTCCACACCGCACGGAGCTCCCATGAAGATCGCCGCCCCGGCGGCCGAGCCGCCCGGGCGCGGCGGAGCGGCGTTTTGACCCGGCCGTTGGCCGCGGTGACCGGCGGCACGGGCTTCCTGGGCCGCCACCTGGTCCGCGAACTCGTGGCGCAGGGGTGGCGCGTGCGGGCGCTGATGCGGCGGCCGACGGAGAACACATGGCCGGGGCTGGCGGTGGAGCGCACCGCGGGCGACCTCGCCGACGATGACGCGTTGGCGCGCTGGGCCGCCGGTGCGGACGCGGTGATCCACGCCGCGGGGCTAATCAAGGCCCGGCGACCCGCCGACTTCTCCGCCGTGAACCGCGACGGCGCCGTGCGCGTGGCCCAAGCCGCCGCCGCGCACGCGCGGGGCGCACCGGTCCTCTTGATCTCCAGCCTCGCCGCGCGCGAGCCGCGGCTGTCGTCCTACGCCGGGAGCAAGCGGGCGGGCGAGGAGGCCATGGCGGCCATGCTCGGCCACAGGCTCACCACGGCGCGGCCGCCGGTGATCTACGGGCCGGGAGACGCGGAGACGCTCGGCCTGTTCCGCGCGGCGGCGACCTCGCCGGTGCTGCCGGTGCTCGACGACCGGGCGCGGCTGGCCGTCGTCCACGCCGCGGACGCCGCGCGCCACCTGGTCGACCTTGCGCGGGGGCGGGCGGCCGGCCGCACGGTGACGCTCTGCGACGGGCGGCCGGAAGGCTACGCCTGGCGGGAGATCCTCGGCGAGGCCGCGCGGGCGGTGGGACGCCGGCCGCGGCTGATCCCCGTTCCGCGCGCGGCGGTGCGCGCGGCGGGGTGGGCGGGCGATCTCGCGGGGGCGTTGGGCGCCGCGCCCTTCGTCACCTCCGGTAAGATCGCCGAGGCGCTGCACCGCGACTGGAGCGTGTCGGCCGGCGAGCGCGACGGGGACGCGCCCCCTCCCCGCTTCACCCTGGCGGAGGGCTTCCGCGACGCGGTGTCCGCCTACCGCGCCGAGGGCCGGTTGCCGCCCGCGCGCGCCCTGGCGGCCGAACGGTCGCAAGGCTAGGCTCGCGCCCGCAGCGGAGACCACCACCATGTGCGACGACGTGATCCA
>CAXSHO010000060.1:8814-16203 GCA_964237305.1 uncultured Caulobacteraceae bacterium
GCACGATCCGGCCGTGTCGCGGCGCGGGTTCGGCCTGGCGGCCGCGGCGGTGGCGGGGCTTGCGGCCACGGCGGCTTCGGGCGCCGAAGCCGCCGTGGTGGAGACCGACGTGGAGGTGCGCACGCCGGACGGCGTGGCCGACTCCGCCCTGTTCCACCCGCCGGGCAAGGGCCGCTGGCCCGCCGTGCTGATCTGGACGGACATCCTGGGCCTGCGCCCCGTGTTCCGCGAGATGGGCCGCCGGCTGGCCGCGCAGGGCTACGTGGTGCTGGCGCCCAACCCGTTCTACCGCGCTAAGCGCGCCCCGGTGGTGGACGCCGCGTTCGACTTCTCCAAGCCGGAGGACCGGGCCAAGGTCATGCCGCTGGCCGCCACCCTCACGCCGGAGGGCGCGACCCGGGACGCCACGGCCTTCATCGCCTTCCTGGACAAGCAGCCGCAGACCGACACGCGCAAGAAGGCGGGCGTGCAGGGCTACTGCATGGGCGGCCCCCTCACCTTCCGCAGCGCCGCCGCGGTCCCCGCGCGCTTCGGCGCGGCGGCCACCTTCCACGGGGGCGGGCTGGTCACCGCCAAGCCCGACAGCCCGCACCTGCTGGCCCCCGCCATCAAGGCGTCCATGCTGTGCGCGGTGGCGAGGAACGACGACGCCCGCGACCCCGCCGCCAAGGACACGCTGCGCAAGGCGCTGACGGACGCCGGACGACCGAACACGGTCGAGGTCTATCCCGCCGACCACGGCTGGTGCGTTAAGGGCTCACAGCCCTACGACGAGGCGTCGGCCGAACGGGCGTGGGCCGCGCTGACCGCCCTCTACAAGAGCGCGCTGGTCTAGGTCCTCCCTCCGGTACTGGGGAGAGGCGGCGACGCAGCCGCCGGAGGGCGGTGGCGCGACATCGGAAGCGTCGCGCAACCCCCACCACCCCGCTTCGCGCGGTCCCCCTCCCCCGCAAGCGGGGGAGGACTCTCTCTCTCATCAGCCGCCTGTCAGCACTTTCACCGCGGCCTCAAGCTGGGCGTCGCGCCCGGCCTCCGTCTCGCCGAGCGGGCGGAGCACCGGCACGTCCACCGGGCGGGGGTGGCCCTCCATGTTCTGGCCGCGGCCGTCCTCCACGCGCGTGCCGGGCACGCGCACGGTGGAGCCGTCGATCAGGGGCTGGCCCGAGGTGTAGATGATCCACCCGGCGGTGGGAGAGCCCACCACCTTGCCGAGGCCCAGCGAGCGGTAGCCCTCCGTGAAGTCCTCCGCGTCCGACAGCGACGACTCGTTGATCACAAGCACCGTGGGCAGGCCCAGCGAGCGTTGGCCCAAGGCCTGGCGGCTCGGCACCGGGAACATGCCGCGCGTGGTCAGCGTCAGGTAGTTGCGCCGGGTGAAGACGTCGAGCGCGTAGCCGTTGATGTAGCCGCCGTTGTTGTTGCGGATGTCGATCACCACGCCCTGCTTGGACTGGTTCTGCGCGTCCAGGTCGATGTAGAGCTGCTGCAGCGACTCGTCGCCCATGTCGGCGATGTGCACGTAGCCCAGCTTGCCTCCGCTGATCCTGTCCACGTAGGCGCGACGCTCGTCCACCCACTGGCGGTACATCAGGCCCGCCTCGGTGGCCGCGTTCACCGGGCTGACAACCACGTCGCGCGCTCGGCCCGCGGTGTCGGCCACGCGCAGCACGGTGCGGCGGCCCACCTTGCCGAGCAGGAGCCGGTTCAGGCTGGTGTGCGGGCCCACGGCCTCGCCGTCCACCGCCAGCAGCGTCTCGCCGGGCTTGACCGTGCCCTCGATGGCCGCCGGCCCGAGCTTGACCACCTCGCGCACCACGAGCCCGCGCCCGGCCTCGTACGGCGTCCGCTCGAAGTGCAGGCCGAGCTCGGCCACGTGCGCCTGCGTCGCCGCCGTGGCGGGGTCGCGGGCGGCGTTGATGCCGGAATGGGAGGCGTTCAGCTCGCCGATCATCAGGTTGATGATGCGGCGCAGCTCGTCCGGCGTGCGCGCGCCGTCCACCTGCGGCTGGAAGCGGGCGCGCAGCGCCGCCCAGTCCCTGCCGCCGAACGTGGAGTCGTAGAAGCGGCGGTTCAGCACGTCCCACGCCTCCTCGAACACCACCGCCTTCTCCGACGCGAAGTCCACGTCCATCTCGGCGGAGACGGCCAGGGGCTTGGGCTTGGGGCTCTCCACCGGCGTGGAGAAGAGCTTCGGCCCGTCGCGGTAGAACAGCGTCTTGGAGTCGGGGGTGAAGGCGTAGTCGCCCTTGGGCCGCTCCGTGGAGGTGAGCTGCACCGGGGACGGCGGCTCCAGCGACAGCTCGTCCAGGCTGTAGCTGTAGAGGTTCTCGCGCTCGCCCTGGTGCGCGGTGAAGACCAGCGTCTTGCCGTCGGGGCTGATCACCGGCTGCTCTGCGCTGACGCCCAGCGGCAGGATGGTGGCGCGGTCGCGGAGGCCTTCGAACACGATGCGCACGGGCTTCACCGGCGGCTTCTTGCCCTTGGAGTCCTCGTCGTCCGCCTTGTCCTGCGCGTCGCCCCTGGCGGGGGCGTCCGTCTTGGCCTCGGCCGGCGCGTCCTTCGGCTTGGGGGCGCTGCGGGTCGGGGCGGAGGGCGCGGGCGTGCGGGTGGAGGGCTTGTCGGGGCTCTCGGCGGGCTTGAACAAGTCCTGGAACGCGTCCTCGCGGTACTTGGGCACGTGCGGCAGGAGGTCGACGCGCACCATGCGCACGTCCTCCGAGCGCTGGGCGGTGTCGAACACGATGAAGGTCCCGTCCGGCGACCAGGCGATGCGCGAGCCCGTGGCGCCGTTGGCCAGGAAGGTGATCGGCCGCGCCTCGGCCCCCGCCGCCTGCGTGTCGATCACGTGCAGGTTGCGGAAGGAGCGGCGGTCGGTGACCACGAAGGCCAGCCAGCGCCCGTCCGGCGACCAGGCGGGGGTGGCCGGGTCGTCCTCCAGCGCGCCGGTGTAGAGCACGCGGTCGGCGGTGACGGCGCCCTTGGCGTCCAGCGTGGCGAGGCGCAGCTCGCGCGTGTCGCGCACGTAGGCGATCCGCTCGCCCTTGGGCGACACGGCGGGGGCCTCGTCGCGGCCGTCGCCCTTGGTGAGCGCCTGCTCCTTGGCCGTGCCGAAGTCGTAGAACAGGAGCTGGGTCGCCAGCCCTTTCGGACCCTCGCGCTCACCCACATAGAACAGCCGGCGCGAGTCGGGCGCCCAGGTGATGTCGCTCTCGGCGGCGGCGGTGCGGGTCAGGCGTTGGGCGGGGCCGCCCTCCTTGGCGGGGGCGGCGAACACTTCGCCGTGCGCGATCACCGCCATCTTCTTGCCGTCCGGCGAGAGGGCCGCGCGGCGGAAGCTGGTCTCGTTCAGGTGCCGCTCGCCCGCTCCTGCGGCCGCGCCGCGCAGGGTCACGGCCAATGGCTTCGCCTCTCCGGACATGAGGTCCAGCCGCCACACGCCGAAGCCGCGCTCGAACACGATGGCCCGGCCGTCGTAGCCGATGGTCGGCCACAGCACCCGGCCGTCGGTGAAGCGGGTGAGCTGGCGCGCGGGTCCGCCCGCGGCGGGGCGGCTCCACAGGTTCTCGGCCCCGCTCTCGTCGCTCATGTAGTAGAGCGTCGCCCCGTCGGGCGACCACATGGGGTAGGCGTGCTTGGCTCCCGGTCCCGCCACCTGCCGCGGCGCCTCGCCCGCGGCCAGCGGCTTCAGCCACAGCTCGGTCTCGTCGATGTGGGCGTGCCCGTTGCGCCACCACTGGCCGTTGGAGATCCCCTTGACCATCAGCGCCACGGATTTGCCGTCGGGCGAGGGCGCGGACTGGAACTCGTTGAGGTAGCGGTCGCGGCTCACCTCCAGCGGCGTGCCGCCCTGCGCCGAAACGCGGAAGATGTCGGCCTGGCGCCCCACGTCGTTCGCGCCGGACGCGAAGTACAGCCAACGGCCGTCGCGCGACCAGCCGTCCAGCTGCTCGCCCGCGTCCGACCAGGTCAGCCGCGTGATCTCGCCCGAGGCCAGCGTCAGGACGTAGATGTTGGCGGCGCCCGAGCGGGTCGAGACGAAGGCCAGCTTGGTCCCGTCCGGAGAGAACAGCGGACGGCTCTCGGTGGCCTGATCGGTGACGAGGAGGCGCGCCACCCCGCCCTGCGCAGGCGCGCTCCAGATGTCGCCGCCGGAGACGAAGGCCACCTCCGCGCCGTCCGGCGAAAGGCTGGGCTCGCCCAGCGACGGCGCCGCCGCCGCCGCTCCGGCCCATCCCAGCGCGGCGGCCAGCACCAGCCCCGCCGCCCCGTCCCGCCACGCCGTCCGCTTCGTCATCGATCACCCCTTCACACCGCCCCAGCTTAGCTGAAGAGGCCGCCGCGTCGACACCGTGCGATCAAGGTCACGGTCACGAGACCGCTATGCAGGTGATGTTTACAGCGCTGCGGCGCGTGGCCTATCGGGGAGAACGTGGGTGGGGGATCGTCGCATGATCGTCGGACGTCACGCATCGGCCTGGGCGCTGGGGCTGGGCCTGACCACGGCCCTCGTCTCGGCGGTGCAGGCCGCTCCGGCGCGTCGCCACGCAGCCTCGGACACGCGCGACGCGCGGATCGAGGCGCTGGAGTCCACGGTGCGCGACCTCGCCGCCGAGGTGAAGGCGCTGCGGGCCGACCGGCTGGCCGCGGCGTCGGTCACGGCCGCCGCGCCGACGCCCTCCACCGCGGGCGCCCGCATGGCGGCCGACGCCGGCTCGGCCGGCCCGCCCTCCACGCCCGACACGCCGCGCCCGGTGACCACCGCGGCGGCCGCGCCCGCCGGGGGGGCCTCCATCCTGGCGGGCAAGCCCTCCATCACGAGCCCCGACGGGCGCTTCGCCGCCAACCTGCATGGCGTGGTGCAGTTCGACGCCGCCGACTACTTCCAGGATCACGCCCGCCCGGCGACGGTCGACCTGCGCCGGGGCGGGGCCGCCGCCGACACCGCCCGCGCCCGCGACCTGAACGACGGCACCGACTTCCGCCGCGCCCGCATCGGCGTGGACGGCAAGGTGTTCGGCGACTTCGAGTACAACGTCCTCTTCGAGTTCGGCGGCGCGGGGGCGGAGGACGCGGGCCACGTGCAGGAGGCCTGGCTCCAGTACTCGGGCCTCAAGCCGTTCCACCTGCGCATCGGCGCCTTCCGCCCGTCGGAGGGGCTGGAGGACCAGGGATCCACCAACGGCATGCCGTTCCTGGAGCGCCCCGCCATCGTGGACACCGCCGCCTCGCTGGCGGGTGCCGATTTCCGCGAGGGCGCGCAGCTGTGGGCCACGGGCGAGCGGTGGTTCGCCTCGGGCCTGATCACCTCGCGCACGGTGGGCGTGATCAACTCCACGGCCACGGGCGGGACGCAGGCCTTCGACACGGGTCTGGGCTTCATCGGGCGTCTGGCCGTGATCCCCTTCAAGAACGACGACTGGCTCACGCACCTGGGCGTCCATGGCTCCTACGCCCACCAGGTGGCCGACGTGGGCGGCCCTGACGCGGCCACGACCACGGCGCGCTACCCGATCCAGTTCCGCGAGCGGCCCGAGTTGCGCGTGGACGGCACGCGGCTGGTGGACACGGGCGCCATCGACGCCGAGCACGGCCGCACGGGCGGCTTCGAGGGCGCGGCGCAGTGGCGCAACCTCCTGGTGCAGGGCGAGGTGGAGAGCCTCGGGATCGACCGGCGCAACTCCCTCCTCTCCGACCCCGACTTCTCCGGCTACTACGTGGAAGGCACTTGGATCCTCACGGGCGAGCGGCGGCGGTTCAACCCCAACACGTTCGCCTTCGACGCTCCGCCGGTGGACCACCCGTTCGACTGGAGCGCCAAGACCTGGGGCGCGTGGGAGGTGGCCATGCGCTACTCCGACCTCGACCTGAACCATCACCAGGGCGTCGCGGGCCAGCCGGCCCCGGCCGACGGGGTGCGCGGCGGCGACCAGCGCATCTACACCGCGGGGGTGAACTGGTATTTGAACCCCATCGTGCGCTTCATGCTGGACTACCAGCACGTGGACATCCGCCGCCTGTCGCCCAACGCCGCCACCTTCGCCACGCCCGTGGGCGCGCAGGTGGGACAGACCTACGACACGCTGTCGGTCCGCTCGCAGCTGGCCTTCTGAGGAGGACGCCCATGCTCCGCCGCCTCGCCCTCGCGGGCCTCCTCGCCCTCGCCGCCTCGGCCGCCGCCCATGCGGCGGAGGTGCCGGTGGCGGTGGCCGCCAACTTCACCGAGCCCGCCAAGGAGATCGCGGCGGCGTTCAAGCGGGCCACCGGCGACGACGCCGTGCTCAGCTTCGGCGCCTCCGGCCAGTTCTACACGCAGATCACCCGCGGGGCGCCCTACCAGGTGTTCCTGTCGGCCGACACCGACCGGGCGCTCAAGGCCGAGCAGGACGGGGTGGGCGTGCCGGGCACCCGCTTCACCTACGCCACCGGCTCGCTGGTGCTCTACTCCAAGACGCCGGGGCTGGTGGACGGCCAGGGCGCGATCCTGAAGCAGCCCGGCCGCTTCCAGAAGGTGGCCATCGCCGACCCCGCCGCGGCGCCCTACGGCGCGGCCGCGATCCAGGCGATGACGAAGCTCGGTGTCTACCCCGGCCTGAAGCCGAAGGTGGTGCAGGGCGCCTCCATCACCCAGGCCTACGAGTTCACCGCCACCGGCGCGGCCGAGATCGGCTTCGTGGCGCTGAGCCAGGTGATCAAGGTCCCCGGCGGCTCGCGCTGGGTGGTGCCCGAGGCGCTGCACAAGTCCATCGACCAGGGCGCCGTCCTGCTGTTCGCCGGCGACAAGAACCCCGCCGCCCGCAAGTTCCTGGCCTTCCTGAGGAGCCCGCAGGCGAAGGACATCATCCGCAGCTACGGCTACCAGGTGCGCTGACCGCACCGTGTGGGACGTCGTCCGCGTCACCGTCTCGCTCGCGGCGATCACCACGGTGCTGCTGCTGCTGCTCGCCACGCCGCTGGCCTGGTGGCTGGCGCAGGGCGGGGCGTGGTGGAAGGAGGGCGTGGCGGCGCTGACCAGCCTGCCGCTGGTGCTGCCGCCCACCGTGCTCGGCTTCTACCTCCTCGTGGCGCTGGGGCCCGACAGTCCGCTGATGGCGCCGCTGCACGCGCTCGGAGTGCGCACGCTGGCCTTCACCTTCACAGGCCTCGTGATCGGGAGCGTCTTCTACTCCCTGCCGTTCGCCGTGCAGCCGCTGCGCACCGCCTTCGAGGGCGTCGGCCGCGAGGCCATGGAGGCCGCCGCCACCCTGCGCGCCTCGCCGCTCGACGCCTTCCTGACGGTGGCCGTCCCCCTCGCCCGCCGCGGCTTCCTGTCGGCGGCGGTGCTGGTGTTCGCGCACACGGTGGGCGAGTTCGGGGTGGTGCTGATGATCGGCGGCGGCATCCCCGGCCACA
>CAXSHO010000060.1:16213-19104 GCA_964237305.1 uncultured Caulobacteraceae bacterium
TCTCCAGACGCATCTACCAGCTGGTCGAGCAGCTGCGCTTCGGCGAGGCGCACGCCCTGGCCGGCGGCCTCGCCGCCTTCGCGTTCACAGCGCTTCTCCTGCTCTTCCTGATCGACCGGCGGTCCACCCGCCTGCGGGCGTGAGCGGGCTCCACGCCCGGCTCACGGGCGCGGTGGGCGGCTTTCTCCTGGACGCCGGGCTGGACGCCCCTGCGGGCGCGGTGACGGCGCTGGTCGGCCCCTCCGGCTCCGGCAAGTCCACCCTGCTGCGGGCGATGGCCGGGCTCGTGCGGCTGGATGGCGAGGTGCGCCTGGGCGACGCCGTCTGGCAGGACGGCCGCGCCTGGACACCCCCGCACCGCCGCGCCGTGGGCCTCGTCTTCCAGCACGCCGCGCTCCTGCCCCACCTCTCCGTGCGCGCCAACCTGGACTACGGCCGCCGCCGCGCAGGCGCAGCCCCCGCCGCAGAGATCGAGGCCCTGGCCGGGCGGCTGGGCGTGACGGCGCTCCTCGACCGCATGCCCGCCGGCCTCTCGGGCGGGGAGCGCCAGCGGGTGGCGGTGGCGCGGGCGCTGGCGACCCGCCCCGCACTGCTGCTGCTGGACGAGCCGCTGTCCGGCGTGGACGCCCCCGCCAAGGCCGCCCTCCTGCCCGAGCTCCGCATGCTGTTCGCAGAGCTGGCCGCGCCGGTGGTCTACGTCAGCCACGACCCGGCGGAGGTGGCGCGCGTGGCCGACCGCGTGCTGCACATGCGCGACGGCCGCATCGTGGACCCGCCCGACGCCCTCAGCGACGCCGAGCGCCTCGCCGGGCGTCCGCCGGAGGAGATCGCCCGGCTGGCGGCCCTGGCGCTGCGGGCGGGCCTGGAGGCGGGCTGAGGCTCAGTCCACCGCCACGATCACGTGGCTGGCCTTGATCAGCGCCTGCGCGGGCTCGCCCACGGCGAAGCCGAGCGACCCGCCGCTCTCGCGCGTGATGGTCGCGGTGATGCGCAGGCCGCCCGCGACCTCCAGCACCACCTCGTCGTTGACCGCGCCCTCGCGGTGCTGGACGACGCGGCCGACCAGCACGTTGCGGGCCGAGGTGCGCAGCGGCTCGGCCCCGGGCGCCAGGATCACGAAGCTCGACTTGATCAGCGCCACCGCCGACACGCCGGGCGACAGCTCCATCTCCACGGCGCTGTCGTTGGTGACGATCGCGGTGATCCGGAGGCCCTCTCCCACGCGGATCACCACCTCGCTGTTCACCGCGCCGGGCGTGACGGTCTCCACCACCCCGGGCAGGGTGTTGCGCGCGCTGGTCTTCAAACCGAGTCTCCATGTCATGCGGTCGAGCGGTTCGCTCCCGTCCGCGAGGTGCTGGTCGAGTTGGCCGACGACGTGGGCCAACTCGCGGTCGATGCGCTCGAAGGCGATCAGGAGCGCCTGGCCGGCGGGGGTCAGCCCGGCGTCGCCGCCGTCGCGCCCGCCCACCCGCGCCTCCACCAGCGGCCGGCCGAACAGCGCGTTCAGCGCCTGCACCCCATCCCACGCGCCGCGGTAGCTGAGCCCCACCGCCTGCGCCGCGCCCGTGATGGAGCGACGCTCGGCGATGGCGCGGAGCAGGCGCACGCGCTCAGGCCCGACCCGGCCGCCGCCGTCGCGCTCCAGCTGCAGCCGCGCCCGCACCCCGTGCATGGCGGCGGCTTGCCACAGGGGGCCACCCCGCACCACTCCTCCCCGCGAAGGCGGCGGCGCCTCGACGCCGGACTTGAAAGAGGATGAAGCTGGGGACGGCGCCCAGGGTCGGGCTCCCCGTCTTCGCGGGCCTGAGCGGGGCGGGGTGGTCAGTCGTAGAGCCGAAAGCGGCGGGGGGACACGCGGACGGGGCCGAGGCGCAGCGCCTCCGCCGCCTCCGCCGGGACCACCGCCTCCACCTCGCCACCGCCGTCCAGGCGCAGCTCCAGGCGGGCGGAAGGCCCGACGCGCCGCACCGCAGTCAGGATCGCCGAAAGCCCCGCCCCCTCCGCGGAGACCTGCAGCGCCTCGGGCCGCACATGCGCCACGGCCTCGCCCGCCGGCGAGTCGCAGGTAAGCGCGAAGTCGCCGAACCAGGCGCGCGCGCCGTCCAGCCGGGCGGGCAGGTGAGCCACGCCGCCCAGGAAGGCGAAGACGAACGGGTCGGCGGGCTCGGCGTACACGTGCTGCGGCGTGCCCGTCTGCACCACGCGGCCGGCGTTCATCACGGCCACGCGGTCGGCCGTCTCCAGAGCCTCCTCCTGGTCGTGGGTGACGAGGATGGTGGTGACGCCCGCCTGCCGATGCACCTCCCGCAGCCAGCGGCGCAGGCCTGAGCGCACCTGGGCGTCCAGCGCGCCGAAGGGCTCGTCGAGGAGAAGGAGCTGCGGCTCGATCGCCAGCGCCCGCGCCAGCGCCACCCGCTGGCGTTGCCCACCCGAAAGCTGGGCGGGGCGGCGGTCGGCGAAGCCCTCCAACTTCACGAGGTGCAGCAGCTCGTCGACCTTGGCGGCCACGCCACGCCGGTCCGGCCGCTCGCGGCGGGGGCGGGACTCCAGGCCGAAGGCGACGTTCCCGGCCACCGTCATGTGGCGGAACAGGGCGTAGTGCTGGAACACCATGCCGATCCGCCGCTCCCGCGCGCTCTGCGCCAGGAGGTCGCGGCCGCCGAACTCCACCGCGCCGGCGTCCGGCCGCTCCAGCCCCGCCAGCACGCGCAGGAGCGTCGTCTTGCCCGAGCCGGACGGGCCCAGCAGCGCGACGAGCTCGCCCTCGCCCACCTCAAGATCGGCGCCCTCCAGCGCGGCGGCGCGGCCGAAGCGCTTGGCGACGCCGCGGATCGACAGCGCGCTCACGCCAGCGCCTCCGTCCCGCGCCGCTCGAACACCGCGCGCAG
>CAXSHO010000061.1:0-17872 GCA_964237305.1 uncultured Caulobacteraceae bacterium
CCGGGTGTGCCCAGTGAACGGGCCGGTGACCCCGACAGTTGCGACAGCCCGGTGAAGTCCAGCACTTCCTCGGCCTTGCGCATCGCATCGGAGCGGCCGCGGTGGCGCAGGAAGGCGTCGGCGAGCCGCTTCACCATCGCCGGCGGCGGCTGGTCGCCCGCGAAATGGCGCGCGAGCTTGGTGGCGAGGTGCTGCGCGGTGGCGGGGTGGCGGGCGAGGTCGTTCAGCGCCGCCTCCGCCTGCTCCTGGTCGCCTTCATCATAGCGGCGGCCGAGCAGCGTCTGGGAGCCGGGCTCGTGCGCCTGCGGGCGGAACTGGAACAGGTCGTCCCCGCCCGAGCCGTCCTGGCGGGTGCTCCAACCGGTGAGCATCAGCGCGAGGGCGCGGACGTCCGCCTGGGTGTAGCCGGAGCGGACGCCGAGCGTGTGCAGCTCCATGATCTCGCGGCCGAGGTTCTCGTTCAGCCCGCGCTTGGCGCCCATGCCGTTCGGGCGGGCGGCGGCGCGCCGGGCGGCGGGGGAGTCGGGGCCGATGGAGAACACCTGGTCGAGGTACAGCTGCATTCCCGGGTGGCGGCAGGAGGCGACCAGCATGTCGGAGAACCGCCCGGCCGCATGGCGGCGCACCACGTCGCGCTCGAAGGCGGCGGGCAGCGCCACGCAGTTCGGCTTGGCGGCCGAGACGGTGAAGTGGTTGCTCCAGAACCGCACCCACCGCTCGAAGAAGGGCCGGTCGCTGGCGGCGGCCACGCGCAGCCGGGCCCCGGCCGCGTCCACGTAGCGGTCGTTCACCGTGGGTCCGCTCATCGCGGGCGGTGTGGGGGGAGCGGCCGCAGGCGAGGCGGCGGGGAGGCCGGGCGCGGTCGGGCCCGCCACGCCCGGCATGGGCGCGGAGACCGGCGTCAGCGCCGCCTTGGCGGCCTGCGCCTGCGCCAGCTGCACCGCGCGGCGCGCCTCCAGCTGGCGGCGGAAGGCGGTGACGTCGTCCTGGGTCGGGGGGAGCGCCGCGAGCGGACCGGGCAGCTCTCGCTCGGGCGTGATCTGCGCCGCCAGCCAGCCCTGCGGGTCGCCGCCCACGGCCGCCATCTCGCCGGGGCGCGCGCCCAGGCCGAAGCGGTTGCACGCGATCGCCGCGCGTTCCAGATCCATGCCGCCGCTCCCTTGGCCGCGGGTGAATCGCCCCTGGAGCGATACCTAGGCGGGGAAAGTGTTCAGGGCTGGGCGGCCTGTTGCAGCAACGCCTCCATGGCCGCCTGCGCGCGGGCGGGGTGCGTCACGGCCTGCGCCTCGGCCAGGTTGGCGGGCGGCCTGGGCCCCACCAGCACCACGCCCACCATGCCCATCATGTAGTGGGGCGTGCACTGGTAGCCGTAGACGCCCGGCGCCGTGAAGGTGACCTTCAGCTCCTGGTTCAGCTCGCCCTTGAAGGGCGTCGCGCCCTTGGGCGTCATGCCCTCGATGGAGGCGGCGTTGTGGCTGGGGTTGGTGGGCGTGAAGGTGACGGTGTCGCCCGGCTGCACGGCCAGGAAGGCGGGCTCGAACACCATGAAGCCGCCGTTCGTCCCCTGGCTGCGCATCTCCACCTTGTAGTCGGCGGCGTGCGCGGCGCCTGCGGCGAGGAGGCCGGCGGCGAAGGCTGTGGCGATGCGCATCAGGCGGAGCTCCGGGACGAGGGAAGGGCGGCGCCGCGCTTCAGGTGGTGCGCGGCGGCGAGCTGGCACAGGAAGGCGAGGATGAAGACCGGCGTCAGGCACAAAAGCGCCAGCTTCAACGCCTCCGCCGCGCCGTAGTGCGGCTTCAGCGCGTCGGACACCATCCCCACGAACAGCGGTCCGCCGCCGAGGCCCACGAGGTTCAGCACGAACAGGAGCAGCGCCCCCGCCGTCCCGCGGCTCCTCGCGGGCACGCCGTTCTGGACCACCGCCAGCGCGGGGGCGAGATAGGTGTTGTTGAGGAGCGCCGGCCCCGCCAGGAAGGCGAGCGCCACCGGCCAGCTCGGCGCCAGCGCCGCGCCCCACAGGAAGGGCGCCGAGCACAGGATCCAGATCCCGGGCGCGAGCGCGTACCAGGCCGCTCCCCGCCTCGCCAGCCGGTCGACCACCGCGCCGCTGAGCGCGGTGCCCGCCACGTTCATCAGCCCGGTGACCAGCGCGTAGGCCACCGCCACCTGCACGGGCGGCATGCCCTTGACGCGCAGGAGGAACGACACGTTCCAGATCAGCATGCCATAGCCGACGAAGGCGGTGAGCCCGCTCGCAAGCGCCGTCAGCAGGAGCGCGGGGGAGCGCACGAAAAGCGTGATGGAGCTGAACATGCTCGGGGCAGGCTCTCGGGCGGCCACGACGGGACCGGGCGCCGGATCGAAGGCCCCGCGCACGGGCTCCTTCACCAAGAGCGGGATCAACGGCGTCAGCACGAGGCCCGTGACGCCCAGGGCGTAGAAGGCGACCCGCCAGCCGAAGGCCGCACCGATGACGCCGCCCGCCATGGCGCCGAACATCTGCCCCAGCGGCACCCCCAGGGCGTAGAGCGCCAGCGCCCCTGCCCGCTTCTCCCGCGGGAAGTAGTCGGACAGGATGGAGTAGGAGGGCGGCGATCCCCCCGCCTCGCCCACCGCCACCCCTACGCGCGCCGCGAGGAGCGCGGGAAAGCCGCCCGCCAGCCCGCAGGCGATGGTGAAGAGGCTCCAGGTCGCCGCCGCCACGCTGACCACCCGCACCCGGTTCGAGCGGTCGGCCAGCGCCGCGATGGGGACGCCGCACACCGTGTAGAAGAGGGCGAAGGCCAGGCCCGTCAGCAGGCCGAGCTGCGTGTCCGACAGGTGGAGGTCGGCCTTCACCTGCTCCTGCAGCACCGACAGGAACTGCCGGTCGAGGAAGTTGAAGGTGTAGACCACCGCCAGCACGCCCGCGACGACGTAGCTGTAGGCCGTCACCGGGCGCACCGTCGCCGCCGCCGGGCCGGCGGCGCTCACAGGCGGGTCGGCGGCGTGCGCCTCACCGCTCCGGATGCACCAGCGCCTGGTAGGTCAGGGTGCGCGCCTGGGCGCCCAGGTCGTCGCCGCCCGTGCCGCCCATCCGCTGGATCATGCCCACGAAGAAGAGGTCGTTGGTGGGGTCGATCCAGAACCAGGTGCCCGCCGCCCCGCCCCAGCTGAAGGTGTTCTTGCCCTCCAGCGTGCCCGCGCGGCGCGGATCGTTCACCACCATGAAGTCCAGCCCGAAGCCTACCGCCTCGTTGAAGCGCACGATGCTCGTGCCGTTGGACGCGACCAGCACGTCGTGCGGGATCACGTTGGTGTCCATCAGCTCCACCGAGGCCGGCGACAGCAGCCGCACGCCGTCCAGCTCGCCCTTGCTCAGCAGCATCTGGCAGAAGCGCGCATAGTCCCGCGTGGTGGAGACGAGCCCGCCGCCGCCCGACTCCATGGCGGGGGGCTTGGTGTAGTCGGGCATGGCGCCCATGCCGAACAGCGACTTGGCTTCCGTGATCCTCCCGTCCTTGCCGCCGACGTAGACGGCGGCCAGGCGCGACGCCCGCTCAGGTCCTGTGGAGAAGGCTGTGTCCGTCATCTTCAGGGGCGTGAAGATGCGCTCCTGCATGAATTGGTGCAGCGGCATCCCCGACAGCTTCTCGATGATGTAGCCCTGGATGTCGACGGCGCTGGAGTAGCTCCAGTTGGTCCCGGGCTGGAACATCAGCGGGATCTCCGCGGTGCGGTCGATCATCTGCTTGAGGCTGGTGGAGGCCAGCACCTGCTTCGACCTGTAGAGCTTGTCCACCGGGTGCAGGTCGGCCAGGCCGTAGCCGAAGCCGGCGGTGTGGCTCATGATCTCGCGCATGGTGGGCGGCCGCTTGGCCGGCTCGGTCGTGAGCTTGCCGTCCGGCCCCGTCCCCGTCATCACGCGCAGGGCGGCGAATTCGGGCACGTACTTGGTCACCGGGTCGTCCAGCTTCCACCGGCCCTCCTCGTAGAGGATCATCATGGCCACCCCCGTGATGGGCTTGGTCATCGAGTAGATGCGGAAAATGGCGTCCTTCGACATGGGCGCGCCGCTCTCCAGGCTCGCCTTCCCGTAGGTGTTGAACTCCACCACCTTGCCGTGACGCGCCAGCAGCGTGGTCATGCCCGCCACCCGGCCGTCGGCCACCGCCTTGGCCATGTAGTCGTCCAGCCGTCTCAGCCGGGCGGCGTCGAAGCCCACCGCCTCGGGCGCGGCGGTGGGGAGCCCCGCGCCGGTGGGCGCCGCCACGGCCGGCGACAGGGCGAGGAGCGCGGAGAGCGTCGCGGCGGCGGTGAGGCGTGTGAGCATAGGCTTGTCCGGTGCGAGGAGGTCTGCGCGAGCTTAGGCGGCGCGGTGGTGCGCCTGCAACGCCGCAGGCGTCGCAGCCGGTGCGCGCTCGGCGTATCTGACGTCGCCGTCAAGAACTGCGGCGGGCCTGTCGCCGACCGTGGCGCGGGCGCCGCAGGCGTGCGCATTCGCGCAGCCTGAACGGCTTTAATACTGTTGCCGGAGAAGAGATCGCCCGACTATCGTCACTGTGTTGCAGGGGAGGGATCTCCGCCGCCGTTGGTCATGCACCTCGCCGTCAGATGCGGGGGTGGGTCGCGGAGCGGGGAGGTGAGGGGTGTCCCGGCCTTCCTTGTGTCGACGTTCAGGGCGTTGCGATCGTGTCCGGAAGGCGCGGTCCGCGAGACGGGGAGAGTCTGGATGAGTGCGAAGCGCAGGCTTCTGGTCACCACGGTGTTGGCCGGGGCGCTGATGGCGACGGCGGGGGCGGCGTCCGCCCAGTCCGGACCCGGCCAGCCGGGCGCGCCGGGGCAGCCGGGCGTGAGCCCTCCGGGCCTGCAGCCCGGCGTCGGTGCAGGCACGTCCACCAACGCCACCAGCGCCTCCACCGCGGGCAACCGCCAAGGGGCCGACCGCACCGCGGAGGTGCCCAAGGGGACCGAGAACCTCATCACGGAGGTGGTGGTCACCGCCGAGAAGCGCGAGCAGAGCCTGCAGCAGGTGCCGGTGGCGGTCTCCGCCTTCACCGCCGAGAAGCGCGACCTCGTCGGCATACAATCGGTGGTGGACCAGACCAACTACACGCCCGGCCTCACCTACCAGCCCTCGCTCGACCGTCTGTCGCTGCGGGGCGTCGGCCGGCTCGTCAACGCGCACACGGTGGACTCCGGCACCGCCATCTACGTCGACGGCGCCTTCACCACCTCCACCTTCGAGGCGGGCCGCGACCCTCTCTTCGTGGAGCGCACCGAGATCCTGCGCGGGCCGCAGGGCACCCTCTACGGCCGCAACGCCATCGGCGGCGCCTACAACGTCATCTCCAAGCGGCCCTCCAAGGAGCTGTCGGGCGAGGCGCGCCTGACGATCGGCAACTACGACCGCGAGGAGATCACCGGCCGCCTCTCCGGCCCGATCACCGACCACCTCCGCTTCTCCGTGGGCTACCAGAAGATCCTGCAGGGCGAAGGCTTCATTAACAACATCTCCGGCGCTCCCGGCCTGCGGTTCACGACGACCGACGGTGTCCGTGACCAGGACTATTTCGAAGCACAGCTCGAGGGCGAGGTCGGCAAGCTCGACTTCTGGTTCTATTACGGCAAGAACCAATGGAACGACAGCGCGCCGCCCGGAACCGTCACCAACGGCGGCACCCTGGCTCCGCCCGAGATCAACCCCTACTTCGGCTCGGGGTCGATCCTGCTGACGCCGATCGCGAGCTTCGGCTTCACCGGAGGCCTGAACACCCGATTCCTGGGCCCGGTCCGCGGCAACCCGGCGCTCGTCACCGGGGATCCCTTCAACGTGCAGACCAACGTCGCCTTCAAGAACACGCTCCACGAGAACGACATCGCGCGAACTCACCTGACCTATCACTTCAACGACTTTGACGTGAAGTACATCGGCGCCTTCACCCGTTACAATTACAAGTACTTTAACGACACGGATCAGACGTCGGTCACGTCCTTCCAGATCCCCGTCACCGGTGCTCCCTGCCTGCAGCTGCAGGCAGTGGGGGCGTGCGGCCCTCTCACCGTCTTTCCCAACGTGACCAACACGTATAACGAAGATGAGGAATTTTTCAGCCACGAGATCAACATCGCCTCGACCTGGGACAAGCCCTTGCAGTACATCGCGGGGCTGTACTATTATCACGAGAAGTTCCAGTATCCGATCGACGTCTTCCAGTCCGACCAGCCGCAGCTCGACCGGCCGCTGAATGCGGTGACGATGCTGCCAGCGGCGCCGAACCCCACCCGCCTGCTCCTGCATAATAACCAGTTCTTCAGCGTGAGCTCCAAGGCGGCTTTCGCACAGCTGGACTATAAGTTCTTCGACAACTTCAAGCTTACCGGCGGCCTTCGCTACACCTCGGATGAGAAGAAGGGCGTCGAGGAGCAGCGGGTCGTCTGCTTCGCGCTGCCGGCGTGCGGCATCAATCCTTCAAACCTCGGCGCGCTCATCGGCGCCGTTCCCACCGTCCCGGGCTCGATCGACATTACGCTGGCGCAGGCGGGCACCATCAGCACCGCGCAGGTCGCCTCGCTGGCCACCACCGGCGCGGCGTCCGGGGCCGGGCAGCAGGGTGTGCTCGGCTACACCTACGACCGCACCACGGGCAACCTGCGCCGCAGCCTGCGCGACGGCTGGAACGACGTGACCGGGACCGCCGGCCTGGAGTGGACGCCCGACCGCAAGACGCTCGCCTACTTCAAGTACAGCCGCGGCTACAAGTCGGGCGCGTTCAACACGATCACCGGCTCCACCTTCAGCGCCGCCCCCTACGCCAAGCCCGAACAGGCCGACGACTTCGAACTCGGCCTCAAGAAGGACTGGACGCGCCGCATCCAGACCAACATCACCGGGTTCTACGAATTGTATTACGACGCGCAGTACCCGTTGACGGTCTCGCAGGCCACCGGCCCGGCGATCGGCGTCTTCTACAACATTCCCCGATCCATCATCCAGGGTGTCGAGGTCGAGTCGGTCTTCGCGCCGATCGACCACCTGAACATCCTCTTCACCTACGCCTACCTGGACGCGCACATCTCCAAGGCGTGCTGCGTCTCCGACCCCAACGACCCGACCGCCACCCAGCCGGGTGCGCGCCCCGCGGGGGCCAGCAACCAGGGGGCGGTTGACTCCTTCACCGGCCTGCCGGCGCGGGGGCAGGACCTGAAGGGCAACCCGCTGCCGCTCTCGCCCAAGAACAAGCTTGCGATCAACGGCAACTACACCTTCGATCTCGGCCAGTACGGCACGCTGATCGGATCGGCGTCGTATATCTGGCGTGATCAGCAATACTCCCAGATATTCCAGCGGTCCTACAACCTGTCGCCCAGCACCGACCAGATCGACCTCCGGCTGACCTACAAAGAGCCGAACAATCGCTTCGAGATCATCTTGTACGGACGCAACATCACCAACAACGTGAACTTCGAGACGCTGACCGGTACGCGCTACTCGACCGGGACGGTTTATCAGAACTATATCCTGCAGGATCCGCGCACCTACGGCGTGCAGTTCCAGGCTCGGTTCTGACATTCCCACCGCCGCTCGGCGCGAGGCGTCGGGCGGCGGCGGACGGGAACAGGGGCGGGAGGGCGTCTGAGTGACATCCACGCTCGGCCTGATGGTCGCCATTGTCGGCGCACTGCCCGCAGCCTCCGCCCCGGTCGTACGATCGGCCGCCGAGCCGATCGCCCGTCCTCCCGCGACGGCGGCGGCCGAGGAGATCGCGGGCTGGGCGGACGTGGCGCAGCGCATGGCCGTTCCCGTGCGCGTCAACGGCCGCGGTCCGTACCGCTTCATGGTCGACACCGGGGCCGACCGCAGCGTGGTCTCGCGCGAGCTCGCGTCCGAGCTCGCGCTGGCCGACGGTCCCAGGCAGCTGGTGCACGGCGTGAACGGGGCGGAGCTCACGCCGGCCGCCGAGGTGGCGAGCCTGGAGGTGGGCGCCCGCAAGCTGCAGCGGCTCAGCCTGCCCACCCTGCCGCAGGCCGACATGGGCGGTGCGGGCATACTGGGCCTGGACGCCCTCGCGGGGCAGAAGGTGGTGCTCGACTTCACCCGCAAGGTCATGCGGATCGAGCCGTCCCGCGGCTACGCCTTCGATCCCGACGCGATCGTCGTGCGCGCCAAGCGTCGTTTCGGGCAGCTCGTGCTGGTGGACTCTTCGCTGGGCCGCAAGCCGGTCTACGTCATCCTCGACTCCGGCGCGCAGAGCACGATCGCCAACGCCGCCTTTCGCCGCCTCATCAAGGCTAGACCCGCGGAGGGCACGTCGCAGCGCGTCGACATCCTCAGCGTCACCGGGCAGGTCGGGCAAGGCGAGCGCGACGTGGTCCCGGAGCTGAAGCTCGGCGACGTGGTGCTGCGGCAGGTGCCGGTCGTCTATTCGGAGCTGCACACCTTCCAGAAGTTCGACCTGGCGGGCGAGCCGGCCATGCTGCTGGGCGTGGACGTGATGAGCGCCTTCCGACAGGTGGAGGTGGACTTCGCCAGGCGCGATGTCCGCTTCGGCTTCCGCCGGGACGAGCGCCGCCTCCTGGTCACGCCGATGTCGGCGGCCTCGCGTCTGCGCTGACGGCGAAAGCCCCCGCACGGATGTGCGGGGGCTGAGGGATCGCCGGGCTGTTCGAAGTCAGGCGCCCGGGCCGGTCGCCGCCGCCTGGGGTGCGGCCGGTTCGGCCGCGGCGGGTGGGACGGCGGCTTGCGGCGCCGGGGCCAGAGCCGACGTATTCGGTATCACGGGGACCGGCGTGGCCGCCGTGGAAGCCGTGGCCTCCGTCGGAGCGGCCGTCAGCGGGGTCGCGGCGGACGCGGCTTCGGGCGTGGCGCGTCGGGCGACGCGACGGGCGGTGGGCTGCGGGACGACGGCGGCACGCTGCGACGCCACCGGGCGCGACGAGGCGGGCGCGGCGGCCGTCACACGAGGCGTGGCGGCGGGCTTGGACGTCGCCGCCGCGGTCGGGGTCGAACGGGTCGCGCTGCGTTCCGCGAGCTTGGGCGCGGCGGGGGCGACGCTCGGAGCGGCCGCGGTGCGGGCGGGGGCGGCGGCGTGGGGCGTGGCCATGTACCCGACGGCCAGGGCGCCTGCGGCGACCGCGGCCGCGCCGAGCGTCCAGGCGACGGCGGAGGGTCGCCGACGGGCGCGCTCGCGAGCCGCCACGTAGGGCGCATGCATCACAGCGGCTTCGGGTTCGACAGCTGAAGTTTGGGTGGTAACGGTCGGCTCATGCACCGCGCCGCCCAGGTCCGTGTAGACATAGCTCATGATCGTCCTCCGTTGTGTCTTGCACTCGGTGAGGACCCATAAACCGACGACGTCATCATTAGGTTGCACTCGCGGCGGAGCGAATGCGCTTCAAACGCTTAGGGAACTCCTGGCCCGTGGGGAGAAATGGCGTGGCGATGTTGAGGGACGCCGGCCGGTTGGCCGATTGCTCGCGCACCGGCGGCGGGCGCAACGCGTTGGTCGAGCGGTGGAAAGCGGTGACGACCGGTCCGGCGCGCCGCTTGCGCCACTCAGCGCGCGGAGAGGCTCAGGCCGGGCAGCGCGCCCCGCAGCGCCACCGCCAGGAAGATCGATCCGGACAGCGCAAAACCCGCGGCGGCGGCGTGCGCCGTGTCCATGCCCGCCGCCAGGCCGCGACCCGCCGCCCAGCCCGAGGCCACCACCAGGGCGGCGGAGGTCCAGCGCGTGGCGACGTCTAGAGAGGGAAGGCGGGGCGTCATGCGAGGGCTCCGTGCTGCGGTGCGGAATGTGGCCGAACCAGCCGGCTCTCGTCGCCGTGACACACGCGCGCAGCGTGCGCCCGTGGCGAACCCGCCACCGTTCGCGCATCGTCGCACCCCTGGGCCGCGCCCGCCTTGACGCTCTGCAAAGCGCGGGTTCAAACCGCCGGCCATGGCGGCGACGACGACGAGGCTCGGGGCTTGGGACAGGCTGAAGCGCGACCTGCGCTTCGTGGCGGCGCTTCGGCGCACGCTGGCGCGTGTCAAAGGCGTCGGCCCGTCCTCCACCACCCTGGCCCCCGACGACCTGGAGGCCGCGGTGGACAGGCACGCCCAGCGGCCCGCCATCGTCTTCGAGGGGCGCACCCTCACCTATGCGCAGCTCGACGCGGCGGCGAACCGGTACGCGCACTGGGCGGTGGGCCGCGGCGTCAAGCGGGGCGACACCGTCGTCTTGTTCATGCCCAACCGGCTCGAATACGTGGCCGTCTGGTACGGCCTGATGAAGGTGGGCGTCGCCACCGCCCTGGTGAACAACCAGCTCACCGGACCCTCCCTGGTCCACTGCCTGGACATCTCGGGCGCCGCGCACGTGATCGTGGACCCGGAGACCGCGCCCGCCTTCGAGGCGGTGAGAGGCGCGCTGCAGCGGTCGATGACGGAGTGGATCGTGGGCGGTTCGGCCTCGCCGCACCCCGTGCGCGGCGATCGCGACCTCGACCGGGCGCTGAAGGGCGTCTCGTCGCTGCGGCCCACGCGGGAGACGGCGCGCTACGGCGTCACCGGCAAGGACACGGCGCTCTACATCTACACCAGCGGCACCACGGGGCTGCCGAAGGCGGCCAGGATCACGCACGTGCGGGCGCAGCTCTACATGCGGGGCTTCGCCGCGGCGACGGACGCGGGGCATGCCGACCGCATCTACTGCCCCCTGCCGCTGTATCACGCGACCGGCGGGCTGTGCGGCGTGGGGGCGGCGCTCCTCAACGGGGGGGTGCTGCTGGTGCGCAAGCGGTTCTCGGCAACCGCCTTCTGGACGGACGTGGCGGAGGGCGGGGCCACCATGTTCGTCTACATCGGCGAGCTGTGCCGCTTCCTGGTGAACGCCCCGTCCAGCCCCGACGAGCACCGCCACAAGCTGAGGCTGGCTTTCGGCAACGGCTTGCGGCTGGACGTGTGGGAGCGGATGCAGGCGCGCTTCCGCCTCCCGCGCATCCTGGAGTTCTACGGCGCCACCGAAGGCAACGTGTCGATGCTCAACTTCGACGGCAAGCCCGGTGCGGTGGGGCGGGCGCCCAAGTTCCTGAAGTCGCGCTTCAACTTCCGCCTCGCGCGCTTCGACGCCGAGACGGAGACGGTGGAGCGCAGCGCGTCGGGCCGGGCCTCCGAATGCCGGGCGGGCGAAGTCGGCGAGATGTTGGGCGAGGTCCGGGCGGATGATCCCCGCGCCGCCTTCGCCGGCTACTCGGACAAGGCCGCCACCGAGGCCAAGGTGCTGCGCGACGTGTTCGCACCCGGCGACGCGTGGTTCCGCACGGGCGACCTGATGAAGCAGGACGGGGAGGGCTACTTCTACTTCATCGACCGGGTGGGCGACACCTTCCGGTGGAAGGGCGAGAACGTCTCCACGGGCGAGGTGGCCGCGCGGCTCGGCGCGATTCCCGGCGTGCAGGAGGTCAACGTCTACGGGGTGGAGGTGCCCGGGGCGGACGGCCGCGCAGGCATGGCCTCCCTGGTCACCGGCCCGGAGTTCGACCTCCCGACCTTCCAGGCGGGGGTGGACGCGACGCTCGCCGCCTACGCGCGTCCGGTGTTCCTGCGCCTCCTGCCGCAGATCGAGACCACCGGCACGTTCAAGTACCGCAAGGTGGACGCGGTGGCGGAGGGCTACGACCCGGGCAGGACGGCCGATCCGCTGTACCTGCGGGAGGCGGGCGGCGATTACCGGCCCCTGGACGCGGCGCGCCACGCCGCGCTCGCCTCCGGGACGCTGCGGCTCTAGCCGAGCACCAGCTCGCGAGCCTCGTCGAGCGAGGCTCCCTCCAGGTGGATCGCGCACCAGAGCGCATAGAAGACGAGCGGCCACCACGACCTCTGCTGCGCACGCGACGTGAAGGCGGCGCGCACCCTCTCGACGTCGCACACCTCCGCCACGCCCCGGACCGCCGCCACGCGCGCGCCGATGCGGGGAGCGTCCGGGGCGATCCAATCGGCGACGGGCGTCGTGAAGCCCCGCTTCCTCCCCCACGGGTCGGCGGCGGGGCACGTGCGCTCCAGCCAGCGGCGCAGGAGCCACTTGCCATGGCGGCCGCGCACCTTCAGCCGGTCCGGCAGGCTCCAGGCGAAGCGGGCGAGCTCCCGGTCCAGGAAGGGGGTGCGGCCCTCCAGGCCGTGCGCCATGAGCATGCGGTCGAGCTTGAGGAGGAGGTCGTTCGGCAGCCAGGCGGCCAGGTCGGCCCACTGCGCCCGCTGCAGCCGGGTGAGGCCGGGCGGCCGGCCTGCGCCCGCGGCCGACCGCCAGCGCGCCAGCGCGCCGCGTCCGCCGTCCTTCAGGAAGGGCGCGTCCACCTGCGGCTCGGCGGGGCGGCCCCCCAGCCAGCGCGGGCGGAGCGCCCGGCGGTGGCGGCCGTAACCGGCGAACAGCTCATCGCCGCCCTCCCCGCAGAGCACCACGGTGAGCGCGCCGCGGGCGGCCTCAGCGAGCTTGAAGGTGGGCAGGCAGGCGTAGTCGGTGGTGGGGTCGTCCAGCGCCCAGGCGACCTGCGGCGCCACGCGGTGGAAGTCCTCGGCCGTGAAGGTGGTCTCGCGCCAGTCGAGGCCGAGCGCGCGCGCGACCCGCTCCGCGCCGGCCCGCTCGTCCGCCGCGCCGGGGGCGTCGAAGCCGCAGGTGAAGGCGGTCACGGGCCGGCTGTTCAGCCGCGCCATGAGCGTGGCGACCGCGGCGGAGTCGACCCCGCCGGAGAGGAACAGGCCGTAGGGGGCGTCCGAGCGCTGGTGGACCCGCACGCTGTCCTCCAGCACCGCGTCCAGGCCGTCCAGCCAGTCCCGCTCCGTGCGGAAGGGGGCGGGGGAGGGCGGCGGCGTCCAGCGCGCCAGCACCTCTGCGCAACGTCCGTCGCCGTGCAGGGGCTCCACCACATGGCCGGGCGGCTGCTGGCGTCCGCGCGCCATGTAGCCCAGGCCGAGCAGCTCCTCGGCCTCTTCCCGCGTCGGGGCGACGCGCGCGGACGGGAGCGCCCGGGGCTCGGAGGCGAAGGCGAGCGTCGGCCCGCGCCGACCCGTCGTGTACAGCGGCTTGATGCCGAAGGGGTCGCGCACCAGCCAGGTGCGGCCGTCGCCGCCGATGAGGCAGAAGGCGTACATGCCGCGCAGGCGGGCGAAGGCGGCGGGACCTTCCCGGGCGTAGAGGTGCAGCAGGGGCTCGAAGTCGCTCCCGGTGGCGAGGCTCCCGGCGAGGCCGAACTGCTCGGTCAGCTCCACGTAGTTGTAGATCTCGCCGTTGCCGATGAGGGTGGAGCCCGCGGCGGTCAGGGGCTGCCACCCGCCTTCAAGGTCGATGATGGACAGGCGCGCATGGGCCAGGGCCGCGCCGCCCACCGTCTGCGCACGCACGCCGTCCGGCCCCCGGTGACGCAGGGTGGCGATCATGGCGCGAGCCTCCGCCAGGCTCTCCGGCGCACGGTCAAGCGGGCCGAGCACGCCCGCGATCGCGCACATCAGTCCACGCCCAGGCGGTGGAACAGCTCGCGCCAGCGGGCGAGCACCGCCGCCTTGCCGAAGCCTGCGGCCGCCCGGGCCCGGCCCGCCTGCACGAGGCGCTCCGCAAGGCCCGGCTCGTCGATCACCCGCCGGACGGCGGCGGCGAGCGCCGCGTCGTCCTCCACCGGGGCGAGCAGGCCGTCCTCCCCGTCGGTGATCAGGTCGAGCGGGCCGCGCGCGGCCGCAGCCACCACCGGGGAGCTATGCGCCCAAGCCTGGATCACCGTGTTGCCCAGCGGCTCGAAGCGCGAGGGGAAAACGGTCACGTCCGCCGCCCGGTAGAGCGCCGCCGCGTCGTCGCGCCAGCCCAGGAAGCGGGTGCGGCCCCCCACGCCGAGGTCGTCGGCCAGGGTCCTGAGCTCCGTCTCCAGCGGACCCGAGCCCGCGATCCAGAGCCACGCGTCGGGCAGGCGCGTCAGGGCGCGGAGGAGCACGTCGAGGCCCTTGGCCGGATGCAGGCGGCTCATGGCGAGGAGCAGCGGAACGCCCTCCGGGGTGTGCTCGGCGGCGCGCGGGGCGGCGGAGGCGTCGCCTGCGTCCGCGAAGTTCGCAATGGTGCTCACGCGGTCGCCGGGCCAGCCCTCGCGCACGATCCACGCGGCGATGTCGGCCGTGTTGGCGACAAGGTGGTCGAAGCCCCTGTAGTTCTTGAGGTCGTAATACCCACCGAGTCGCCCGACCCGTGGAGCGCCCTTGGGGGTGAAGCGCGCGGCGCGGTTCATCCACGCGACGTGCACCCCCGCCTCCTCCTCCGCCGCAAAGCGCGCCACGCGCCGGCGGGTGGATGTGTCGAACGGACCGCCGAACGGCGCGGTCGCCAGGGGGACGCCGGCTTCGGTCAAGGCGGCCTCCCGCCCGCCGTGGGGCCGGATGGCGGCGGCCTGGCCGCCCTCCTCCGCGTGGAGGGCGGCGACGAGATCGACGAAGTAGGTCTCCGCGCCGCCGTCGCCCGCAGAACCCAGAAGGTGAAGCACCGTCACGACGGCCAGGTCCTTCGGCGGCGCGAGAGCTGCGGCCCCGCCCGCCCCGCCCGACCATCGGGAGGTGTGGGTGGTGGCTGGGGGCGGGATCGAACCGCCGACCTGAGGGTTATGAATCCTCCGCTCTAACCATCTGAGCTACCCAGCCCCGACAGCCCTCGCGAGCGAGCGGCGCATATAGCCGCGATGGCCGGGACCCTCAAGCGTGGTCGCGCGGCGTCCTCTCGGGCGCGTGACGGCCCTTGCGCACCGCGCAGGGCTCGCCCGGGCGGCTGAGACGGCGCGCGTGCATGACGGCCACGCGGACGGCCTGAGTGCGGCTCTCGAACCGCTCGTACAGGCGCCGGGGGTGGCGCACGGCCCACCCGCCGGCGTGGGCCGTGACGACGACGTCGTCCACGGGGCGGGTCATCCCCGCGCCACACGCGGGGCCGACGGCGCCAGGGCCGAACGGTACGCCGCGAAGCAGCGACGGCCGCACTCGAGCCGCATCAGCGCGCCCTCGGCGATCCAGCGCCCCACCGACGGATCCTGCGCCAGGAGGGGCTTGAGCGCCTCCTCGTTCCAGTCGGCGGAGTGCTTCACGTCGAGGACGGCGTGCAGGTCGAAGTACTTCCGGGTGCGGGGCTCCACGCCGATGCGCTTGAGCCCCTGCGCCACCAGCGCCACGCGGCCTGGCGCGGTCAGCTCGACGACGCCGAGCGCCCCGACGCTGTGCCAGGCGTAACGGCGGGTGGTGGCCAGCGCCGTCATCGTGTTGGCCAGAGCCAGCGCCTCCCACACCGTGTCGTCGATGGACGGCTTCAGGCCCAGGTCTTCGCTGGTCTGGTCCAGAAGGACACCGTGCATGCCGCGAAGGTTGCCGCGGCCCATCTCATCCCAGTAGTTGCGGGCGAGCTCCAGCTTCGCCGCCGCCGGCAGCTTCACCTGCGTGTAGGCGACGAGGTCGTCGAAGCCGGCCTCCCCGGCCGCCTCCTGAGTCAGGAACCAGCACAGCTCCTCGCGGGTGGCTTCCTCGGCCAGGAAGGGGAAGAGCGGGTCGTTCTGCCCCGGACCATCGGCCAGCAGCCCCTCGAACCACCTGACGAAGCCGGCGGGATCGACGGGAGCGTCCGCCGCACGGTCGGCGACGCCGGCGCGCAGGTGCTCCACCCAGGTCCCCTCAAGTCCGCGCATCCGGCATTCGAGCGCAAGGTCCTCGCGCCATCCGGCCGTCGGTGCGGCGGGGGACAGCCGGTCATGGTTCCAGTGGGCGAGGCGCTGGTGCAGCGAGCGCAGGTCGGCGAACCGGACGATCTCCTGGATGAGCGCCTTGCCACCGTCGTCGGCGGGGCTGCGCGGAAAGGGCGTGATGGACATCTTCGGACGCTCGGAGCCTTGTCGGAGAGGTCGGCGCCTTCTAGCGCCTTGCCGCGAGAACCCGACGCTGCGCCGCGGGGTTCCCGAAGAGTTGGCGGCGAACTTGTTCGCTGTGCCGAGATTCTCGACCAACAAGACAAGCGATCGACGGAGTCACACCATAAGATAGGTTGCGACCAAGGTCCCGTGCTCACGCCGCATGCCGCCCTCGTTAAGCTCGTCCAGCAGGTCGACGACCTCCGCGCGGGACGCGGTGACGCCGCCGTGGCTCAGGGCGACCTGCACGCGGCCGTCGCGCTCTGCGAGCTTGAGGAGGGTGCGCCTGCGCCGGCCGAGCGACCGGGGCGCCGACGGTGCGTCGACGGGCGGCCGACGCGACGGCGGTTCAGATGACGCCGGCGTGTCGAAGCTGAGCATGTGCGTTGAACTCGGGCGGGGCGGCCTTGTTCCCGGACCCGTCAGGCGACCGCGCCCGCCGGCGGGCGGATCACCTGGGCGGAGAAGCGCTCCATCTCCTCGGCCTGCGGGCTCATCTGCAGAAGAAGGAGGTCGAGCCCCGCCGCCTCGTACTCCGCCACGCGCGCCGCGACCGCCTCGGGCGGCCCGACGAGGTTGGCGCGCAGGCCGCGGTTGGAGACGCTGTACTCCTGCCGCTTCAGCTCGCGCTCGAGTTCGGTGCCGGACAGCCACTGGTCGAAGTTGTCGAACCCCGGGGCGTGCGGATCCAGCGTGGTGATGCGCTCCACCTCCCGGCGGGCCTCCGCAGCGCTGTCGCGCACGATGGCGTAGGCGGCCATGCCGTAGCGCATCGGCGGCAGGCCCGCGCGCTCGCGCCGCCCGCGCATGTCGGCGATCTTGCCGGCGATCACGGCGGGTTCGTCCCCGTGCATGACATAGGCGTCGCACTGGCGGGCGATCATCGTCTTGGCCGCCTCGCTCTCACCGCCGGCGTAGAGGACGGGGCGCGGCCTGGAGGCCGGCTTCGGTTCGCAGATGGCGTTCTTCAGCTGGTAGCGCGGGCCGTCGTGGGTGAAGGGCGTCTGCGTCCACAACCCGTCCACCACGTCCAGCCACTCGGCGGTGCGGCCGTAGCGGTCGTCGTGCTGGTCGAACGGCAGGCCGTAGCTCACCGCCTCCTCCGCCCACCACGAGCTCACCACGTTGAGCGAGAGCCGCCCGTTCGAGATGCGGTCGATGTTGGCCGCCTGCTTGGCGAAGAGCGCGGGGTGGTGGAAGTTCGGCCGCACCGCCACCATCAGCTCCAGCCGCTCGGTGACGGCGGCCGCGGCCGCGGCGGTGGACCAGGCGTCGAGCGCCGGCGCGGTGGTTCCCTTGATGTCGTTCAGGTTCAGCTCGGCGATGAGCGTGAGGTCGTAGCCGATCTTCTCGGCCCGACGCAGGAGCCGGCTCATGTACGGCCAGGACGCCTTCATGCCCTCGTCGCGGACGTTGCGCAGCCAGCCGCCGAAGACGGGGGCCCAGAAGCCGTAGCGCATGGTCAGGCCGCGTCCTTTCGGGTGCGCACGATCAGGGTCTCGAGGAAGTCGACGAGCTTCTCGTGCGGGTCGTAGCCGAGCACGTCCAGCGGGTTGGCGACGAAGTTCGACAGCGCGTTGATGTCGAAGAAGCGCGGCGTCCCCATCGTCATGGTCAACGGGCGCATCTCCGCCCAGTCGTTCCAATACTACCGCTGGCTCCAGCCCTTGATGGGGCCGGTCTTTCGGAACTACAGCCTGCTGCTGATGAAGTCGCGCGAGGACGCCGACCGCTTGCAGCGCATGGGTGCCCCGCCGAGCAAGCTGCGCGTCAGCGGCAACATCAAGTACGACCGCAACCTGGTTGAGAAAGAAGTCACCGAGGCGCAGGCGTCCGCCCTCGACCACTCGCTCGCCCTGACCGCAGGAAACGCTCCCTTAGTCGTCGTCGGCAGCGTCCACGAGGGCGCTGCCGCGGTCCGCAACCAGATCTCGGGATTGCCAGCGCTGATCACCCGCGCCGAGGGCGAACTCACCGCCGCCCACCATGCGCT
>CAXSHO010000062.1:0-223 GCA_964237305.1 uncultured Caulobacteraceae bacterium
CCGCTAGGATGGCCGGATGGCCGAACACACGCCCTTGCTGATCGTCGGCGCCGGACGGCTGGGCGGAGCGCTGGTCGCGGGCTGGCGCGCGGCGGGGGCGGTCGCGCCCGCGCAGCTCCTGATCCGCGACCCGTCGCCCGGGCCGGAGGCGCTTGCGGCGGTGGAGGCGGGGGCGCGGCGCGACCCGCCGAACGCGGCGCTGGCCGAAGCGCGGGCTGTGCTC
>CAXSHO010000062.1:233-5058 GCA_964237305.1 uncultured Caulobacteraceae bacterium
TGAAGCCGCAGGGATGGCGGGCCGCGGCGGACGCGCTGGCGCCGCATCTCGCCTCCGATGCGGTGATCGTGTCGGTGATGGCGGGGGTGCGGGCCGAGGCGTTGGGCGAGGCGTTCGGCGGGCGGCGGATCGCGCGCGTCATGCCCACCACGGCGGTGACGATCGCCCGGGGCGTGGCGGCCGTGCACGCGGACGATCCGGACGCCCGGGCCGTGGCGCACGCCCTGTTCGACCCGATCGCCACCGCCGTGGACCTGGACGACGAGGCGCTGATGGACGCGGCGGTGGGCGTCTGCGGCTCGGCCCCCGCCTACCTCTACGCCTTCACGGAGGCGCTGGCCGCGGCGGGGGAGAGCGCGGGGCTGCCCGCGGCCGTCGGCGCGGCGCTGGCGCGGGCCACGGTGGAGAGCGCCGCCGCGCTCATGGCCGCCTCGCCGCAGGCCTCGCCCGCCGACCTGCGCGCGCAGGTCACCTCGCCCCGGGGCACGACGGAGGCGGCGCTGGACGTGCTGCTCCAGCCCGACGCCCTCCCGCTCCTCCTGCGCCACGCCGTGGCCGCCGCCGCCCGGCGCTCGCGTGAGCTGGCGGCGGAAGGCGCAACCTCGCCGCGCGAAGGCGGTTGAGGGCCCATGAGCCCCGTCCCGCCAGCCCCCGCCGACCTCGACGCCACCCTCCTCGATGTGGAGGCGCCGTCCGTGGGCGGCGAGAAGGTGGACACCCCCGCCTATGCCGTCCCGCCTTCGGCCGAAGCCGGGCGCCACGCGCCGGACGCCGACGGGATCGACGTGGAGGCGCCGCCGCCACAGCCGGCCTCCACCCCGGCGCCGGCCGCTCCGGGGGCGCCCGCGGCGGGCGACGTGCTGGACCGGGCGGGCGACGCCCTGCTGCGGCTCGCCGCCGCGCGCCCGTGGCGGGGGGTGAGCCTGCGCGACATCGCGGCGGAGGCGGGCGCTCCCTTCGCGGAGCTCTACAGCCGGGCGGCGGGCAAGACGGCGCTCCTGCTGGCGCTGTCCCGCCGGATGGACCGCTCGGCGCTGGAGCGGATCGCGGGGGACGATCAGCCCTCGGCGCGCGACCGGCTGTTCGAGGCGATGATGAGCCGGCTGGAGGTCATGGAGCCGCATCGCGCCGCCCTCCTCTCCATCGGCCGCACCGAAGGCGCAGCCCTCGCCCCCGCCCTGCCGCGCACCGCCCGCGCCCTGCTGGAGGGCGCGGGCGTGGACACGGGCGGCGGGCGCGGCGCGCTGCGGCTGGCCGCGGTCACCGCCGCGTGGGCGCGCGTGCTGCAGGTGTGGCGCGACGACGAGGGCGCGCTCAACCGCACCATGGCCGAGATCGACAAGCTCCTGGCGCGCACCGACGCGCGGCTGAAGCGCGTGGGCGCGGGCTTCTAGCCCAGCTTCGCCGGATCGACCCGCGCCCGGCGGCCGGGAAGCTCGGCCATGACGCGCAGGCGCTCCGCCTCGTCCAGCCGACCCCAGCCCGCGATCTCCGGCAGGGTGCGCAGGCAGCCGAGGCACAGGCCGCTGGCGCCGTCCACGACGCACGTCTTCACGCAGGGGGAGGAGACGGATGGCGGCGCGCTCACCACCCGGCCATAGCAGGCGTGCGCGTGGTGCGCGAGATTACAGGACGTTCACAGTAGAATGACGGTTACACTCACGTCATTATTCAAGATGACCTCCATTTAACTGGTGCGTTCATGTGACGTGCAGCAAAACATCCCTGTCAGCAAGACGAACCCAGCCAGACAGGAGCTACACACCATGTCCTTCACCGCCCCCTTCCTTCTCGTCGCCACCCTGGTCGCCGCCACCGGCGCCGCCGCGGTCACCGAGGCGCAGGCCGCCCAGGCGCAGGACGCCGCCCGCATGCAGGTGCTGCGCGCGCAGGCCGGCCGGCTCTCCTCCATCGGCCCCGGCGTGCTGGTGCTCGCCGCCCGGTGATCGCCGCTTGTGGTGCGGAGGGCCGGGACCTAGAGCGCGGGGCGTGACCGCCGACGCTCCCCGCCCTCCCGGCGACCTCCGCCGCGAAGATCCTTCCGGCGCCGACCCGCTGGACGACGCCCGCGCGCTCCTGGCCGCGGCGCCGGGACCGGACGCGGAGCGCGCCGCCCGCGCCGCGGAGGCGCTGGGCGAGTTCCCCGCCCTCGGCCCGCTCCTTCCCCTCGCCCTGTGGCTGGCCGCGTGGCCGGGCGCGCCCGCGCCCGCGCCCGCCGGCCGGCGCGTGCTGCGGCCGATCGCCTGCCTCTACTGCGCCTCCTACGCCCTGGACGCCGGCGCCCCCGAGCGCGCCCGGACCCGGCTGGAGCACCTGGCGGCGGGCGGCGGCGCCCTGGCGGGCCCCGCCCGGGCGCTGGGGGCGGGGGTGGAGGTGTTCGACCTCGCGGTGGACCGGCCCTCGCCCCACCCCGTGCTCGGCCGCGGCGACATGATGGGCGCCCGCGCCCTGGCCGCCACCCTGGCCTTCGGCATGGAGGCGCTGGCCAAGGGGCCGGACCTCCTCGTGCTCTCGGTGGAGACGGAGGGCGCCGACGCCGCAGCCGCCGCGCTGGAGGCCGCGCTCGCCGCCGACCCGGACGCCGACGGCCTGCGCCTGCTGCGCCGACACGGCGGGCGCGAGATCGCGGCGGTGGCGGGCGCGATCCTGGCCGCGGGCGCCCAGCGCACCCCCGTGATCCTCGACGGCGCCCCGGCCCGCTCCGCCTTCGCCGCCCTGCACCGCGTCGCACCGGGCGCGCTGGGCCACGTGCGCGACGCCCGGGCGCTCACCGGGCTGCCCGACCTGGAGCCGGGGCTCGCGGGGCTGGCGGCCCTGTCCCTGGCCAAGATGGCGGGCGAGCTCGGCGCCGGGAGCTGACAGGGCGGCCGTGACCCTGCGTCAGCCTTGCCGATCCTCTCTCCCGTCCCCAAGATCACCGGCGAGGCGATCGCCGTGGAGGCGATATCCCTCGCGCCGGAAGCCGCACGCCATGAACCTCGACTTCTCCTCCGAAGACGAAGCCTTCCGCGCCGAGGCGCGCGCCTTCATCGCCGACAGCTACCCCTCCGCACTGCGCCATGTTCAGGAGGAGGGCGAGGAGATGTCCAAGGAGGACTTCCTGTCCTGGCACCGCGTGCTGGCGCAGAAGGGCTGGGTGGCCCCCGCCTGGCCGGCCGAGTACGGCGGCCCGGGCTTCACCAGCGTGCAGCGCTACCTGTGGAGCGAGGAGCTGGCGCGGGCCGACACGGTGCCGGTGCTGCCCTTCGGCATCAACATGGTCGGCCCGGTCATCTACACCTTCGGCACGCCGGAGCAGAAGGCGCGCTTCCTGCCGCCGACGCTCTCCGGCGACATCTGGTGGTGCCAGGGCTATTCCGAGCCGGGCGCGGGCTCCGACCTCGCCTCGCTGAAGACCAAGGCCGAGCGCATCACCGGGGACGACGGGAAGGAGTACTACCTCGTCAACGGGCAGAAGACCTGGACCACGCTGGCGCAGCACGCCGACTGGATCTTCTGCCTGGTGCGCACCGACGCCGCCTCCAAGCCGCAGGAGGGCATCAGCTTCCTCCTCATCGACATGAAGACGCCGGGCGTCACCGTGCGCCCGATCATCACGCTGGGCGGCGAGCACGAGGTCAACGAGGTCTGGCTGGAGAACGTGAAGGTGCCGGTGGAGAACCGCATCTTCCACGAGAACAAGGGGTGGACCTGCGCCAAGTTCCTGCTGGCGCACGAGCGCACGGGCATCGCCGGGGTGGCGCGCTCCAAGCGCGGCCTCGGCCGGGTGAAGGAGATGGCGCGCGCGGAGAGCGAGGACGACGTCGCGCTGATCGCCGACCCCTTCTTCGCCCGCAGGATCAGCGAGCTGGAGATCGACCTCCTGGCGCTGGAGTACACCGAGCTGCGCACGCTGGCGGGCGAGTCCTCCGGCAAGGGGCCGGGGCCGGAGTCGAGCCTGCTCAAGATCAAGGGCACCGAGATCCAGCAGCGGCTCACCGAGCTGGCGCTGGAGGCGAGCGGCCATTACGGCCAGGCCTACTTCCGCGGCTTCGGCCCCGCGGGCGACAACGCCATGGAGATCGGGCCGGACTACACGCACCGCACCGCGCCGACCTACTTCAACGGCCGCAAAACCTCCATCTACGGCGGCTCCAACGAGATCCAGCGCAACATCATCGCCAAGATGGTGCTGGGGCTCTGACGCGACGTCCTCCCCCGCGCCGGGGGAGGACGTCAGCTCGCGTACATCAGGTGCAGGCGCACGCCCACGCGCCAGCCCCGCTCCTCCCGACCGAACGGGTCGCGGCCGTCGATGGCGCGGTCGGCCGAGAGCTCCAGCCCCGCCGCCCGTCCCACCGCCAGCCGCACGCCCGCGCCCGCCGACACGAGGCGCCCCTCGCGGTCGCCTCCCGGCTCCCCCGGACGGCGGCGAAGGTTCACCTCGCCGCCGTCGGCGTACGTGAAGAGCTCGGCGGCCCCGAGCGGCGTCGGGGGCAGCCGCAGCGCCAGCTCGGCCGAGGCGCCGTAGCCGTCGTCGCCCTGAACGTCGGCGCTCCGGAAGGCGCGGCCGTAGTCGTCGCCGCCCAGCACGAACTGCTCGGAGGAGGGCAGGCGCGAGCCCGCCCCCTGCGCCGCCGCGTGCAGCCGCACCGTCCACGGGCCGTAGGGCGTGGAGAGGCCGCCGTAGAGGCTGACCTTGCCGTACTCGCGCGGGGCGTAGCCGGCGCGGGCCATGAGGCGGACGCCGAAGGCGTCGGACTGCGACTCGTCGTCCCGGCCGTACTTCAGTTGGAGCATCTGGTTGGCCATCGCCGTCGCCATCTGCGCCTTGCGGGCCCCGTCG
>CAXSHO010000062.1:5068-11453 GCA_964237305.1 uncultured Caulobacteraceae bacterium
CGTACTCGCGCGGGGCGTAGCCGGCGCGGGCGGCGTGGGCGCCGAAGGCGGGCAGGCCCGCGGTGACCGTCACCCCGCCCGTCAGCGCCCCGGACCCGGACAGCCGCGTCCCGGTGAACGCCGCGCGCAGGTTGCGGGTGCGCTCGTCGGTGAGCACCTGCGCCCCCGCCGCGTTCAGCCCGTCCTGCCCGTCGAGGATCACCGAGCCCGTCCACGTGCGGTCGGCCCGGAGCACGAAGGGGTAGGCGAGCGCGAACAGCGCGCTCGTCCCGCGGGAGGACTGGCCCGCGGCGTAGGGCTCCGCGTCCACGTGCGCCACCGCGACGGCCATCGTCAGCCCGCGGTCGCCCAGCGGGCGCGTGTAGGTGGCGCCGACCAGGCGCAGGCGGTGCGCGTCGGGCGTGGCCGCCACCGTCAGGATCGCCTGGTCGCCGCCGGTGAGCACCGAGTAGGCGCGCAGGTCCACCCGGCCCTGCACCCGGCCGAAGGCGCGGGCGCCGCGGTCGGTGAGCTTCAGGTCCACGCGCACCCGCGCCTCGTGCAGCACCACCTTGAGCCGCATGACGCCGGGCGTGGCCGTCACAGCGAAGGCGGTGCGCGCCTCCACGCCGGGAAGCAGCGCCAGGAGGGCGGCGGCGCGCTGCATGCCCGTGCGCGTCAGGGGGCGCTCGTGGACGAGGCGCTGGGCGTAAGCCCGGGCGGTGCGGCGCAGGCGGGGGGAGCCGCCCTCCACATCGACGCCGTCGAGGCGCCCCTCCAGCACTGCGAGGGTCAGCGTCCCGTCCGCGCCCAGGCCCGCGCCGCCGACGGTGGCCAGCTCCACGTCCGCATGGCGGTAGAGGCGCTCCAGCGCGTGCACGGCCGCAGCGCCCGTGGGGGCGTCGAGCGGGCGGCCGGCGTAGCGGGCGCGCAGCCGCTCCAGCGTGGCGGCGGGCAGGCTGGAGCCGACGACCTCCACGCGGCGGATCAGCGCCGGGGGCGCGGTCGCCTCCCCCGCGGCGAGCCGGGCGGCGGCCAGGCCCGGGGCCGCCGCCGCCGCCGCCATATCCGCAGCCCCCGCCGCGCTCGCATCCAGCAACATGGCCATCCCCGCTCAACCGGCTGACGAATACAACCATGAAGCGACTAACGGGGGGTTGACGCGGGCGCCCTTGGCGGTCCGGCGCGCCGCCTGCTAGGCCTTGGACCAGACGCGTAAACGAGACCGGACGCCGGTCCACACTCAGGGAGCGGTCATGGACTTCAGCTACACCGACGAGCAGCAGATGCTGCGCGACACGCTCGGGCGCTTCCTCGCCGACCGCTACGACTTCGAGACCCGCCGCAAGGTCATCGCCGCCGAGCCCGGCTGGTCGCCCGACGTGTGGCGCGCGTTCGCCGAGGAGCTGGGCATCCTGGGCGCCGGCTTCAGCGAGGACCACGGCGGCCTCGGCGGCGGCGCGGTGGAGCACATGATCGTCATGGAGGAGCTGGGGAAGGGGCTGGTGGTGGAGCCCTACCTCGGCACGGCGGTGATCGGCGGCGGCTTCCTCAAGGCCGCGGGCGGCGACCTGGCGGAGGAACTGATCCCCGGGATCATCGCGGGCGAGGTGGTCGGCGCCTTCGCCTACGCCGAGCCCAAGGGCCGCTACGACCTCGCCGACCTGCAGACCACCGCCAGGCGGAGCGGCGAGGGCTGGACGCTGGACGGGCGCAAGGCGGTGGTGGTGGGCGCGCCCTGGGCCACGCACCTGTTCGTCACCGCGCGCACGGCCGGCGGGCGGCGCGACCGCGGCGGCGTGGGCGTGTTCCTGGTCGAGGCGGGCGCCGCGGGTGTCGCCACCCGCGACTACCCCACCGTGGACGGCCGCCGCGCGAGCGAGGTCGCTTTCGAGAACACCCCCGCGCGCCTCCTCGGCGACGCCGACACCGGCCTCGACCTCGTCGAGCAGGTGGTGGACGAGGCCACCGCCGCCGTCTGCGCCGAGGCCGTCGGCTGCATGCGCCGCCTGCACGAGAACACGCTGGACTACGCCCGCCAGCGCAAGCAGTTCGGCCGCCCGATCAGCGAGTTTCAGGTGCTGCAGCACCGCATGGTCGACATGTTCATGGAGACCGAGCAGGCGGTCTCCATGACGCTGATGGCCACCCTGAAGCTCGACGAGGACGCGGACGCGCGCAAGGCGGCGGTGAGCGCGGCCAAGTCCAAGATCGGCCGCGGCGCGCGGTTCTCAGGGCAGGCGGCGGTGCAGATCCACGGCGGCATGGGCATCACGGAGGAACTCTCCACCGGCCACTACTTCAAGCGCACCACCGTGATCGAGGGCCTGTTCGGCGACGCCGACCACCACCTGAAGCGCTTCGAGGCGCTGACGCTTGACCGCGCGGCCTAAGTCCTCCGAGTCCTCCCCCGGTACGGGGGAGGGGGACCACGCGAAGCGTGGTGGAGGGGGTGGCGCGACACGTCCGGCGTCGCGCCACCCCCTCCGTCACGGGCCTGCGGCCCGCGCCACCTCCCCCGAAATCGGGGGAGGACTCCGGCTGCGCGCGCCCGCCTGCGCCAGCGCCACGCCGCCGAGCGCCACCGCACCCGCGAGCGCCTGGCCCGGCGTCACCGCCTCGCCGAACGCCAGCCAGCCCAGGCCTGCGGCCACCACCGGCTGCACCAGCACCACCACCGCGGTGAGCGAGGCGGGGAGGCGGCCCAGCGCCCAGGCGATGGCGCCCTGCCCGGTGACGTGCATCACGCCCAGCCCCACGCACGCCGCCCATCCCGCGGCCGCCGCGGGCCACAGCGGCTCGCGCAGCGCCACCGCGGCGAGCGCCAGCGGCGGCAGGCCGATCAGCGCGGTCCACAGCATCACCGCTGTCACCCCCGCGTTGGCCCGGGCGGCGCGCACGGTGAGGAAGTAGGCGCCGTACCAGACGGCCGTCAGCGCGGAGAGCGCATCGCCCAGCGCCGGGGCGTTCCCCGGCCCCACGCCGCCGTGCCGGGCCAGCCCCATGCCGACCGCGCCCGCCACCGCGACGGCCAGGCCGAGGAGGAACAGCACGCGGGGCCGCTCGGCGAACAGGAGCCACCCCACCACCGTCACCAGCACGGGCGTGAGGTTGGAGAGGACCGTGGCGTTGGCCACCGACGTGTAGTGGATGCCGTAGTGCCAGAAGGCGAGGTCGGCGGCGAAGAACAGCCCCGCCGCCCAAATGGCCCGGCTCGGCCGCCCGGCCCCGCCGCTCCGTCCCGCCATGACCGCCAGCAGCGGCAGGGCGAAGGCGAGCCGCCACGCCCCCGTCGCCGCCGGCCCCGCCTGCGCCAGCCGCACCAGGACGGGGCTCGCCCCGATGATGCAGGCGCCCGCCAGGAGCACGAGGAGGGCGCGGCGGTCGTTCATGGGAGGGGCTCTACAGTCCTCCCCCGGTACGGGGGAGGGGGACCGTGCGACGCATGGTGGTGGGGGTGGCGCGACGTGTGAAGCGCCGAGCCACCCCTCCGTCACGGCGCCGCGCGCCGCGCCACCTCCCCCGTGCCGGGGGGAGGACTACAGTCCCACACGCTCGCGCACCTGCGCCGGGGTGACGCCCTGCGCGCGGAGCGCCGCCAGCGGCTCGGCGCCGTTGCGCTTGGCCAGCCGCTTGCCGTCTGCGCCGAGAATCAGCCGGTGGTGGTGGTGGGTCGGCCTCGGCAGGCCGAGCAGCGCCTGCAGCAGGCGCTGGGGGTGCACCGCCTCCGCGAGGTCCTCGCCGCGGATCACGTGCGTCACGCCCTGCAGCGCGTCGTCCACCACGCTGGCCAGGTGGTAGGCGACGCCCACGTCCTTGCGCGCCAGCACCACGTCGCCCGCCGCGTCGGGCCGGACCGGGTGCTCGACCCCGCCCTCCTCCCGCCAGGTGAGCGCGTCGCAGGCGGGGCCGAGGTGCGCGCGGGCGGCCTTCAGCGACAGCCGCCACGCGAAGGGCTCGCCCCGGGCGAGGCGCTCGGCTTCGTCGTCGGCGGGTCCGCCGCGGAAGGGCGCCTCCGGGCCGTGCGGGGCGGAGGCGGCGGCCTCGGCCGCCTCGCGCCGGGTGCGGAAGTCACGGTAGAGCAGGCCGTCCGCGCGCAGGCGTTCGAGCGCCCCCTCGTAGTCCACCATATGCTCCGACTGCCGGCGCACCGGCCGCTCCCAGGTGAGGCCCAGCCAGGCGAGGTCCTCCAGGAGGGCGGCCTCGAACGCCGGCCGGGCGCGGGTGCGGTCGATGTCCTCGATGCGCAGCAGCCACCGCCCTTCCGCCCTCCGCGCCGCGTCCGCCACCGTCAGGGCTGCAAAGGCGTGGCCGAGGTGCAGGGGGCCGGTCGGCGAGGGGGCGAAGCGGGTGACGAACACGCGCCTTCCTATCACCGCCCCCTCCGCCGGGCTTACATTGACGCCATGGCTCGTGAAGACGGCGCGACAGGCACGGTCCGCACGCGGAGCGCGGCGTCCGCACGACCCGCACGACCCGCACGACCCGCACGACGATCCGGGACGCTCCGCGCTTCCCGGCGCACGCCGCGCCTCTTCCGGCGGGGCGGCGCTTGCCTCCCGCGACCGCGCAGGCTTCAACACACGCCATGCCCGCCCGCCCCAAGCCGGACGCCGACCTGATCGCCCGCGCGCGCGCCGCCCTCGCCGCCGCCGACCCCGCCATGGCCGGGCTCGACGCCCGCGTGCGGCCCTTCGCCTGGCGCTCGCGCCTCATGGGCATGGAGGGGCTGGTGCGCGCCATCGTGGGCCAGCAGGTGTCCACGCTGGCGGCGGACGCGGTGTGGGCGCGGCTGGAGGCGGCGCTCGCCGGCCCGGTGACCGCGCCCGCGCTCCTGGCGCTGGACGATGCGACCTACCGCGCCTCCGGCTTCTCCGGCCAGAAGGCGCGCTACGCCAAGGGGATCGCCCAGGCGGTGATGGAGGGCGCCATCGACTTCGACAGGCTGCCGGAGGACGACGACGCGGCGCTCCTGGCGCTCACCGCGCTGAAGGGCGTGGGGACCTGGACGGCCGAGGTGCACCTGATGATGGCCGAGCATCGGCTGGACGCCTTTCCCGCGGGCGACATCGCCGTGCAGGAGGCGGTGCGCTGGCTCGACGGCCTGCCCGCCCGGCCGGACGCGCCCGCCACCTACGCCCGGGCCGAGGCTTGGCGGCCGCACCGGGCGGTGGCCGCGCACCTCTTGTGGGAGTGGTACGTGGCGGTGAAGGGAGGCGACATGCCCCATCCCCTCACGCCCGAGCAGCGCGTCAGCGACCGCGCCGCCTCCGCAGCCCGCCGCCGGGCGGTCGCCTGATGGCCGGGCTGGGAGGACTGGACGGGCCGCGGCGGGCGCCCGCGGCGGGGGGGCGGCCCACCAGCCTCGTCATCTTCGCGCACGGGTACGGCTCCAACGGCGACGACCTGATCGGGCTCGCCCCCATGCTGGCCAAGGCGCTGCCGAACACCGCCTTCTCCTCCCCCGACGCCCCGCAGCCGGCGCCGGGCGCGCCGGGCGGCTTTCAGTGGTTCCCGCTCAGCCGGCTGGATCCGGCGGTCATGGCGTCGGGGGTGCGGCAGGCGGCGGGGTCGCTGGACAGGTTCATCGACGCGGAGCTGCGCCGCCACGAGCTGCCCGCCTCCGCCTGCGCGCTGGTGGGGTTCAGCCAGGGTGCGATGATGAGCCTGCACGTGGGCCTGCGCCGCGCGGAGCCGCTGGCGGCGGTGGCGGCCTTCTCCGGCGTGCTCACCGCGCCCGAGCGACTGCCCGCCGAGGTGAAGAGCCGCCCGCCCGTGCTCCTCGTCCACGGCGCCCGGGACGAGATGGTGCCCGTCCACGCCCTCGCCGCCGCGCGGGAGGGGCTGGCGGCCGCGGGCGTCGGCTGCCGTTGGCGCATCGAGCCCGCTCTCCCGCACTCCATCGGCCAGGCCGGCCTGGACGATGGCGCGACCTTCCTGCGTGACGCCTTCGCCGGCCGCGCAGCCGGTTGGCAGGGCCCGCAGGCGGGGGCCTGACAGCCCCGCTCAGCCGGGCTTCTTGAACTTCATGAGGAACTGGTCGGTATGGTTGCGCACATCCGGCGAGAAGACGTTCTTGGTGTGGTCGTCGGCGGTGGACATCAGGATCGCGCTCTCGGCCACCAGCATGAAGCCCGCGGCCTTCATGTCCGCCTTGACCCGCGCGGGATCGATGCGGTGCAGCGTCTCCGTGACGGACATGTCCGAGCCCGACGCCGCCGCATGGTCGAGCACCACGAACACGCCGCCCGGCTTCAACGCGGCGTAGACGTTGCGGTTGAAGGCGGGCACGTCGGCGGGCCCCATGAACTTGTCGTAGAGGTCGTGGTAGTTCTGACGGATGAAGACCGCGTCGAGGCTCGACGGCAGCGGTGCGGAGACCGGATCGGCGCTGACGACGACGTTA
>CAXSHO010000062.1:11463-17658 GCA_964237305.1 uncultured Caulobacteraceae bacterium
CGGACACCGGATCGAAGCTGGCGGTGATTTGGGGCGTGGTCTTGGCGATCCCCTGCATCAACGTGATCACCTCAGGGTGGACCTTGGCCACTTCGGCGGTCTCCACGGCGTAGACCTTGCCGCCGGGCCCCACCGCGTCGGCCAAGGCGTGCGTCAAGCGTCCACCGATGATGTCCGCGACCTTGTCGCCCGGCTTGACCCCCGTGAAGGCGATCACCTCAGACACCTTCCAGGCGGGATCGGGGGCGGGCGCCGGGGCGGGCTGCGTCGCCGCGGCGCCCGCCGACAGGATGAGCGCCAGGGTCGAGCTGAGCAGCATGAAGGGGCGCATGGTCTCTCCGGACCTCGACGAGGGTGGGACGAGCTTAGCAGGAGACGCGCCCGACCGTCAGCGTTTCGTTGAAACCGTCACTTCCCTGTCGCGGCGAGCGGCGTATCCTAGGGGTCCCGCCGCAGACGCGATTCCCGGTGGGTCAGGAGGTGCGGTCTTCACGCCTACGCCCCGTCAGAGCCTCGCCGTCGCCCAGCGCGGTCGCACGCCATGCAGGTGATCGCCCGCCCGCCGTCGGGCCATCCCGCCCTGGTGCTCAACGCCGACTTCCGGCCGTTGAGCTACTACCCGCTGTCGCTGTGGCCGTGGCAGGAGGTGGTGAAGGCCGTGTTCCTCGACCGGGTGGACGTGGTCTCCACCTACGACCACGTGGTGCGTTCGCCCTCCTTCGAGATGGCGCTGCCCAGCGTGGTGGCGCTGAAGAGCTACGTGCCGCAGGACCGCACGCCGGCGTTCACGCGCTTCAACCTGTTCCTGCGCGACAGCTTCAGCTGCCAGTACTGCGGCAGCGGCGACGACCTCACCTTCGACCACGTGATTCCCCGCTCGCGTGGCGGGCGGACCAGCTGGGAGAACATCGTCACCGCCTGCGCGCCCTGCAACCTGCGCAAAGGCGGCCGCACGCCGAAGGAGGCGCAGATGCCGCCCGCCCGGGCCGCGCGACGTCCCACCACCTACGAGCTGCAGGACCTCGGCCGCCGCTTCCCGCCCAACCACCTGCACCAGAGCTGGATGGACTACCTGTACTGGGACATCGAGCTGGAGCCGTGAGGCGAACGCCCGCCCTCGTGGCCGTCGGCCTCGTCCTGATCGCGGCCGCCCCCAAGGAGACCCGCATGGAGGAGGCCCATGGCCGCTTCGACGTGACGATGACGCCGCAGCCCGCCGGCGAGGCGCCGCTCGGCCGGATGGCCATGGCCAAGCGCTACCACGGGGACCTGGAGGGAACGGCCGCCGGCGAGATGCTGTCGGCGGGATCGCCCGCCACGGGATCGGCGGGCTACGTGGCTCTGGAGGTGATCACCGGGGCGCTGAAGGGGCGGGCGGGAACGTTCGCCGTTCAGCAGAGCGGAACGATGGACGGAGGCAGGCGGGAGATGATCGTCAACATCTCCCCCGGCTCCGGCACGGGCGCCCTGGCGGGGATCACGGGAACGATGACGATCGATACCGCCGCAGGTCACGCCTACGTGCTGCGCTACAGCCTGCCCGCCGGCGGGTGAGGGCGGGTCGCGGCGCGGGAGCGGACCCCGGCGCCGCGATGGAGCCGGACGGCCTCAGGCGCCGCCGACACCTTCCACCTGATCGAGCCGCTTATTCAGGAGCTCGCGGTCCCAGTCGCGCAGCTCGCCGCCGTGGCGGGCCCGGCGGACCTTGGCCTCGCCCTTGATGGCGCGCAGCGCCGCCATGCCCTTGCGGTCGCCGGACATCTTGGCCTCGTCGGCGGCGATGCGGGCGTCCACGTCCAGGAAGGCCTGCCCCTTGAGCGCGCCGGAGTACATCGGGTCGGCGGTGCCGGGGCCCGGCGCGACCGTGCCCGGCGGCGGGTTGGGCACGGGCTGCGAGGCGGTGACGCCCGGGGCCGGCTGCGCGAAGGCCACGGCGGGCGCGGCGAGCAGGGCGGCGGCGAGGACGAGGGTGCGGGTCATGTCAGGATCTCCGGGACAGCTTGGCCGTGACGCAGCAACGCACGCGTCGCCCGGCGGATGCAAGGTCGCGCGTCAGAGCTTCTCGCTGACCTTGATCGCCGCGCGGCAGCCCGCCGTGATGACCGCGGAGAGCAGAGCGTAGCCGGGCGCCTCCCGGGCGCCCTCCGCCACGGCGTGGTCGCGATGGGCCAGCTCGTCGTCGCGGAAGCGGGCGAGTTCGGCCGCCAGCTCCGGCTCGCGGGCGGAGACCTCGGCGATCTGCCCGGCGTAGTGCTCCTCGATCACGCTCTCCACCGCCTCCGTGCAGGCGTGCGCCGCCTTCTCCCCCAGAAGCGCGGTGCCGGCGCCCAGCGCGAACCCCGCCAGCCGCCACAGGGGGGTGAAGGCGGTGGGGCGCACGCCCTCGCGGGTGAGGATGGCGTCGAAGGCCGACAGGTGCACCTGCTCGTCGGCCTGGTGCTCGGCCATGTCGGCCGCCATCCGCTCGCCGCCCCTCGCGCGGGAGAAGACGGCCGCCTGGCCGCGGTAGATGTGGACGGCGCCGAGTTCGCCCGCGTGGTCGACCCGCAGGATCTCCGCCAGGCGGCGGCGGTAGGCGCCTCGGCCGGGGCGGGGAGCGCGGGGCGCGGCGATGTCGGTCACGGGCGGCGGTCCGAGGGCGGGGCGGGGCGGAGCAGGACGAAGAAGCTCATCAGCGCCAGCGCACCGGAGGCGAGCGCGTTCCATCCCGCCGGCGACAGCGCTGCGATGCGGAAGGCCGCCTCGTCGCAGCGCACCACGTGCAGCCTGCCGGCGCCGCTCAGGATCGCGGCCACGTCCGCCGCGCTCACGGGGCCGCGCGCCAGCCCGGTGCAGGTGGCGGGGCCGGCCCACCAGCGCCACTCCACTCCCGCGTGGAAGGCGGCGACACCCGCGCCCACGGCGAAGGCCACGCCCACGCCGACCACCGCCACCGGGGCGAGGACCGGGCGCAGGCGCGCGGCTGCAAGCCCCGCCGCGGCGACGGCGAGCACCGTCCACAGCGCCTCGCGCTGGTGAAGGCACAGCTCGCACGGCGGATAGCCGCCCACGCTCTCCAGAAGGTGGACCGCCGCCAGCATGGCCGCAGCCGCGAGTCCCGCGATCCAGAGCCAGGCGACGGGGCGGGGGAGGGCTGTCATCGACGGCAAGATAGGGCCGGGCTCAGCCGTGGGCGAGGAGCTTGACCGCGACCACCGCGGCGACCACGGCCACGAGGCCCGCCCCCGTCAACAGCAGGAGGTGACGCTCCACCAGCACCTTGGCCCTGGGGTGGCGCAGCAGCGCCGCGCCCAGGAAGAAGCGGCCGCCCCGGGTGATCGTCGCCGCCAGCACGAACTGCGCGAGGTCGAAGCGCGCGATGCCGCTGGCGATGGTCACCAGCTTGAAGGGGATGGGCGTGAGGCCCTTCACCAGGATCACCCAGAAGCCGTTCACGGCGAACCACGAGCGGTAGGCCTCCATGCCCTGCCCGTGCCCGAAGAGGCGCAGGATCTGCAGGCCCAAAGGCTCCAGGAACACGCCGATGGCGTAGCCGAACAGCCCGCCGACCACCGACGCCGCGGTGCAGATGGCCGCATACCACCAGGCCCGTTCCCGCCGCGCCAGCACCATGGGGCCGAGCAGCACCTCCGGGATGATCGGGAAGAAGCTGGCCTCCGCGAACGCCACCGCCGCCAGCGTGGGCGCCGCCCAGCGCGTCGCGGCCAGCGCGATCACGCGGTCGTAGAGCTTGCGGAGCAAAGGCGGCCTCGGGCGGGATCGACCGGAACACGGCTACACCGTTTCCCCAGGCGGGGCGACCGTGGTTGCGCGCGGGCGGGAGCCGAGCGTATCCATGCGGGACGCCGGCCGGGCGGGGACGACCTCAGCCATGCTCCACCACGACTTTTCGGCCATGCCGCGCGGAGCCGCCGCCTGAGCGACCCCGACCTGCACGCGATGGCGCACGACGAACTGTCCCGCGCGCTGGACCTGCCCTGGCGTGCGCTGGCCAAGGTCACGCCCTGGGGCGACACCTTCGACGGGATCAGCCCGGCGGGCCGCAACGTGCAGGTGGAGCGCGGCTACGTCTGGGCCGCCGAGCCCGGCGGCGACATCCTGTGCGAGGTCAGGGTCTACGCCAACGCCGCGCTGTACGACGCGGGCGAGAGCCTCAGCCGAACGATCAGGAGGGACGCGCCATGAAGCTCGCATCGCTGAAGGGGGGTCGCGACGGCCGTCTGGTGGTGGTCTCCAACGACCTCGCCTGGTGCGCCGACGCGTCGACGGTCGCCCCCACGCTGCAGGCGGCGCTGGACGGGTGGGAGCGGTGCGAGCCCATGCTGCGGGCGCTGGCGCAAAGCGTGGAGACGGCGGGCGTGCCGCTGGAGCGCTTCCACGAGCACGAGGCCGCCGCCCCCCTGCCCCGCGCCTACCAGTGGGCGGACGGGTCGGCCTACGTGAACCACGTGCAGCTGGTGCGCCGCGCCCGGGGCGTGGACATGCCGGAGAGTTTCTGGACGGACCCGCTCGTCTACCAGGGCGGGTCCGACGGCTTCCTCGGCCCGCGCGATCCCATCCCGCTCGCCGACCCCGAGTGGGGCTGCGACATGGAGGGGGAGGTCGGCGTGATCACCGGCGACGTGCCGCAGGGGGCCTCGCGCGAGGAGGCCGCGGCGGCCATCCGGCTGGTGGTGCTGGTGAACGACGTGTCGCTGCGCAACCTCATGCCCGCGGAGCTGGGAAAGGGTTTCGGCTTCTTCCAGTCCAAGCCCGCCTCCGCCCTCTCGCCCGTGGCGGTGACGCCGGACGCGCTGCCGGGGTGGGACGGGGCCAAGCTGCACGGCGCGCTGGAGGTGGAGCTGAACGGGCGCGACTTCGGCCGCGCCGACGCGGGCGTGGACATGACGTTCGACTTCCCCACCCTGATCGCGCACGCCGCCAAGACCCGGGCGCTGTCAGCGGGAACGGTGATCGGGTCGGGCACCGTCTCCAACCGCGGCGAGGACGGCGGCCCCGGACGGGCGGTGGAGGAGGGCGGCCTGGGCTACAGCTGCCTGGCCGAGCTCCGCACGGTGGAGACGCTCAGCCACGGTGCGCCGAGGACGCCCTTCCTCAAGGCGGGCGACACGGTGCGGCTGCAGATGCGCGACAGCCGCCACCACACCATCTTCGGCGCCATCGAGCAGACGGTGGGCCCGCCCGCCGGCCAAGGTCGCTGAGGTTCGAGGCGCGGTGATCGGCTCCGCGCCGCCGCGTCGCGGACGGGCCTGCGACCCGGGCCCCACCTCCCCGGAGCGGGATGCGTCTTCGCGCCGGGCGTCCTATACCGCCCGGCGGCCTCCCTCTCTCCCGCCTTCCCTCCGCCCGGTCCGCCTGGAGCCGTCATGAAGCACCGCACGCTCGCCAAGGGCCTGGACGTCTCGGCCGTGGGCGTCGGCTGCATGCCCATGATCCGCAACGGCAACATCAGCTACGGCCTGGCGGACGAGGGCCAGTCGGTCCGCACTCTCCACGAGGCCATCGACCTCGGCGTCACCTTCTTCGACACGGCCGAGATGTACGGCCCCTTCCGCAACGAGGAGCTGGTGGGCGGCGCGATCAAGGGCCGCCGCGACGGCCTCGTCATCGCCACCAAGTTCGCCATGCACTGGGACGGCGACAGGATGGCGGGCCTGGATGGAAGCCCGCAGAACGCGCGCCGCGCCTGCGAGGGCTCGCTGAAGCGGCTCGGCGTCGACGTGATCGACCTCTTCTACCAGCACCGGGTGGACCCGGCCGTGCCCATCGAGGAGACGGTGGGCGGGATGGCGGAGCTGGTGAAGGAGGGCAAGGTGCGCCACCTCGGCTTGTCCGAAGCCGCCGCCGACACCCTTCGCCGCGCCTGCACCGTCCACCCCATCGCGGCGCTGCAGAGCGAGTACTCCATCTGGGAGCGCGGCGTGGAGGACGAGATCCTGCCCGCCTGCCGCGAGAACGGCGTGGGCTTCGTGCCCTACAGCCCGCTCGGCCGCGGCTTCCTGGCGGGCGGGATCCGCAGCCTGGACGAGCTGCCCGCCGACGACTGGCGTCGCAACGATCCGCGCTACGCGCCGGAGAACATGCCGCGCAACCTCCTCATCGTGGACGCGGTGGGCGCGGTGGCGCGGCGGCTGGGGGTGTCGAGCGCCCAGGTGGCGCTGGCCTGGCTCCTGGCGCAGGGCGGCGACATCGTGC
>CAXSHO010000063.1:0-1366 GCA_964237305.1 uncultured Caulobacteraceae bacterium
CGCGGGCGCGGCGCGGGGCGCCTAGGCGGGCGCCTGGCCGGGCACGGTCGCGGCGACCTCGGCCGGCGCGGATCCGGGCGTCCGGCCCAGCGTCTCGGGCAGCCGCAGCCAGACGAGCCCGCCCAGCACGAAGCCGGCGCTGGAGCAGGCGAGCGCGTAGGGCAGGCCCAGCCGCTCGGCGATCGTCCCCGTCACGAGCGGCGCGCTCATGGAGATCAGCCGTCCCCAGTTAAAGATCGACATGGCCGTGGAGCTGACGCGCGGGGGATACATCTCGAAGATCCACGGCCCCCAGGCCACCGAGCACGACATGGTCAGCCCCCACAGGAAGCCCGCCGCCCCCAGCGCGCCGGGTGCGGTGGGCAGGAGCAGGTAGCCGGCCACCACGCCCCCCGCCAGGAAGAAGCCCAGCGCGGTGGGTCGCCGCCCGAACCTGTCGCTGAACGCGCCCCAGACGAAGCCGCCCAGCACCGCGCCCGTGAACTGCCACGCCACCAGCGCGCCGGCGGTGGAGACGGGCAGGTGGCGCACCTCCTTCAGGTAGGTGGTCACCCAGCCGGCGAAGGCCTGGTAGGCGAAGAAGTTCAGCCCGATCATCAGGAACAAGAGGCCCGTGCGCCCCGCCAGCCCGTCGCGGAACAGCTCCAGCACCGGCGGTCCCTTCATCCGCGTGGCGGCGACCGCCCCGCCCCAGGGGACCATCCGTCGGTCGTCGGGCACGATGAACAGCAGCGGCGCGAGCACCAGCGGCGGCAGCGCGCCCGCCAGCAGCACGTGGCGCCAGTCGACCCGCATCCAACCCAGGGTGAGCGACGCCCCCAGCGCCACGATGGCCAGGTTGTAGTTGCCCGCGCCCAAAGCCGCGAGCTTGCCCCGCCAGCTTGGCGTGAACAGGCTGAGGTAGGTGGCGATGATCACGGGGAAATTGCCGCCGAGGAAGAAGCCGAGCGCCAGCCGCTGCACCAAGAGCCCGGGATAGCTCGTGACGAGGACGCCCGCCGCGGCGGCGACCGCGTAGCCCAGCACCACGGTGAACACCATGCGCCGACGGCCCACCACGTCGGCCAGCTGGCCGAGCACCACGGCTCCCACGAGCGCGCCGAGCCCCTGCGCCGTGTAGGCCGAGCCCGCCTGCGTCAACGACAGGCCCAGCGCCTCCCGGAACTGCGGCCGGAGCACGTCCACCGTGTTCCAGCACCAGCCGTAGAAGAATTCGAAGACCATCAGGGCGGCGAAGGCCGCGATCCGGCGGGCCAGCGGGATGTCCTCGGCGCGGATGAGGGGCGCAGTCCGGTCCGACAACGACATCGCCCCTCCCGACGGGCGATGGCCGTCGCCGGCGCGCTCGACGATCGCCCCGGCGAGG
>CAXSHO010000063.1:1445-4362 GCA_964237305.1 uncultured Caulobacteraceae bacterium
CCCCCATCCTGAGCCGCCTGCTCCTCGCGATGTCGGTGGCCGCGGCGGGGCGCAATGCGAGCTCCCTCCCCCCGCCTGCGACCGCCGCCGCGCCCGCCGTCCGCACCAACGGCGTCGCCCGGCAGCTGTTCGTGGACGGGCGCCCCTTCATCGTGCTGGGCGGCGAGGTGGACAACTCCTCCGCCTCCAGCGCGGCCTACATGGCGCCGATCTGGGAGCGCACTCACGCCGCGGGCGTGAACACCTTGCTGACGCCCGTCGAGTGGGGGCTCCTCGAGCCGCAGGAGGGCCGCTTCGACTTCACCCTCGTGGACGAGCTGATCGCCCAGGCGCGCCGCCACGACATGCGGCTGGGCCTGCTGTGGCTCGCCGCCTTCAAGAACGCCCGCTCCACCTACGCGCCCACCTGGGTGCGCGCCGACCGGCGGCGCTTCCCCCGCGCCGCCACCGCGGAGCCGGACCGGCCGACGGGCGCCTTCACCTCCACCCGCGCCCCCGTGCTCTCCGCCTTCAGCCCCGCGCTCCTGGAGGCCGACCGGCGCGCCTTCGCCGCCCTGATGCGCCACCTCGGCGAGGCGGACCCCGACCACCGGGTGGTGGTGGTGCAGGTGGAGAACGAGACCGGGCTTCTGGGCGACAGCCGGGACCGCTCGCCGGCGGCGGAGGCGGCGTGGCGCGGCCCGGCGCCCCCCGCCCTGCTGGACCACCTGGCCCGTCACGCCGACACGCTCGCGCCCGAGCTCGCCGCCCTGTGGACGGCGCACGGCCGTCGGCGCTCCGGCACGTGGGCGCAGGTGTTCGGCGCCTCCCCGCGGGCGGAGGAGGTGTTCATGGCCTGGACCTTCGGCCGCTACGTGGAGGGGGTGGCGCAGGCCGGCCGGGCCGTCTCGCCGCTGCCCCTCTATGCCAACGCCTGGCTGGGGCCGGAGCCGGGCCAGCCGAACCCGGGGCAGTATCCCAGCGGCGGCCCCACCGCGGCCATGCTGGACGTGTGGAAGGCCGCCGCCCCGACGCTCGACCTCCTCGCCCCCGACATCTACGTGGATGACGCCCGGGCGGTTCAGGCGCGCTACGCCCGCGCCGACAATCCCCTGTTCATCCCGGAGGAGCGGTTCCGGCCCGGCGACCTGTTCTGGGCGCTGGGCCGGCACGGGGCGATCGGCCAAGCCACCTACTTTATCGACGCGATGCGGCCGGGCGCCCGGCTGGAGGCCGCCTACCGCCTGCTCGGCCCCATGTCGCCGGTGATCGCCGAGGCGCAGGCGCAGGGGCGCATCGCCGCCGTGCTGCTGGAGGGCGAGGAGGTGCAGACCGTGCGCCTGGGCGGCTATGAATTCACCGTACGCGGCGCGGCGGCCTATGAGAGCCGCCGCCGCCTCGACACCGGCCAGAGCACCCCGCCCGCCGGGCCGGAGCTGGAGAGCGAGACTGCGGGGTATCGCACGCCGCCCGACGACCGAGCCTTCGGCCTGGTGGTGTGGCTCGGCCCCGGCCGCTTCCTGTTCGCCGGCCAGGGCTTCTTCGCGGACGTGACGAAGGGCGGCGCGCCGGCGGAGGTCGATCAGGTGGAGGAGGGCGTCTACGGCCCCGGCGGCGCCTGGGTTCCTGGACGCAGGCTCGACGGCGACGAGTACGGCCAGTTCGTTCCCCGCAACCGCCCGGGCGCCACGCAGGTGCGGCTGATGCCCTGACCGGCGCCCTTCAGCCCGAGAAGGGACGTCCGGGCAGGCCGGCCACGTCGACCGCGAGGGCGAAGAGGCGGCCGTCCAGAGCGTCGGCGTCGGCGTCGGCAGGCTCCTGGCGGGCGCTGGTGATGTAGAGGGTGCGGCGGTCGCGGCCGCCGAAGGCCACGCAGGTGGGGCGCGCCACCGGGAGCCGCACCACCCGGTCCACCCGCCCGTCCGGCGCGAAGCGGACCACGCAGCCGCCGTCCCAGCGGGCGTTCCACAGGCACCCCTCCTCGTCCATGGCCGAGCCGTCGGGGGTTCCCGGCGCGGCGCCCGGGCCGGCGAACACCCGGCGGTCGTCCAGCCGCGGCGCGTCCGGATCGAAGCGGAAGCTCCAGATCGTGTCCCGGAGGCTGTCGGCGAAGTGCAGCCGGGCGCCGTCCGGGCTCCAGGCCAGGGTGTTGGAGATGCCCACCCCCGACAGCACCTGGTCCGAGCACCCGTCCGCCTCCACGCGGAACAGGCCGCCCGTGGCGCCGCGCAGCGGCGAGGGCGCGCCGTCCGCCGCCAGGTTGTTCGACATGGTGCCCAGCCACAGCCGCCCCTGGGGGTCCACCCGGCACTCGTTGGACCGGTTGCCGGCGTCGGGATCGGGCCGGGCGAAGGGCGTGAGCGCGCCCGTGGCGGGATCCATGCGCGAGAGCCCGTCGGGCAGGGCCAGCATCAGCCCGCCGCTTGCGCAGGGAACGGCGGCGGAGACGTGGGCGCCGACCGACCACTGGCGCACCGCGCCGTCGGAGGGGTCCAGCCGATGGACGCGGCCGCCCGCGATGTCCACCCACCACAGGACCCCCGCCGCCCCGTCCCACAGCGGTCCTTCGCCCAGCCGGTCGCGCTGGGGAACGTCGGGCGGGCGGCTCACCACCTCCGGAGCGTTCACGAGGTCACCTTCGCAGCCGGCGCCCGGGCGCGTCCCGCCCTAGCCGAAGCGGAAACGCAGGCCGGCGGAGAAGGTGCGCTCGGTGAAGCGGAGGAAGCGCACGAAGTCGGCCCGCGTCGCCCCGTCGCGTGCGGAGCTGAAGTCGTAGGTGTCCGAGTCGCCCGTCAGGTTGGTGGCGTCGAAGAACAGCGTCACGTTGCTCGTGGCGGCGAGATTGGCCGACAGGTCGAGCCTGCCCGCCAGGCGGCCGTACTGGTTGAACACGTCGTTGCCGCGGTTCTCGCTGAAGTCGAGGAAGCGGCTGCGCTTG
>CAXSHO010000063.1:4376-10326 GCA_964237305.1 uncultured Caulobacteraceae bacterium
CCGGCAGGCCCGCCTCCGCCAGCAGGGGCCGGTCGAGGTCGCCGAGGCGCGCCGAGAGCGGGCCCTGCTCGTACAGGCCGACGAGATTGTAGGTGTTGTTAGACACCCCGTTCAGCACGGGCGTCTGGTCCAGATAGGTGTAATTGGCCTGAATACCGAAGCTGCGCAGGAACGTCGGCACGAAGCTGAAGTCGAAGAAGGTCGAGACCTGCGCCTCCACCCCGTCCACGCGCACCTGGCTCACGTTGACCGGCCGGTCGATCTGCACCAAGCCGAAGTTTGGATCAACGAACTGGCTGGTCTGCGTCTGGATGTAGTCCTGGATGTCCCGGCGGAAGGCGGTCACCGCAGCGAAGCCCGAGCGGTTGAAGTAGTACTCGAGCGAGACGTCGTAGTTGTCGGACTTGTACGGGCGCAGGTCCGGGTTGCCGCCGCCGCCGATGCGGATGGTGCCCCCGCCGCTGAACGGGGTGGGCGAGCCGACGTTGACGGCGGGGTTCAGCTGGCTGAAGTCGGGCCGCGTCTCCGTCTTCGTGTAGGAGAAGCGAAGCTGCACCTCGGGGGTGATCTTCCAGCGGGCGCTCACGTTGGGCAGGTAGGAGGTGCGCTCCGGCCCCGAGCTTACGGGCGTCAGCACGCCGCCCACCAAGGCGTCGCCGTCCACCCTCGTCTCGGCGCGGAGCACGCGCAGGCCGACCGTGCCGTCCACGATGTTGTTGATGTTGTAGTTGACCTGCCCGTAGCCGGCGTAGGTGCGCTCATGCCCGTCGTAGGAGGAGAAAGCGTCGGGCGCCACGTTGGCCAGCGTGTAGTTGGTGGCGCCGAGGCCGATCACGAACCGGCGGAGGTTCTGGATGTTGTCGCGGATGCTGTCGTAGCTCGGCGCAAGGTAGGTGCGGAACGGCTGGATGTCGGTGGACTGGAACCCCTCGTTGACCAGCGGATAGTCCACCGGCGTGAGGGTGAGCGGCACGTCCTGCCCGCCGAAATAGCGGTTGCCGTACTCGCGGTGCGCGTTGCGGTCCGTATAGCGGAAGCCGACCTGCACGCTGCGGATGAAGTGCGAGTCCACCCTGTACTCGGCGTCGGCGCGCGTCTGCCAATCGTCGCCGCGGGCGACCTGCGCCTCCTCGAACAGGCCGAGGAAGCGGTAATTGGAGGGGTCGGCCACGTTGAAGCCGCTGACGGCGAACTGCGGCGTGTCGTTGTTGAAGTTGACGGTGTAGCCGTTCAGCCCGAACTCGCGATCCAGCGACTCGGTCGAGCCCGTGAACTTGCTGTCGTTGTGGGCCACGTCGAAGGTGACCCGCAGCGGGCCCGAGTCGTAGATGCCGCCGCCGGCGATCTGGTAGGTGTCCGTCTTGTTATAGGTCCCGCCGCGGAAGGAGAAGATCCGGCCGGATGGGTTGAGCACCGTGCCGCTGCTGACCAGGTTGGTGCCCGGGCGCAGCACGATGTTGCTGTACTGCTGACCTCCGTACAGGTTGACGGCGGCCAGCGTGTCGCTGATCTCGTTGCGGAAGCCCTGGTACAAGCCCTCCAGGTAGAACTCGAACTTGTCGTTGGGCCGCCACTGGACCGCGAAGTTCGCCGACGGCCGCTCGCGCTCGCCCGAGCGGTAGAACAGCCGCTGGACGTCGGGCAGCCGCACCGCCTGGCCGTTGATCACCGGCGAGGCGATGAAGTCGGTGTTGGAGGGCTCGGAGTCCAGGTAGTCGAGCTTGGTGTAGGACGCGTTGAAGAGGACGCCGATCTCGCCGTACTTGGTGTTGAAGCGATCGGAGATCAGGATGTTGCCGTTGGGCGTCACCGAGCCGGACTCGGCGGTGTAGAGCCCCCACACGTTGCCAGCGACCTCGAAGCCCTTGATGTCGAACGGCCGCCGCGAGCGGACGTTCGTCAGGCCGATCACGCCAGGCTCGACCTGGTCGGCCGTGGAGGTCTTGAAGACTTCGAGCGCGGCGATGCCCGCGGAGGGAAAGTCCTGCAGGGAAACCTGGCGGCGCTCGGCGGTGAAGATCTCGCGCCCGTTGTAGAGCGTGTTGAAGAACTGCTCGCCCAGGCCGCGGATCAGCACCTGGCTGGCCTCGCCCGCCAGCCGGATCACCTGCACGCCCGGGATGCGCGCGGCGGTGTCGGAGACGGCGAGGTCGGGCAGCTTGCCGATGTCCTCCGCCACCACGGCGTCGACCACCTGGGGCGCGTTGCGCTTGAGGTTGGCGGCGGAGCGGATGCTCTCGCGGTAGCCGGTGACGACCACCTCGCTCGCGCTCGCGTCCTGGGTGTCGGCGGCGGCGGGCGCGGCGGCGTCGGGGTTGGCCGGGTTGCTCGACTTGGCGCCGGTGGGCGGCGTCGCGGGCGAGGCCGCGGTCTGCGCCAGGGCCGGCGTGCTCATCAGGACGGCCGCGGAGACCGAGCCGAGGATCGTGGATCGCAGACGCATAGGAAGAGCCCCCCTGTAGATGACCGGCCCCCGTTTCCCGGAGGTCTCACCCCTCCCCGCTACGCCCGGGCGTCGCAGCCCGCAATGTATTATCCTACTAATCGAGCCCTCCCCGTCGGAGTCGTTGGCGGGTGTGGCGCGCGGGCCGCAGCCGCCGCCGTGTCGCCGCCGCTGGCTGGTATGATAAGTGATGCCCCGACCCGACGCCCCCTCACCTACGAGGCCCGCCATGCTCCGCCCGCTCACGTCCGCCCTGTTAACCGCGGCCGCGCTCGCCTGCGCCGTTCCGGCCGAGGCCCGACCGCAATGGACCAAGGCGCAGGCCGCCAGCTGGTACGGCGGCCAGCCCTGGCTCGTGGGCGCCAACTACACCCCCGCCACCGCCGACAACGAGCTGGAGATGTGGCAGGCCGCCACCTTCGACGCCGCCACCATCGACAAGGAGCTGGGCTGGGCCGAGGCGCTGCACATGAACACGATGCGCGTCTTCCTGCACAACCTCTTGTGGGAGGAGGACGCGGCGGGCTTCAAGGCGAGGATGGAGACCTTCCTGCGACTGGCGGACAAGCACCACGTCAAGCCCCTGTTCGTGCTGTTCGACAGCTGCTGGGACCCCGACCCGAAGGCCGGGCCGCAGCATCCGCCCATCCCCGGCGTCCACAACTCCGCCTGGGTGCAGGCGCCCGGCGCCGCGCGGCTGGCCGACCGGAGCGGCCATCCCAAGCTCGAGGCCTATGTGAAGGACGTGGTGGGCGCCTTCGCGCGCGACCGGCGCATCCTGGGCTGGGACGTGTGGAACGAACCCAACAACGAGGGCGGTGGGAACTACGCCCCCACGCCGAACAAGAAGGCGCTGGTGGCCGAGCTCCTAGGCCAGGTGTTCGACTGGGCGCAGTCCGCCGATCCCGTTCAGCCCCTGACCTCCGGCGTGTGGATCGGCGAGCAGTGGGACAGGCCGGACACGCTCGACCCGGTGGAGCGCATCCAGACCACCCGCTCCGACGTGATGAGCTTCCACGACTACAACTGGCCGGAGCACTTCGTGGTGCGCGCGCGGCAGATGCAGAGCTACGGCCGCCCCGTGCTGTGCACCGAGTTCATGGCGCGGGGGAACGGCTCGACCTTCGACGGCTCGCTGCCCATCGGCAAGCGCATGGGCATCGCCATGTACAACTGGGGCTTCGTCGACGGCCGCACCCAGACGCGCCTGCCGTGGGACAGCTGGCGCAAGCCCTACACCTCCGACGAGCCGCCCATCTGGTTCCACGAGGTGCTGCGCGCCGACGGTTCGCCCTACCGCACGGCGGAGGCCGAGCTGATAGCGCGGCTGGCCACCGCGCCCAAGGGCGTCGTCCCGCCGGTCCAGCCCTGACGGCGGCGGCTCAGCGCGGCAGGGCGCGGGCGGCGGCCACCGCCGCCTCCGCCCGGGCGCCCACCTCCGCGGCGGTGAAGCCCGGCTTGTAGAGGTCGCTCCCCAGGCCGAAGCCGCGCACACCCGCGGCCCACCAGTCGGCCATGGCGGCCGGCCCCACGCCGCCCACCGCCAGGAGCCGCGCGTCGGCCGGCAGCACCGCCTTCAGCGCCGCCACGTGGCCCGCGCCGTAGGTGGAGGCGGGGAACAGCTTCAGGTGGCGCGCCCCCGCGTCGTAGGCGCGGAACGCCTCGGAGGCGGTGGCGAAGCCCGGTAGCGGAGCGAGGCCGAGCTCCACTGCGCGCGCGATCACCTCCGGCCGGGTGTCGGGCGAGACGAGGATGCGCCCGCCCGCCTCCGCTACCGCATCCACCACCGAGGGGGCCAGCACGGTGCCCGCGCCCACCAGCGCCCGCCCCGCCATGGCGTCGGACAGGGCGCGGATGGAGCGCAGCGGCTCCGGCGAGTTCATCGGCACCTCGATCACCCGCACCCCGGCGGCGTGGAGGGCCTCGCCGACGGCGACCACCTCGTCGGGGCGCACCCCGCGCAGGATGGCCACCAGGGGGCATTCGGCCAGGGCGTCGTCGAGGAGGGTCATGGCGCAGAGGCTCCGGCGGCGGCGTGGAGGGCGGCGAGGCCTGCGAGCACGGCGTCGTCGCCGTCCGTCTCGATGGCGCGGACGCCGCGGGCGGCGAGCACGCGGGCGTAGCGGGCGGTGAGCGCCGGCGCTCCCACCAGCGCCACCTCCGCGTCGGCCGAAAAGCCCATCAGCGCCGCGGCGCCCGCCACGTCCGCCCCGATGAGCAGGCCCGACAGGTAGGCGCGCGCCGCCGACTTGGACAGGTCGCCGCCGACCACGCGCGACCGCACGGTGAAGAGCTTGGAGGCCAGCGCCTCGCCCTCCCCCGCCGCCGCGGCGCCCAGGTCGAAGGCCGCGTCGTCCGCCGGGCCGGGCGCCGCGGGCTCGGAGCGGAGCACGCCGTGGGTGGAGAGGAGGTCGAACAGCTCGCCCGTCATGGTGGTGACGAAGCGCGTCACGCGGCCGTCCACGACCTCGATCCACTTAGCGTGGGTGCCCGGGTGGCACACGAGGTGGCGGCCGCGGGCGCGGCGGGGGTCGGCGGCGAGCCAGCCCATCACCTGCACCTCCTCGCCGCGCATGACGTCGGGGGCGTCCATGTCGGGGCGGCGGCAGCGCAGGCCGGGAGCGATGAGGACGGGCGGGTCCTCGCCCTCCACGCGCAGGAGCGCGCCGGCCAGGGCGCCGAGGTCGGCGGGGCAGTCCAGGTAGGGCGCCTCGCGCCAGCCCAGGGTGGAGCCGATCATGCCCGCCATGACCGCGGGCAGGCCCTGCGCCCCCGCCGCCGGCCGCACCTCGTCGCGGAAGCGCACCGCGGCCTCGCCGGGGGCCAGGCGCGACACGCCCAGCGGCAGGTCCAGCCGCGGCCCGGGGCGGCGCTGCGCGTCCACCACCCAGCAGCGCAGGTGCGTGGTGCCCCAATCGACGGCGAGGAAGGCGCCGGCGCTCACGCCCTCGACCTCACTTCGCGGGCGCGGTCGAGAAGCGGAACACGATGTGGTTCACGTAGGTGACGCCGGGGTCCAGCCGGGCGCTGGCGAAGGCGGGGCGGTTGGGCGCGTCGGGGAAGCGCTGCGGCTCCAGCACCAGGGCGTCGCCCTCGCGGTAGATGCGGCCCGACTTGCCGATGACCGTCCCGTCCAGGAAGTTGCCCGAGTAGAACTGCAGCCCCGGCTGGTCGGACAGCACCTCCATCACCCGGCCGGAGACGGGCTCCTCCACGCGCGCCACCACCCGGGGGACGGCCACGGCCTCGTGGCTCAGCACCCAGTTGTGGTCGAAGCCGCGGGCGAAGCGGATCTGCTCGTCGCGGCCGTCGCGCACGTCCCGGTTCACCGTCTTGCCCGTGCGGAAGTCGAACGGGGTGCCGGCCACGGGCCGCACCTCGCCCGTGGGGATGGCCCCCGCGTCGGTGGGCAGGTAGGCGGCGGCCGGAATGGTGAGCACGTGGCCCATGGCGCCCAGCGGCGAGCCCTCCCCCGCCAGGTTCCAGTAGGCGTGGTTGCTCAGGTTC
>CAXSHO010000063.1:10336-11024 GCA_964237305.1 uncultured Caulobacteraceae bacterium
CGATCGTCGGCTTGTCGGTGGTGGCGCTGTAGGTGACGTGCAGGGCGTCGTCGGGGCCGAGCGTGTAGGCGGCGGTGGCGGTGAGCGCGCCGGGGTAGCCCTGGTCGCCGTCGGGGCTGACGTAGCGCAGCGTCACGCCGGGCGTGGCGCCGCCGTGCTGCTCCACCACCGTCCAGTTCACCTTGTCGAAGCCGCGGGTCCCGCCGTGCAGGCTGTTCGGCCCGTTGTTCACCGGCGTCTGGTAGGCGTGGCCGTCCAGGGAGAAGCGGCCGAGCGCGATGCGGTTGGCGAAGCGGCCCACCGTGGCGCCGAAATAGTTGGGCGCGGCCAGATAGCCGGCGAGGTCCGCATAGCCCAGCACCACGTCGGCGCGGCGGCCCTGGCGGTCGGGCGCCTGCAGCGACTGCAGGCTGGCGCCCAGCGTGATGACGCGCACGGTGAGCCGCCCGGTGTCGAGCGTCACCGCCTCCACCGCGCCGCCGTCGGGCAGGCGGCCGAAGGGCGCGCGCGTCGCCGATCCGCCGGAGCCGCCGCGCCGCTCACGGAGTTGCGTCGGGGTACAGCCGAACACGTCCCGGACGGTGTCGTTGAACTGGCGGATGCTGGCGAACCCGGCGGCGAACGTCACGGTGGCGAACGAGAGGTCCGACGGCTCGATCAGCAGCCGGGCGGTGTGGGCCCGCCGCGC
>CAXSHO010000063.1:11034-16545 GCA_964237305.1 uncultured Caulobacteraceae bacterium
GCGCGGCGAGCGCGAGGGCGGACGCGGCGGCGAGGGTGGCGGGCGTCGGCATGCGGAGGCTCCGGTGGAGGGAGGCGGTCACCATTCCGCGAGCGATCCGTCGGGATGGCGCCAGGCGGGGTTGCGCCAGCTGTGGGGCTCGGCGGCCAGGGCGCGGACGCGCGCCTCGTCCACCGTGATCCCAAGGCCCGGCCCCTCCGGCACCGCCACGTGGCCGTCCGCCACGTCGAACACGGCGGGCTCCGCGAGGTAGGTGAGGAGGTCGTGGCCGCCGGTGTTGTAGTGGATGCCGAGGCTCATCTCCTCGATGGCGAAGTTGGGCGTGGCGGCGGCGACCTGCAGGCAGGCGGCCAGCGCGATCGGCCCCAGCGGGCAGTGCGGCGCCAGCGCCACGTCGTAGGCCTCCGCCATGGCCGCGATGCGCCGCACCTCGCTGATGCCGCCCGCGTGGCTGAGGTCGGGCTGGATCACGTCCACGATCCCGCGCTCCAGGAACGGCTTGAAGTCCCACCGGCTGTAGAGCCGCTCGCCGAGCGCGATGGGAGTGGTGGTGAGGCGCGAGAGCTGCTCCAGCCCCTCCAGGTTCTCGCTGAGCAGCGGCTCCTCGATGAACAACGGCCGCAGCGGCTCCAGCTCGCGGGCGAGCTGCTTGGCCATGGGCTTGTGGACGCGGCCGTGGAAGTCGAGCCCCACCTCCATGCCCTGCGCCTGCACCGCCTCCGCCCGGCGCAGCACGCCGTCGAGCGCGCGGGGGCTGTCCAGCCACTTGAGCGGGCCCGTCGCGTTCATCTTCACGGCGCCGAAGCCCTGCGCCTTGCGGGCGGACGCGCCCTCGGCGACCTCGGCCGGGTCGTCGCCGCCGATCCATGCGTAGACCTCGATCCGGTCGCGCACCCGCCCGCCCAGGAGGCGCCACACGGGCGCGCCCAGCGCCTTGCCCTTGATGTCCCACAGCGCCTGGTCGAGGCCGGAGAGCGCGCTCATCAGCACGGGGCCGCCGCGGTAGAAGCCCAGGCGGTAGGCGGTCTGCCACGCGTCCTCGATCCGGTCGGGATCGGCGCCGACGAAGCGGTCGCGCAGGGACTGGACCGCCCCCTCCACCGCCTCGGCATGGCCCTCCAGGCTGGCCTCGCCCCAGCCGTCGACGCCCTCGTCGGTGGTGACCTTGAGGAACAGCCAGCGCGGCGGGACGCGGAACGCCTCTATGCCGGTGATCTTCACGAGCGGTCGGCCCCGCGGCGGCGCAGCGTCAATGCGGTGAGCACGACGCCCGCGACCAGGAGGGCGCCGCCCCAGAGGAGGTCGATGTCGACCCCCAGCGAGGTCGCATGCGCCGGGTCCAGGAGCCCGAAGCCGCCCACCAGGAGGCCGATGCAGGCGAACAGAAGGCCGATGGGCAGGCGGATGTCGAAGTTCACGAGGCCCTCACGCGTAGACGAGGTTGAGCACGGCGGCCCCCGCCAGCACCGCCCCGCCCACCACCGCCGGGCGCGTCCACCACCGCGCGTCCGGGTCGTGCGGCCGCGGCGTCAGCGAGCGCACAAGGCCCACGAGCGAGGCCTCGTCGTGCGCGGGGGTGGCGAGGCTGACGCCGCCCGTCACGAGGAAGCAGGTGCTCCAGGCGAAGATCGCGGTCCAGAAGTTCTGCGCCATCTGGCTGGGATAGACGTGCAGCGCCGCCAGCCACGCCCCGTGCACACCAGCCGTCTCGCCCGCCGGCAGGCTCAGGCCGTGATGCAGCGCCGCGGCGGTGGAGCCGCACACCAGCCCCCAGAAGGCGCCGTGGCCGGTGGCGCGCTTCCAGAACATCCCGAGCAGGAAGGTGGCGAACACCGGCGCGTTCACGCAGGCGAACACCAGCTGCAGCACGTCCATTATGTTGTTGAAGGCGGTGGCGAAGTAGGCCGCCGCCACCGACAGCGCCACGCCCACCAGCGTGGCGAGCCGCCCCACCTCGAGGTAGTGCGCGTCCGACGCATCGCGCCGGATGTAGGCCTGGTAGATGTCGTAGGTCCACACCGTGTTGAAGGCGGTGACGTTGCCCGCCATGCCCGACATGAAGCTGGCCAGGAGCGCCGTCAGCCCCAGGCCCAGGAGCCCGGTTGGGAAGTATCGCAGCAGGAGGTTGGGCACGGCCAGGTCGTAGTCGAGGACGGGTCGGCCCGCCGAGTCCAGCGCCGGCCGGCCCGTGGCCGCGTCGATCTTGGCCGGGATCACCGCCGCGCCCTGCGCCGAGGCCGCCGCGGAGGCGGAAGCGGGAGGCGGGCCCAGCGGGTGCGCGGCGAACCGGCCGGGGGCCGCCGTCAGCGTCATGGCGATCAGCCCGGGCAGGATCACCAGGAAGGGGAAGAACATCTTGATCCCCGCTGCGATCAGCGGCGTGCGCCGGGCCGAGCCCATGCTGTCGGCCGCCATGGCGCGCTGCACGATCAGGAAGTCGGTGCACCAGTAGCCGAACGACAGGACGAACCCGAGACCCATGACGAGGCCGAAGGGCTCCACCCCCAGCCGGTTGGTGTCCGGGTGCGCCAGGCCGCGCCAGACGTGGGTGTAGTCGGGGCCGAGCGCGGCGCGGATCCCGTCCCAACCGCCCACGGCCCGCAGGCCCAGCCACACCAGCGGCGCGAAGCCCGCCACGATCAGGAAGAACTGCAGCACCTCGTTGTAGATCGCGCCCTTCAGCCCGCCCACGTAGATGTACGCCAGGACCACCAGCGCCGACACCAGCACGGCGACGTGGAACACCCAGGCGTGGCCGAGGTGCAGCGCCGCCAGCGGCGCGTCAAGGACGTGCAGAACCTCGATCAGCTTGGCCAGCGCGTACATGCTGATGCCCGAAGACAAGACCGTCATCAGCGCGAAGGTGACCGCGTTGAAGCCGCGCGTCTTCTCGTCGAAGCGCATGCGCAGGTACTCGGGAGCCGAGCGCGCCTTGGAGCCATAGTAGAAGGGCATCATGAACACGCCCACGAACACCATCGCGGGGATGGCGCCGATCCAGTAGAAGTGCGCGGTCGCCCAGCCGTACTTGGCGCCCGACGCGCCCATGCCGATCACCTCCTGCGCGCCCAGGTTGGCCGAGATGAAGGCCAGCCCGCACACCCAGGCGGGCAGCGAGCGTCCCGCCAGGAAGAAGTCGGAGCCGGTCTTGGTGCGCCGGGAGGCGAGCACGCCGATCGCCAGCACGAAGACGAGGTAGAGGGCCACCACGGCCCAGTCGATCCAGCTCAGCGTCACCGGTTCACCAGCCCCCGCCGGCCGTCGGGCGATCTGCACCGCATGCGCTTCCCCTTCGGCCGTCTCGTCGCGTCCGTGACGTTTGACTGGTCATATTATTCCATCGATGGTCAAGCCTCCGGCGGGCCGCCGCGTCATCGTGCGCCTCGCTCCACCGACAGTCCCACGCCCCGACGAGCAGGGAGGCTCACCTGACGCACTTCGCGCCTGGCGGCGCCATCGACGACCACGCCTGGTCGATCCGGCCGCGCGCCATCCGCCGGGCGGCGGCGGCGGCGGTGCTGGCGCTCGCGGCGGGATGCGCCACCGCGCCCGCCCCGCTGCAGAGCGGGCCCGTGTTCACCGAAGGCTTCCCCGACCCTTTCCTGCTGGAGACACCCGGCGGCGACTTCCTGGCGTTCGCCACCAACACGGACACCGTGCACGTCCAGGTCGCCGGCTCGCCCGACCTCCTGCACTGGACACTGCGGCGCGCCGGCGCGGCCCCGGGCGCCCCCGCGCTGGACGCCATGCCCGAGCTCCCGGCCTGGGTGCGCCCGCCCGCCGCGGGCGATGCGGACGTGTGGGCGCCGGAGGTGATGCGCGTGGCGGGGCGCTACGTCCTCTACTTCGCCGCCCGCTCGGCCGTCGAGCGCAGGCCCGACGGGGTCTTGCGGCAGTGCGTGGGGGCCGCGGTGGCCGAGCAGCCGGAAGGCCCCTACCGGCCGCAAGCCCGCCCGCTGGTCTGCGCACAGTTCCCGGAGGGGGCGATCGACGCCAGCCCCTACCGCGAGGGCCGCGCCCTACACCTCCTGTTCAAGACCGACGGCAACTGCTGCGGCCTGCCCTCGCGCATCTATGCGGCGCGGCTGTCGGCCGACGGCCTCGCCCTGGCGGGGCCGCCGGTCTTCACGGGCGAGACCAACGACCGGCCGTGGGAGGGCAAGGTGGTGGAGGCGCCCACGATGGTGCGGCGCGGGGGCGTGCGCTTCCTGTTCTACTCGGGCGCGGACTACGGCGGCGCGGGCTACGCGGTGGGCTACGCGGTGTGCCGCACCCCCGAGGGGCCGTGCACGGACGCGCCCTCCAATCCCCTCCTCGCCAGCACGCCCCCCGGCGTCCGCCCGCCTCTGATCGGGCCCGGCCACCAGGCGATCATCCGGGTGAAGGGGCGCGACATCATGGCCTTCCACGGCTGGAACGGCCTGGCGGTCACGCCCGAGCGCGCCCGCACGCTCTATCTCAGCCGCCTGCGCTGGCCGGGCGGCCGCCCGGTGATCGACCGCCCGACCGAGACGCAGGTCGAGCCGGCGCCTGCGGCGGTCGCGCCGACGCCCACCCCGCAGGCGCCCGGCGCCGCCGGGCCGGCCCCGCCGGTCGAACGACCTTCACGGGAGGGGCCGGTGGGGTATGGTCCGCGCTGACCGCTCCCCCGGCGCCGTTCGGACCCACGCCTTGCACCGACGCCCCGCCAACCTGAACCGCACCTTCTCCATCGTGGAGACGCTGGGCGGCGCCATCGTCGCCGGCGAGTACTCCAAGGACAATCCGCTGCCCAACGAGGGCGAGCTGGTGCAGCAGTTCGGCGTCTCCCGCGCCATCCTGCGCGAGGCCGTGAAGATGCTCACCAGCAAGAGGCTGGTGGCCTCGCGGGCGCGGCACGGAACCTGGGTGACGGCCGAGAGCGACTGGAACTTCCTGGATCCGGACGTGCTGAACTGGCTCCTGGGGCGCGCCTACTCCCCCGAGCTCCTGATCCAGTTCGCCGAGCTGCGCCTGGGCGTCGAGCCCCAGGCGGCGGCGCTCGCCGCCGCGCGCGGGGGCCCGGAGGCCAAGGCCGGCGTGGCGGCCGCCCTGGCGCGGATGATGGCGGCCGACCGGGGCGAAGACGACCCGCTCGCCTCCGACATCGCCTTCCACCACGCCGTGCTGCACGCCACGGGCAACCGCTTCTACACGCAGATGACGGACTTCATCGACACGGCCCTGCGCTTCAGCATCCGCCGGACAAACACCTACAAGGGCGTCGCGATGGCCAGCATCCTGGAGCACAAGCGCGTGTCGGACGCCATCCTCGCAGGCGACGCGCGCGCCGCCGCCGAGGCCATGCACAGCCTCGTCGCCAACGTCATCAGGCTGATCGAGGACTCGGCCGACCTGGACCGCCCTCCCCTCGCGGCCTCCGCCTGACGGGCTTCACCGCAGCGGCGGTCGCTGGACATCCGCCTCCGCTCCGGTCTTCAACGGCGGCGTGACCGACGCCGCCGCCGACCCTCCGCCCGTCCCCCGGCTCGT
>CAXSHO010000063.1:16555-17645 GCA_964237305.1 uncultured Caulobacteraceae bacterium
GGGACGAGCCGCGCCCCGGGCGGCGGCTCTACGAGGCGTTGGCGGAGCGGCGGGCGGACGACGTCGAGATCCTGCCTGTGGAGTGCCTGTCCGTCTGCGACAGGGGCTGCTCCGCAGCCATCTCGGTGGCCGGCAAGTGGAGCTACCTGCTCGGCGGGCTCGACGCCGGCATGGCCGACGACCTCCTCGCCTACGCCCGCGCCTACGCGGGCTCGAGGACGGGGCTGGTGCTGCCGTCCAGGCGGCCGGCCTCCCTGGCCACCATGGTGCTGGGCCGCATCCCTCCGACGGTCTGACGGTGCGCCCGACCGCTCGGCGGACGTGGGCGGCGAGGGCGCGTCGCCGCCGCGATCCTTAAGCGTGTCGAAGGGGACCGGCTGCGTGGTGCGCGTCCGCACGGCCGATCCCGACTGGACCGCGGGCGTCGTGCACCACGCGCTTGACGGGGCCGGTCGCGCGCGGCCTGTGGGGGCCCAAGTCCAACAGCGCGGGCCTCCCCCCTCGCGCGACGGCAGGAGCCCGGCCCGTGAAGATGACCGACGAGCGCCACAACGAGAAGATGGCCAGGAAGAAGGTCGCGCACGACAAGATCGTCGAAGGCAAGACGGTCGAGAAGGGGCTCCTGATCGTCCACACGGGCAAGGGCAAGGGCAAGTCGTCCGCCGCCTTCGGCATGGTCGCCCGCGCGGTCGGCCACGGCATGAGGGTGGGCGTGGTGCAGTTCGTGAAGGGCGCCTGGCTGAGCGGCGAGAAGGTGGTGTTCGACAGTTTCCCCCACCTCGTCGACTTCAAGGTCATGGGCGAGGGCTTCACCTGGGACACCCAGGACCGCGCGCGGGACGTGGCGAAGGCGCGCGAGGCGTGGGACGAGGTGAAGCGCATGATCGCCGACCCCACCTACCGCATGGTGCTGGCCGACGAGCTCAACATCGTGCTGCGCTACGACTATCTGCCGCTCGACGAGGTGCTGGCGGTGCTGGCCGACAAGCCTGCCGACAAGCATGTCATCGTCACCGGGCGCGGCGCGCCGCTGGGGCTGATCGACCTGGCCGACCTCGTGACCGAGGCGACATTGGATAAGCATCCCTAC
>CAXSHO010000064.1:0-2644 GCA_964237305.1 uncultured Caulobacteraceae bacterium
GGGCGGAGGCCGCCATCATCTCGGCGGGGTAGAGGCGGCCGGAATGGGGCGACGCCGCCAGCAGCGCCCCCGCCGTCCGCAGCGGGTCGCGCCGCTCGAAGGCCGGGCCGCCGTCGGGCCCGCATGGAAAGACGGCGGCGCCGTCGCGGAGGGGGTCGCGGTCGTCGGGCGCCGCGCGCGGGAGGGGGCGCGCCGTCATCGCCGCCACCATGCGGACGCCGGGGGAGCCGGTCAACGCGCCGGCCGCGGCCTCCAGCCTTCACCGCTGGTTCACCACAAGGCCGTAGCGTGGCCCCCACATGGACGCCCCGCTCGCCGCCGACCGCATGACCCGCATCCTGCTCGCCGAAGACGACGACTCCCTCCGCGCCTTCCTGGGGCGTGCGCTGGAGCGGGCGGGCTACGAGGTGACCTCGTGCGCGGACGGCGAGGAGGCGCTGGCGGCGCTGAAGGGCGGCCGGTTCGACCTCCTCCTCACCGACATCGTCATGCCGGGGGCGGACGGGATCGAGGTGGCGCGGGTGGGCGCCGCGCAGGACAAGGACATGCGCATCATGTTCATCACGGGCTTCGCCGCGGTGGCCCTGGCCGCGGGCTCGCAGGCGCCGGCGGGGGCCAAGGTGCTCTCCAAGCCCGTGCACCTGCGCGAGATCGTGGCGGAGGTGGAGCGGATGGTCGCCGCCTGAACCGCGCCCGTGCTTGCCCCGGCCGTCCGCCGCGGGTAAGGCGCACCTTCCCGGAGCGGACGCGTAGCTCAGCGGGAGAGCACCTCGTTGACATCGAGGGGGTCACAGGTTCAATCCCTGTCGCGTCCACCACTCCTCACAGGCCTGATCCCGGCCCGCGGGCCGCTCCCGCCGCCCGCCCGCCGCGACCTGGGCCTTCCGCACTCCTGGGCGAGCACCGATGGCGCGCAAGACCCTCTACTGCGCAGACACCTACGTCGCCGGGGGTCGCGGCCGGCTCGCCCTCGCCGAGCACCGGGAGCTGAAGACGGCCGACGAGGCCGTCCGGCGCGCCGAGCGGGACGCGGCCAAGGGCGCCGCGGTGGGCGCGATGGCCTACTCCATCGAGGCCGACCACGAGTTCGCGGACTATGGCGAGCCGGTGGTGCTCGCCCGCTTCGGCGAGACGCCGGAGGCCTGAGGCTCTCCAAGCAGCCGCCATCCCGCCCGTCGGCCAAGTGGAACTTCCGCACGCCGGTCCTTGTTTCGAAATCTGCGGATCAGGCGAAAAGGTGTGAGATGGGCGGCTCCCAACAAACATTTGATTGGATCTTCTTCGGCATCATGATCCCGCCGATCCTGTACGCGGCGTGGGACTACTACAAAACCCGCTGACAGACCTTGTCGTCTAACCAAGCTTGAGTGTGACGACGCGTTTGCGCCATGGAGGGCGACCGCCGTCGCCATCGAGCTGTCGTGTCAAGCAGACCGCCGGAAGCGCGACGTGCGGGCGCGGCCCTCGCGTTGCGTTGACATCCCCCTACGCGGCGGGCCCACTTCCGGCCGCGCACCGTCGTCGAAGGTGCGAGCGACGACGGGCGGCGTGACTTCGAGGGCGGCCGCGTCGGGCGGACTTCAGCCGCGGTCAGGGGGTGCGGGGTGGCGGCCGAGGGCGATATCGATGCGGCGCTGGAGCGGGCCTTCTTCGCCGACGTCACCCGGACGGGCGTGGTGGTGGACGTGGGCGCGGCGCGTCCGGACTACCTGTCCATCAGCCGTCGCTTCCGGGAGCGGGGCTGGCGCGTGATCGCGGTGGAGCCCAACCCCGCCTTCTGCGACGAGCACCGGGCGCGAGGCCTGGACGTTCTGCAGTTCGCGTGCAGCGACCACGACCAGGACGACGGCGTCTTCTTCAGGGTCGAAAGCCGCGACGCCACCTACCAGGGCGGCCAGGTGACCTTCGAGTCGTTCTCCTCCCTGGGCATCGAGGGACGCTTCGCCCAGCTCCACGAGACGGTGGAGACGACGGTGGTGGAGATCCCCGTGACGGTCCGCCGGCTGGACAGGCTCCTGTCCGAGGCCGCGCCCGACGTGGACGTCGTCGACCTCCTCTGCGTGGACGTGGAGGGATGGGAGCTGAACGTCATGCGCGGCCTCGATCCCCGGCGCCACCAGCCCCGGGTGGTCGTCCTGGAGAACCTGTTCGAGGAGGCCTCCTACCGGGACTACATGCAGGCGCGGGGCTACGCGCTCTGGGGGACGATCGCGCCCAACGACATCTTCACCCGCACCTGAGCCTCCAGCGCCCCGGCGGCTTGTCGGCGGCGGGGCGGCACGGGCGGGCGGCCGTCGGCGCGTGACCGCAGGGGCGACGGCCCCGCCGGGGTCAGAACGTCTGTGCGGCGCCCAGGTACAGGCCGCGCCGGTGTCCGTACTGGGCGGCCGAGACGCCGAGGCCCGTGCCGTCGCGGAGCTGGTAGCGCGCGTCCAGCAGGTTGGTGACGTCCACGCGCAGCAACAGTCGCCCGCCCAGCCACGCCGTTTGAAAGGCGTGCTCGGCCCCGAGGTTGACCGTCACGTAGCTCGGCTCCTTGTCGAGGTTGGCGAAGCCCGAGCGCAGGCCGCTGCCATAGACCATGTTGGCGCTGAAGCTCGTGTCATGCCACTTGTAGGACGCGCCGGCCGATGCGGTCCAGGTC
>CAXSHO010000064.1:2654-4794 GCA_964237305.1 uncultured Caulobacteraceae bacterium
CATAGAGGAGGTCGTGGTGCGCCTTGGAGCAGCCGAAGCTGTACGACGCGCCGGAGCTGAGGGTGTACTCGCCCTCGTGGTCGAGCTTCACGGCGTGGGACCGGACGTACAGCCGCTCGTCCGCCGCGAACTCGTACTCCGCCGAGTTGACGTCCTTGGCGCTGGTCCTGACATAGCTGAGGTTGGCGAAGGCGCTCCAAGGACCGCGTGCGTAGGTGGTGGAGAGCTCGCCGCCGAAGACATGGCCGATCCGATAGCTGAAGGGCGAGAGGATCACGGCGGCGCCGAACTGGCCGAGGTCGCCGAGGTTGCGCGCATCCTTGTAGAAGCCGTCCACCGTCACCCGCCAGCCGGGCGCGAGGCGCCGCTCTGCGCCCACGTCATAGTAGTCGGCGCGCTCGACCCGGGTGGGCGTGTCGTCGAAGGTCTCGGGCGCGTTGGTCGTCCCCGCGAACAGGGCGAGGGTGGAGGGCGGCACGTACTGCGCCGACGGCGGCGCGAAATAGCGGGCGTAGCCCAGGTGCACCGTGGTCGCGCCGTCGGGCCTCCACACCAGGTTGGCGCGCGGGCTGAGCTGGCCCTCGCTGTCGAAGCTCGCCTCGAAGCGGTCGTAACGGGCGCCGTAGTTGAGCGTGAGGGTGGACGTCAGGCGCCATTCGTCCTGCAGGTAGAGGCCCGCCTCGATCGCGTGGGCGCCGCTGTGGTCCACGATGAGCCGCGGCGTGGCGGAGGCCTGGGCGCCCGCCGCGTCCACGGGAAAGACGGCGGTGGCGCTGCTGAGGACCTCGTCGGTGTACTGGGCCACGAGACCCGCGCGGACGGTGTGCGCGGCGGCCGCGGCGTAGGCGAGATCGGCCTGCACGCCGCCGGTGACGAAGGCGTTCAGCACCTTGCCCGCCGCCCCCTGGAAGACGAGGTCGCGCACCGGATCGGGGCTGAAGCGGATCGCGCCGTAGCGCAGGTACGGGCTGACCTGCAGGTCCAGCGGCCCCGCCGTCTTCTGGTAGCTGAGGAGGAGGTAGGCGTTCTCCTCCGTCTGGCGCTCGTCCACCGCGGAGGAGTCGACCGGCCCTGCATTCTGGAGCCGGAAGGCCGGCGGCAGCCCCGGCGTGTCCGGCAGCTCGAAGCGGGCGTAGGAGAGGCTGGCCAGCAGGCTGATGCGGCTCGTCCCGTCCAGCCGCCAGCCGCCGTAGCCGAACAGCTTGCCCTGGTCGGTGTCGTCGTGGATCGGCCGGCGGCTTGCGGTGGGGTTCTCGATGCCGATGTCGTCGTGGGTGTAGGAGCCGACGCCGAAGTACTCCGCCCCGCCGCCCGCGCCGCCGAGCTGCAGGGACGCCGCCGCCGTGTCGTCGGCCCCGCCGTACAGCGACAGCTGGTTTCCCTTCAGCGACCCGCCCGACTTGGTGGTCACGTCGACGATGCCGGCGGTGCGAAAGCCGAACTGGGCGGGCAGGGCGCCGGTGATCAGGCTCACGGTGCGGATGATGCGGCTGTCCAGCTCCTGGCCGAAGCCGTTCAGCGCCTCCGGCAGGAGCACGCCGTTGATGCGGTAGGTGAGGCCGCCGTGCTCGCCGCGCACATGCTCCTCGCCGAAGCTGTCCGCCACCACGCCCGGCGCGCGCAGCAGGATCTGGCTGAAAGGCGCCGCCTCGCCTTGGGGGGTGGCGTCGATCTGTGCGGGGCCCAGCGTGTAGCTCACGGCGCCGAGCGAGGGCGCGATCCGGTCGCGCGCCGCGTCCAGCCGGCCGGTCACCACGACCTCGGCCACGCCGGCGGGAGCGGGCGCAGGCCCCTCGTCGGTAGACGGTGCTGCGATTGCGAGGTCGCCGAGGAGGAGCCAAGCGAGCATGCACGCTTTCATAGCCGTAACATACAGGTTTAGCCAGGGCTGACTTTGATCGCGGTGACGGCTTGGGCGATACTGTCGCCATGCGCGCCGAGCCGAGCCCCGCCCACCGCCGCGCAGCCGCCTTCCGGGGCGCGCGCGAGGCGCGTGCGCGGGAGACGGCGGAGGACTATGTCGAGCTGATCGGCGACCTCATCGCCGCTTCGGGCGAGGCGCGCCTCACCGACCTGGCGGAGCACCTCGGCGTGACGCAGGCCACGGCGGCGAAGGCGGTGACGCGCCTGAAGGCGGCGG
>CAXSHO010000064.1:4804-9268 GCA_964237305.1 uncultured Caulobacteraceae bacterium
GCCGGCCTCGGCGGCGGCGGCCCAATCGAGCTCGAGGACGACCTCCTCGGGCTCCTTCTTGGTCAGCTTGACGACCTTGTCCCAGTTCTTCTCGTCGTTGGGCGAGACGATGATGAAGGCGGCGGGGCTGGTGGACGGACGGCGCTACCGCTCCCTCTTCCTCACCGACGAGGGGGCCGCGATCGCCGAGCGCTCCCGGCGACGCCACCAGCTGGTGGTCGACTTCCTCCGGGCCGCGGGCGTGAGCGACCCCGTCGCCGAGATCGACGCCGAGGGCATCGAGCACCATGTCAGCGAGGAGACGCTCGAGGCGCTCCGCCGTCTCACCGGACGGCTCGCCGAGGACGCGGCCGCGTCGTGAGCCTGAGGTGGTGTCGTGTAGCCTCTATTCGGCACGGCTTCGGCGCGGTCACCGGCGTCCGGCGGACGTGATCCGATTCACGATCCGATCGTTCCCCACCTGGAGCGGTCGGCGGCGCCGAACGCGGGCGTGAGGGGGAGACGGATGAGGTTCTCGGTGACGGCGCCTGGGCGCCTGGCGAGGCCGGCGGGCGACGCCCCTGGCGGGGCGTCCTGATGCGGGCGGAGGTGCGATGAGCGACGCCGGTCCGCTGATCGTGGGCGTGGGCGGCGCGACGCGCGCCGGCTCGTCCAGCGAACGGGCGGTGCGCGCCGTTCTGGCCGAGTGCGAGGCGAGGGGCGCGCGGACGCGGATGTTCGACGGGCCCATGCTGGCGGCGCTGCCGCACTACGCCCCGGAGGGCCTGGGCCGCTCGGCGGCGCAGGCGGCCTTGTGCGACGCCGTGCGCGCGGCCGACGGCCTCGTGATCGGCACGCCCGGCTACCACGCGGGCGCGTCGGGGCTCGTCAAGAACGCGCTCGACCTCCTGGAGGACCTGCGCGACGACGTCCGCCCCTATCTCGACCGTCGGCCCGTGGGGCTCGTGGTCACCGCGGCCGGCTGGCAGGCGGGGGGCGTGGTGCTGAGCGCCCTGCGTGACGTGGTGCACGGCCTGCGCGGCTGGCCCACGCCGCTGGGCGTGACGCTGAACACGGTGGAGGCCCCGCCCTTCGCGGCGGACGGAGCAAGCGTGGACGAGGCCGCCGCGCGGTCGTTCCGGCTGATGGCGGAGCAGATCCTCTGGTTCGCCGGGCGGGCGCGGGCCGACGCGCCGGTCGAGGGAAGCGGGCATGCCTGACGCCGCCCCCGTGGACCTGCTGGTCGTCGGCGGCGGGGCCAACGGCTGCGCCATCGCCCGCGACGCGGCGGGGCGGGGCCTGTCGGTGACGCTGGTCGAGCAGGGCGACCTGGCGGGCGCGACCTCCTCGGCCTCGACCAAGCTGATCCACGGCGGCCTGCGCTACCTGGAGTACTACGAGTTCCGCCTGGTGCGGGAGTCGCTGGCGGAGCGCGAAGTGCTGCTGCGCGCCGCGCCGCACCTGGTCCGCCCGCTGCGCTTCATCCTGCCGCACCATGCGGGGCTGCGGCCCGCCTGGCTGCTGCGCCTGGGCCTGTTCCTGTACGACCACATCGGCGGCGGGCGCTCCCTGCCGGCCACCCGCACCCTGGACCTTCTCCGCACGCCGGAGGGCGCGCCGCTCCGGCCGGAATTCAAGCAGGGCTTCACCTATTCGGACTGCTGGACCGACGACGCGCGCCTCGTCGCGCTGACCGCCGTGGACGCCGCCGAGCGCGGCGCGCGCGTCCTGACGCGCACCCGCCTCCTTTCCGCCCGGCGGGAGGGCGCGCACTGGCGGGCGGAGCTGCAGCCGGGCGACGGCGGGGGCGAGACGGTGCGCGCCCGCGCCCTGGTCAACGCCGCCGGCCCCTGGGTGGACGCGGTGGCGCGCCTGTGCGGCCGCAACGCACACGCCGCCGTCAAGCTCGTGAAGGGCAGCCACATCGTCGTACCGCGGCTCTACGAGGGCGACCAGGCCTACACCCTGCAGGAGTCCGACGGCCGGGTGGTGTTCGCCATCCCCTACGCGGACGCCTTCACCCTGGTGGGCACGACCGACGTGCCGCTGGAGGGCGGGCCGCAGCCGGTCCGCGCCTCGACCGAGGAGGTGTCCTATCTTTGCGAGGTGCTCGGCGGCTATTTCAGGCGACCGGTCACCGCCGCGGACGTGGTGTGGAGCTATGCCGGCGCCCGCCCCCTCCACGACGAGAAAGGGGGCGGCGGCAGCGCCTCCGCGGTGACGCGCGACTACAAGCTGGAGCTTGACGCCCCCGACGGCGCGCCGCCCGCGCTCACCGTGTACGGCGGCAAGATCACCACCTTCCGCAAGCTGGGCGAGCACGCGCTCGACCTCTTGGCCGGGCCGCTCGCCGTCCCGTCCGGCCCGTGGACGCGAGACGCCGTCCTGCCTGGCGGCGACCTTCCCGGCGGCTTCGACGCCTTCCACGCCGAGGCGGCGCGCCGCAGGCCCTGGCTGGGCGAGCCGCACCTCACCCGGCTGTGCCGCGCCTACGGCTCGCGCCTGGATCGGGTCCTGGAGGGGGCGCGCGGCTGGGCCGACCTCGGCCGCGACTTCGGCGCGGGGCTCACCGAGCGCGAGATCGACCACCTGCGGCGCGAGGAGTGGGCGCGAACGGGCGACGACGTCCTGTGGCGGCGCACCAAGCTCGGCCTGCACATGACCGCCGCCCAGCGCGCCGCTGTGAACGCCCTGTTCCCCGCCGCGGCCGAGACCCAGCCCGTGGCCGAACCCCTCACCGCCTGAGCCCCGCGTGCGAGCGCGGCGGACCGGCTCGCCGTCAGGCCTTCACCGCTTCGAGAATGGAGGCGTAGGTGGCCACCGCCCCTCCCCCCATGTTCACGCAGGCGCCCAGCCGGGGATCGGGCAGCTGCATCTCGCCCGCCTCGCCCAGGAGCTGTCGGGCGACGAGCACGTGCATGGACACGCCCGTGGCCCCCACCGGGTGGCCCTTGGCCTTCAGCCCGCCGGAGACATTGACCGGCAGGCGGCCGTCGCGCCGGGTCTGGCCCTCGATCACCACCTCGCGGCCCTGGCCGGGGGCGGCGACGCCCAGCGCCTCCGTCATCTGCAGCTCGGCGATGGTGAAGCAGTCGTGCACCTCGGCCAGGCCCAGATCGGCCACCGTGACCCCGCCTCGCGGTAGGCCTTCTCGATGGCGCGGCGAGGGCCCTCGAACTGCGTGGTGTCCTTGGCGGACATGGGCAGGAGGTCGTTCACCTGCTGCGCCGCCCGGAAGCGCACCGCCTTGGGGAAGCGGTCGACCAGCTCGTCGGAGACGATCACGAGCGCGGCGGCCCCGTCCGAGATCAGCGAACAGTCGCTGACCTTCAGAGGGTCGGCGATCATCGGGTTCTTGTTGGAGACGTTCAGGCAGAACTGCAGGTCCAGCTCGCGGTGCATCTGCGCCAGCGGATTGAGCATGGCGTTGTGGTGGTTCTTCACCGCGATGTGGGCCATGGCCTCGGTGGGGTCGCCGTACTTGGCGGCGTAGGCCTTGGCGAAGCGGCCGAAGATCTCCGGGAAGGTGAGCTCGCGCTCCTCCTTCTGGCAGCTGGCGCCGCCCAGCGCGCGGGCGACCTCGGGCGTGGCGAGATGGCTCATCTTCTCCGCTCCGACCACGAGCGCCACCTTCACCCGGCCGGCGCGGATCGCGTCCAGCGCACCGTAGATGGCCGCCGAGCCCGAGGCGCAGGCGTTCTCGCACCGCACGGCGGGGGTGAAGCGCAGCCCGGGATCGGCCCCCACCACGATGGAGGAGGCGAAGGCGTCGGGCAGCAGGCCGGAGTTGAAGTGGCCGAGCCAGATTCCGTCCACCTCCGAACTCTCCACGCCCGCCCCGGCCAGCGCCTCGCGCGTGACGGTGTGGATCATGGACTCCAGCGTCTCGCCGTCGAGCCGCCCGAAGGGGGTGTGGCCCCAGCCCACGATGATCGGGTTCATAGGACGTCCTCGCACTCGCCGCGGGCGCTCGGAGGCGGGCGGCGACGTTGCGGGCCTAGGAACTTCCGCCGGCTTTGACAAGCCGACCGCACGCCGGCGCCTCCCGGGCTGGTGCGCCCGCGTGATGTCCGGGCTAGGAATGGCGGGCCCGCGGCCGCCCCGGTCGACGCGGGGCCGGGAGTTCTCCGCTTGCCCACAGACATCGAGGTCGCCCGCACCGTCGTCCTGCGGCCCATCCTGGAGGTGGCGGCGGCGATGGGCGCGCCGGCGGACGCGGTGTTCCCGCACGGCCGCCACCTCGCCAAGCTCGACCTCGACTACGTGGACGGCCTGCGGAGCCGGCCGAGCGGGCGCCTGGTGCTCGTCACCGCGATCAACCCGACGCCGCCGGGCGAGGGGAAGACCACCACCACCATCGGGCTGGGCGACGCCCTCCGCCGGATCGGCCGCACCGCGGTGGTGGCGCTCCGCGAGCCCTCCCAGGGCCCCGTCTTCGGCCGCAAGGGCGGCGCGACCGGCGGCGGGCGGGCGCAGGTCGCGCCC
>CAXSHO010000064.1:9278-13444 GCA_964237305.1 uncultured Caulobacteraceae bacterium
CCATGGACGCCATCAACCTGCACTTCACCGGCGACTTCCACGCCGTCACCGCCGCCCACAACCTCCTGGCGGCGCTCCTGGACAACCATGTCTACTGGGGCAACGCGCTCGACATCGACGTGCGCAGCATCACCTGGCGGCGCGTGGCGGACGTCAACGACCGCGCCCTGCGCCGGGTGGTGGTGGGCCTGGGCGACGGCGCGAACGGCGCCCCGCGCGAGACGGGGTTCGACATCACCGTGGCCTCGGAGGTGATGGCCGTGCTCTGCCTGGCCGACGACCTGGCCGACCTGCAGGCGCGGCTCGCCCGCATCGTGGTGGCGCGGCGGCGGTCGGGCGAGCCGGTGACCGCCGGCGACCTCCAGGCCGACGGCGCCATGGCCGCCCTGCTGCGCGACGCGATCCAGCCCAACCTCGTGCAGAGCCTGGAGGGCGCCCCGGTGCTCGTGCACGGCGGGCCGTTCGCCAACATCGCGCACGGATGCAACTCGGTCATCGCCACGCGCACCGCGCTGAAGCTCGCGGAGTTCGCCGTCACGGAGGCGGGGTTCGGCGCCGATCTCGGGGCGGAGAAGTTCTTCGACATCAAGTGCCGCAGCGCCGGCCTGGCCCCCAGCGCGGTGGTGGTGGTCGCCACCTTGCGCGCGCTGAAGCACCAGGGTGGGGCGAGGCCGGAGGCCGTGGCCTCGCCGGACGCGCGGGCGCTGGAGGCGGGGCTCGCCAACCTGGCGCGCCACCTGGAGAACGTGGACGGCTTCGGCGTTCCCGCCGTGGTGGCGATCAACCGCTTCGACGGCGACACGCCGGAGGAGCTGGAGACGGTGCGGAGCTTCTGCGCGAGGTCGGGCGTGCGCGCGGTCGTCTGCACGCACTGGGCCGACGGGTCGGCCGGAGCCGAGGCCCTGGCGCGCGAGGTGGCGGCGACCTGCGACGCGGCGCAGGGCGAGGCGGCCTTCTCGCCCGCCTACCCGTTGGACCTTCCGCTCGCCGCGAAGATCGAGGCGATCGCCACCCGCATCCACCGCGCGGCGGGGATCAGCCTGACGACCAAGGCGCGCAAGGACCTCCAGCGTTTCGAGGCGGACGGGTGGGGGGCCCTGCCGGTGTGCGTGGCCAAGACGCCCTACTCCTTCTCCGCCGACCCCACGCTCCTCGGCGCGCCGAGCGGCCACGTGCTGCCGGTGACGGAGGTGCGCCTGGCGGCGGGCGCCGGCTTCGTGGTGGCGATCTGCGGGGACGTCATGACCATGCCGGGCCTTCCCCGCATCCCGGGAGCGGCGGCCATCCACCTCGACGACCGCGGCCGGGTGGAGGGCCTCGCCTGAGCCCGGCCGGAGCGCCGCCGCCGACCGGCGGGTGGACGCGTCAGTGCGGGGAGGCCGCCCCCGTGGGCGGCGCGGCCTGGGCGGTCCGGGTCGGCGCGGGGCGCTTCCTGTCCATGTACGCCATGGCCACGGCCAGCTCCTTCGCGTCCAGCCTGCCGTCCTTGTCGGCGTCCAGGAGGGCGAAGCTGTTCTTGATGCCCTCGCCCACCCTGCCCTTCAGGTCGGCCTTGACGACGTAGCCCTTCTTGTCGTCGTCGAACATGCCCATGAGGCGGCCCTGGGCCAGCTCCTTCTCGTAGTCCGGCTTCATGCGGGCGGAGGTCTCGTCCACCCAGCGGTAGCGCAGCGCGGTGTAGAGCATCTCGTCGAACGACTGGTCGCCCCACGGCACGGTGCGGTTCGGGTCCGGGTTGGCCGCGTTGCGCTTGGAGTTGTCGTAAGTGTAGTTGGTGATGATCCGCGACCCGGCCGGCACCTTTACAGGCTCGGCGAACGTGTACTCGCGCTGCCAGTTGAAGTCGTACTTGGGGATAGCCAACAGAAGCTTCTTCTTGCCGTCAGGGTACTGGATCCAGACGTCGGCCGAGCGGCCGCGGTAGTGCGAGTGCGGGAAGGCGCCGAACAGCAGCGCGTCGTGCGGGAACTGGATGTAGGCCGTCTCCGGATGGCTCTCCTCCCCCGGTCCGATCATGATGGACAGGTCGGCGATCGCCACGTTGTGCATCACGTACTTCGGCACCTCGCCGTTCTTGTAGAAGTAGAGCGCGATCTGCGAACGCTCCTCCACCTGCTTGCCGAACGGCGTGTAGTGGTTCTGGAAGCCGATGGCGCCGCCCACGGGCATGTAGGCGCCCACGTTCACCGGGTTCTTCTGCGACTCCGAACCCACGGCGTAGCCGCCCACCGACACGCCCCACTTGGTCTCGCTGGCGTAGCCCTCCGTCGGCACCTCGGCCAGCAGCCCGGTGAGGATGTGGTGGACGGACTGGCGGTTGTTCACCTTGATGGTGGAGGCCTTGATCCAGTGCGGTTCCTTCAGCGGGTTGGCGATGAAGGGGCGCTGGTAATCCACGATGCCCGAGGCCGGGATGGTGTAGGCGGGCACGTCCAGGATCAGGTCGGGCTTGCCCAGCGGCCACTCGGCCACGGCGTATTGCTTGGCCGCCAGCGGGTCCGGCCCGTCGCCGCGCGGGGCGCCCGCCTCGATCCAGTGCACCACTGTCTTGATCTGGTCGGGGCTGAGCCGCTTGTCGTCCAGGAAGTGCCCGACGCTGGGGTCGGCGTGGTAGGGCGGCATGCGGCGGGTGCGCAGCACCTCGCGGATCATGGGCGAGAAGCCCTTCACCTGCTCGTAGCTGGTCAGCGCCATGGGCCCGATGCCGCCCGGCTGGTGGCAGCTGACGCACTTGTCTCCGATGATGGGGGCGACGTCGTGGGCGTAGCTGATCTTGGCCAGCGCCACCTTTTCGGCGCGCAGGGGGAAGTTGATCAGGCAGCCTTCGGGCGCGACGTGCGCGGTCTTCACGTGCTGGCCGGCCAGCACCGAGTCCAGCGCGTCGGCGGCGTAGTGTTCGGTGGCGGCGGCCTTCTGCCGCTCGTAAGTGACGCGGTCGTCGATCGGGCCGCGGAACACCACCTTCCACGTCTTTGGATCGAGCACGATCACCTCCGCGGTGCGCGTCACGCCCAGCTGCTCGCCCACCAGCTGGTTGGTGTCCATCATCACCGGCATGTCGAGCTTGTAGTCGGCGAGCTCGGCCTTGATGTCCTCCCGCCTGTCCTGGAGGTTGGAGTCGAGCGCCAGGAACTCCACCCCCTTGGCGGCGTAGGCGGCCTTGAGGTCGGCGTACGCCTTGGCGTTGTTGCGCGTGATGGGGCAGCCCGCGCCGTAGGTGATGATCACCACGGCCTTGCTGTCTTTCAGCCGGTAGAGTTCTTGCGCCTGCAGGTCCTGGTCGGCCAGGCGGAAGTTGTCGACCGTCACGGGCCCGTTCACCGGGTCCGCCGCCGCCGCCGCCCGCCCGCCGCCGGAGGTCGCGACCCCCGCCAGGGCGAAGGCCCCGAGCACCACCGCGGCGACCGCTCCGGACGCCAGCACGCGCGACTTCGCCATCACAGCCTCCCGACCTCGGTTCCCGCCCTCGGTCAGACGCCTTATCTACCTCGATGTCAATAAACCTTGGTGGTGCGGCCTGCGGCGGCTAGCCTCACCGCATGCGTCCCACCGCCGCCGCCCCGAAGACCCGCCGCCGCCCCGAGGCGGTGCGCGCCCAGGCGCTGGAGGTGGCGCGCCGCCTGCTCATGGCCGACGGGCCGGAGGCGATCACGCTCAAGGCGATCGGCGCGGCCATGGGCATGAGCCACGCCAACCTGATCCACCATTTCGGCTCGGCGGAAGGGCTGCAGGCGCGGCTCCGGGCCGACCTCCTGGCGGAGATCGCCGACACCGTCCGCACGCTGCTGGAGGCGCACGGCCGCGGCGAGCCGGCGTCGGGCAGCGTGGTGGACCGGGTGTTCCACGCCTACGCCGAGGGCGGGCTGGGCGTCCTCACGGCCTGGTCGGCCCTCTCGCGCGGCGGGGGCGGCGTGGACCACGGCGAGCTGACCCGGGCCGTGGGCCAGGTGGCGCCGGTGGTGGAGAGCCTGATCGCGGGGCCGGACGCGGGCGTGCGGGCGCGCGAGATCCTGCGGCTGGTCACGCTCCTCGCCTTCGCGGAGAGCGTGATCGGGCCGTCGCTGCCCCGGGCCCGGCCGGGAGAGGCGGGCGACCCGCGGGCCTTCACGCGCCGGCTGCTCCAGCTCCTGGCGAGGGACGGGGCGGGCGCCCCGCCGCCTCTTCCC
>CAXSHO010000064.1:13454-17283 GCA_964237305.1 uncultured Caulobacteraceae bacterium
GCAACCAGCCGGCGGAGCCGCAGCGCATGGGTGGCGAGGAAAACGGCGTCCAGGAGGTAGCGGCGGCGGGTGTGCGGCTCGCGCACCAGCCGCCAGGCCCACTCCAGGCCCCACCGCTGAAGGAGGACGGGCGATCGCGCCTTCAGCCCGGCGGCGAACTGCAGACCCGCGCCGCAGCACAGGATGTCGCAGGGCGTCCCCACCGCCCGCAGCAGCTGGTGCGCCACCACCTCGCTCTGCGGCGCGCCCGTGCAGACGAACACGATGTGCGGCGCCAGCTCGACGGCGAGGGCGGCCAGGGCCCGCCGCTCCCCGCGCTTGAACGCGTAGCCGCGGCTCGGCTCCACCCCGTGGACGTGGAGGTCGGGACGGCGTGCGCGCACGAAGGCGTCCACCCCCGGCGGGCACCCCACGATCAGCACCCGCGCCCCCGGGGCCGCCGCCGCCAGCCACCGGAGGGCGAGGTCCGAGCCCGGCAGGGTCGGGGCCCGCCCGCGCCACAACGCCTTGTTCAGGAAGCGGCTGTCGTTCACGCGCACGTCCGCCGCGCGATAGGCTCGACGCAGGGCGGGGCTGCGGTGGAGGAGCCGCCAGTGGTCCAGGTTGGGGGTGACGAACAGGCGGGGGCGGTCGCGCCGGTCCTCCCACAGCGGAGGGAGCGGCCCGGCGTAGAGGCCCAGTCCGTCCAGCGGATCACGGGGGTCGCGGCGGCCCATTCCCGCCAACATGCCCCACCCGCGTCACCGGGAGGCGAACAGGCGTGGTTGACGAGAGCTGAAGCGTGGCCGGTGGCCGATTGTTAACGAACATGCGGGAGGAATGGCCGGGTGCGCTCAGCCCCGCTCGCCGCCCCGCCCGCGCCGTTGCGCCCCGTCCTCGCGGTCGTGCGGAGGCCGCTGGTCGCCGCCGTTCTTCTGGGCTTCGTCTATCTCGCCTGCGCACGGCTGTGCCTGGCCATCCCGCGCGACACGGGCCGGGTGGCGCCGATCTGGATCGCCAACGCCGTCGCCCTGGCCGTGCTGCTGCGCACCGACACCCGGCGCTGGCCCGGGCTGGTCGCCGCCTGCCTGACGGCCAACGTCGTCGCGAGCGTGTGGGGCGGCAACCTGCTTCCCACGCCGCTGCCGTTCGCCGCCTGCAACGCGGCCGAGTACCTGGGCGTCGCGGCGCTCCTGCGATGGAGGCTCGGCCGCGAATACCGCCTGGAGGAGCGGCGCCACGTCGCCGAGCTGATCGGCTGGGGGCTGGCGGTCACCCTCGCCATGTCGGTGGTCCAGGCCGTGGCGCTGCACCTCTTGCTGGGCGACCCGGTGGCGGCGGGGGTGCGCACCTGGGGCATGGGCCATCCGCTGAGCCTCCTGCTCGGCTCCATCTGCCTGCTCTCGCTGGGCAAGGCCGACGCGCCGCCGCTCTCCCTGCGGGCGCTCCTGATCTTCGCCGTCGGCCCCGGCTGCGCCTGGCTGGTGTTCGCCCAGACGCGCTTCCCCATCCTCTTCCTGATCCCGCCGGCGCTGCTCCTGGTCAGCCTGGAGCTGGGAGTCGCGGCGGCGGCGGCCGCCGTGCTCATGACGGGGCTGATCGCCGTGCCCCTGACCGCGCTCGGCTACGGCCCGGTGGCGCTCAGCCGCGGCGACGGGGTGGAGAAGGCCGCGCTGCTGCAGCTGTTCCTGACGGTGGCGCTGTTCTCCAGCCTGCCCGTGGCCGCCCTGCAGGCGCGCCAGAAGGCCAGCCGGCGCGCGGCGGTGGAGGGCATGGAGGCCGCCCGGCGCGCCGAGGCCGCCGCGAACCGCAGCGAGGCGCACTACCGGACCCTGGCCGATGAGGCGTCCGACGCCATCGGCTCCATGAACATGCGCGGGGAGCTGACCTACCTGTCGCCCGCCATCTTCGAGATCACCGGCTACACCGCCGAGGAGCTGCTGCACACGCACCTCGCCGCCCACATCGATCCGCGCGACTACCCGGAGGTCGCCGCCAACTTCCGCGCGATCGTCGCCTCCGACAAGGCGGCGGGGGTCCCCATCGAGTACCGCTTCCGGCGCAAGGACGGGCAGGTCATCTGGCTGCAGGCCAACCCGCGCGTGGTGTTCGACGAGGCGGGCGCGCCGCTCGGCACCGTGGACGTGGTGCGCGACATCACCGCGCGCCGCACCATGGAGGAGCAGCTGCGCGAGGCGCGCACGGCCGCGGAGGACGCCAGCCGCGCCAAGTCGGACTTCCTGGCCAACATGAGCCACGAGCTGCGCACCCCCCTGGGCGGCATCCTGGGCTACGCCGAGCTCCTGCGCCGGGAAGGCGAGACCTCGCCGGCGGGACGGCGCTACGCGGAGCTGATCGGGGGGGCCGGGGCCAACCTCCTGGCGCTCGTCAACGACGTCCTGGAGCTGTCCAAGGTCGAGGCGGGGGCGGTGGAGCTGGAGCAGAGGCCGCTGGAGCTCGCGGACCTCCTGCGGAGCACCCTGGACCTCCTGCGCCCGGCGGCGGGCGCCAAACGCCTGGCGCTCGACCTCGACCTGCCGCGCGAGCCCGTGCACGTGATGGGAGACGCGGTGCGGCTCGGCCAGGTGCTGATGAACCTCCTCGGCAACGCGGTGAAGTTCACCGACCGGGGGCTTGTGGGGCTGAGCCTGCGCGCGGTGCGCTCGGAGGATGTGTGGAGCTGCCGCTTCAGCGTCAGCGACACCGGGCTGGGCATTCGCGCCGACCGGCTGGAGCGCGTCTTCCGCCGCTTCGAGCAGGCGGACGGCTCCATCACCCGCCGCTTCGGCGGCACCGGGCTGGGGCTCGCCATCGTGCAGGGCCTGGTGGACGCCATGGGCGGCCGCATCGACGTGGAGAGCGCGGAGGGGGCGGGCTCCGTCTTCACCGTGCGTCTCGACCTGCCGGCCGCCACGCCCGCCCCCGCCGCCCTCCCCGCCGCGCAGCCGCCCGGCCCCGCCGCGCCCCGCCCGCTGGAGGGTCTGGACGTGCTCCTCGCAGAAGACGTGGAGATGAACCGCGAGCTGGTGCGCCTGTTCCTGGAGCCGGCGGGCGTGCGGCTCACCACCGCCCGGGACGGCTTGGAGGCGGTGGAGCTGGCCGCGGCCAGGCCCTTCGACGTGATCCTGATGGACATGCAGATGCCCAAGCTCGACGGGCTGGCGGCGACCCGCCGCATCCGCGGGGAGGGCGGGCCCAACGCCGGCGTCCCCATCGTGGCGCTGACGGCCAACATGCTCGACGCCGAGATCGCCCGCTGCCGCGCCGCCGGCATGGACGACCACCTCGGCAAGCCCTTCGACGCCGCGGCGCTGAAGGCGGCGCTCGGCGCAGTCCGCAGGCGCGGCTTGGACGAACCCGCCGCAGCCGCGGCGTAACGGCGGCTTAACCCTGCGGGCGGGACAGTGGACCGTCTGGGGATGATCTGGGGACGACGCGCCATGACGGCCCGCGTTTTGATCTGCGACGACGACCCCGTGATCGGGTCGCTGGTGGGCGCGGACCTGCGCCGCGCCGGCTTCGACGCCACGTCGGTGGGCGGCGCCGCCGAGGCGCTGGGCCACATCGAGGCAGAGGCGCCAGACATCCTGCTCCTGGACGTGAGGATGCCCGACGGCGACGGCCTCGGCCTCCTGGCGCACCTGCGCGCCATGGAGCTCGCCGACCGGATCCGCGTGGTGATGCTGACGAGCGAGGACGACGGCTGGTTCCTCGAGCGGGCCCGCCGCCTGGGCGCCACGGGCTATGTCACCAAGCCGGTGGACTCCACGGCCCTGGCCGACAAGCTCCACAGGCTGCTGGCCGAGCCGGGCGTCCGCTGGATCGACGACTTCACGGTGGTGACCTCCGG
>CAXSHO010000065.1:0-16884 GCA_964237305.1 uncultured Caulobacteraceae bacterium
AGTCCTCCCCCGCTTGCGGGGGAGGGGGACCGCGCGAAGCGGGGTGGTGGGGGTTCCGCCACGCCCGAGGCCCACCAGCGCGCCCCCGGCGGCGGCGGCTTCGCCGCGTCGCAGCCCGCCTTCGCCACCCGCGCGCCCGGCGCCAAGCCGCTCGCAAGCCCTGCGGTCCGCGCCCGCGCGCACGAACTCGGCGTCCAACTGCAGTACGTGCCGGGCACGGGCCCCGCCGGCCGCGTCAGCCATGTCGACCTCGATGCGTACATGCAGCGCGACCACGCGCCCGCGCCCGCCGCCGCCCCGTCCTCCGGCCCCGCCGCCCGCGAGGGCGTGGACGACCTGAAGATCATCGGCCTGCGCCGCCGCATCGCGCAGCAGATGCAGGAGTCCAAGCGGCGCATCCCCCACTTCATGTACGCGGAGGAGGTGGACGTCACCGAGCTGGAGGAGCTCCGCGCCCACCTGAACGCGACCAAGGGCAAGGCGCAGCCGAAGCTCACCCTGCTGCCTTTCCTGGTGGTCGGGCTGTGCAAGGTGCTGCCGGGCTACCCCAACATCAACGCCCGCTTCGACGACGAGGCCGGCGTGCTGCACCGGTCGCGCCCCGTGCACCTGGGCGTGGCCACCCAAACGCCGAACGGCCTGATCGTGCCCGTCATCCGTCACGCCGAGAGCCTGGACGTGTGGCGCCTCGCCACCGAGATCGCGCGCCTGGCCGCCGCCACCCGCGACGGCACGGCCAAGAAGGAGGAGCTCTCCGGCTCCACCCTCACGCTGACCAGCCTCGGCCCGCTGGGCGGCGTCACCCACACCCCGGTTATCAACCACCCCGAGACGGCCATCGTCGGCCCCAACAAGATCATCGAGCGCCCCGTGGTGCGGGGCGGCGCGATCGTGGTCCGCAAGATGATGAACGTCAGCTCCTCCTTCGACCACCGCGTGGTCGACGGCTGGGACGCCGCCGAGATGATCCAGAAGCTGAAAGCGGCGCTGGAGCACCCGGCGACGCTGTTCATGCCGTGAACCTCTCCACCCGCTCATTCCCGCGCATGCGGGGATCCAGACTTGTTTCAGCCTCGGCGGCGATATCCATCGTCGCAAACCTGGATTCCCGCCTGCGCGGGGATGAGCGGACTTGAACTCGTCACGCCCACACGCCCGCTCCTTCCCGCGGATGCGGGAACCCAGACTTGTCTCCACTGAGAACTCAGATGCCTGATCAACTCACCCCCAAAGTCCTCGTCGTCGGCGGTGGTCCGGGCGGCTACGTGGCGGCCATCCGCGCGGGGCAGCTCGGGCTCGACACCGTGCTGGTGGAAGGGGAGCGGCTGGGCGGGACCTGCCTGATCCGCGGCTGCATCCCGTCCAAGGCCATGATCCACGTGGCGGGCGAGGTGGACGCCATGCGGCGCGCCAGCGTCGCGGGCGGGCGTCACGGGGTGAAGCTGGCCGCCGCCCCCACCGTCGACATGGGCGAGACCGTCGCCTGGAAGGAGACGGTGGTCGACAAGCTGAACTCCGGCGTCACCAACCTCCTGCGCCGGGCCAAGGTGCGCGTGGTGAACGGCTGGGGCGTGTTCGAGGACGCCAAGACGCTGCGCGTCTCGGGCGAGGGGGGCGACACGCTGATCCGCGCGGAGAACGTGATCCTGGCCGCCGGCTCGCTTCCGGTGGCGCTGCCGCACATACCCTTCGGCGGCGACGTGATCAGCTCCACCGAGGCGCTGGCGCTCCCCGAGCTGCCGCGGCGCCTCGTGGTGGTCGGCGCGGGCTACATCGGGCTGGAGCTCGGCATCGCCTTCAGGAAGTTCGGCTGCGAGGTGACCGTGGTGGAGGCGCAGGAGCGCCTCCTGCCGCTCTACGACGCCGACCTCACCGCGCCCGTGCGCCGCTGGCTGGAGAAGAACGGCGTCACGATGCACATGGGCGCGAAGGCGCAGGCGTTCGAGGACGGCGCTCTGGTGGTGCAGGCCGCCGGCGGCGAGACGATCCGCCTGCCCGCCGACAAGGTGCTCGTCACCGTCGGCCGCCGCCCCGCGACGGAGGGCTGGGGCCTGGAGCACACCGGCGTGGCCATGGACGGCCGCTTCGTGCGCGTGGACGACCAGTGCGCCACCAGCGTGCGCGGCGTCCACGCCATCGGCGACCTCGTGGGCGAGCCCATGCTGGCGCACAAGGCGTCGGCCCAGGGCGAGATGGTGGCGGAGATCCTGGCCGGCCACCGCCGCCGCTTCGCCCCCGTGACCGTGGCCGCCGTGTGCTTCACCGAGCCCGAGATCGTCTCCGCGGGCCTGCTCCCGGGCGAGCCGGGAGCGGACGGACCGGAGGTGATGACCGCCGTCTTCCCCTTCCAGGCCAACGGCCGCGCGCTCAGCATGGAGGCCGGCGACGACGGCGGCTTCGTGCGGGTGCTGGCGCGGCGCGACGATCACCGCGTGCTGGGCGTCCAGGCCGTAGGCGCCCACGTCAGCGAGATGTCGGGCGAGTTCGCCACCGCGCTCGAGATGGGCGCGACGCTGGAGGACGTGGCGGGGACGATCCACGTGCACCCCACGCTCACCGAAGGCTTCCACGAGGCCGCCCAGCGGGCGTTGGGCCACGCCATCCATATCTGAGCCGCGGCGGCAGGGTTGCGGCGGCGGGGCCGCTTGGCTAGAAACCGCCTCCCGCCGCAGGCCCCGCCAGGCCCGCGGATCGGTCGAGGTGAGGTGGCGGAGTGGTCGATCGCGCACGCTTGGAAAGCGTGTTTAGGTGAAAGCCTAACGAGGGTTCGAATCCCTCTCTCACCGCCAAAACGCCCGTCCTTGCGACGGCGACGCGCGCGCTTGGCCGCCGCCTGTCGCAGGCGGACACGCCGGAGGCCCCGCGGATGATCGGCTCGGACGCGACCCCGGCGCTCCGCAGATGGGGCCTCACCGCGGTGCTGGCCGTGGTCTGGTCGAGCTTGGGGCCGGGCCTGGGAACCCTCGCCTCGTCCGCCGCGGCGGCGGACGTGCGCCTCGCCTCGCCCGGCGGCCGGGCGGCGGCCACGATGACCATCGGCGCCGACGGCGCGCCCCGCTGGTCGGTGAGCTGGCGCGGGCGGCCGATGCTCGACCCCGCGCCCATCGCCCTGCGGTTCAAGGACGAGCGCGCCCCCGTGCTGCGGGTGGCCTCCGTCCGGCGGTCAGCCCACGACGGCGTGGTCACGGGCCTGGTCGGCAAGGCGAGCCGAGCGCGGGACCGCTACGCCGAGGCGGTGGTCCGGCTGGAGGGAGGGCCGCGGCCCCTGGAACTGGTCATGCGCGCCTATGACGACGGCGTCGCCTACCGTTGGCGCTTCCGCACAGACGGCGCCTTCACCCTCGCCGACGAGACCGCCGGGTTCGGCGTGCCCGACACCGCGCGCCTGTGGGCCACCATGGCGGACAAGGACGGCTTCCGCTCGTCCTACGAGACGTACTACCGGGAGGGCCCGCCCGCCCGGGTGGCCGAGCCCGGCCGCCTCGTCACCCTGCCGCTCCTGTTCCGCCGGGGCGGAGCCTACGTCGGCGTCACGGAGGCCGCGCTGCACGACTGGGCGGGGCTCTACCTCGTGCGCACAGACGGGGAGGCGGGCTTCGGCTCGCGCCTGTCGCCCCGGCTGGACCGGCCCGGGGCCGCGGTGGTCGGCGCTGCGGGCGAGCACCTGTCGCCCTGGCGCGTGGTGATGCTGGGCGACAGGCCCGGGCGGCTCATCGAGTCCGACCTCGTGACGCTCCTCAACCCGCCTGCGGACGGGCGCGACTGGTCGTGGGTGAAGCCGGGCAAGACCAGCTTCCCGTGGTGGAACGACTACTGGTGGCCGGGCGCCGCCTTCACGCCGGGGCTGAACACCGCGACCATGGAGGCCTATGTCGATTTCGACGCCGACCACGGCATCCCCTACCACACGCTGGACGGGTACAAGGACGAGGCGTGGTACGGCGGCCCCATCGGCCCGGACGGCACGCCGCAGGACCTGACGCACGCGGGCCCGCGCCTCGACATGCCGGCGCTCCTCGCCCACGCCCGAGAGCGCGGGGTGGGCGTCAGGCTGTGGTGCCACTGGGCGCCACTGAAGGCGCAGCTCGACGCGGCGCTGGCGACATGGGAGCGGTGGGGCGTCGCCGGGCTCATGGTCGACTTCATGAACCGCGACGACCAGGAGATGGTCGCCTTCTACGACGAGGTGGCCCGCAAGGCCGCCGACCACCACCTCACCGTCGTCTACCACGGGGCCTACAAGCCCACGGGCGTCGGCCGCACCTGGCCCAACATCGTCAGCTACGAGGCGGTGCGCGGGACCGAGTACGACAAGTTCCCCGACAATCCCGGCAGCACCGCCGAGCACGAGGCCACGACGCCCTTCGTGCGGATGCTGGCCGGACCCATGGACATCCACGAGGGCGGCTTCGACTACGCCGCGCCCGGTCGGCTGGTGAACCGCCAGACGGCGCCGAGCGTGATCGGCACCCGCGCCCGCTCGCTCGCCACCTACATCGTGGAGGAGAACGGCGCGCCCATGACGGCCGACAGTCCGGTGAGGTATGCGCACGCGCGGGAGTTCGGCTTCCTCGCTGCGACGCCGGCGGTGTGGGACGAGACGCGGGTGCTCGCGGGCGAGGTGGGGCGGTACGTCGTCATCGCGCGCCGCCGGGGCGCGGACTGGTGGATCGGCGCCGTCGGCGACTCGCGGCCCCACACCCTCGCCGTGCGGCTGGACATGTTGGGCCCGGGCGCCCACCGCCTCGAAAGCTACGCCGACGCGGGGGACCGGCGGCTGACCCACCACGGGGTGCGCGCCGTGTCCCGCGGCGAGCGCCTGATCCTCAGGCTCGACGCCGGCGGCGGGTACGCCGCCCGCACCTCTCCCGCCGCGGGACGGCGGTGAGCGCGCCCGCCGTCACAGCAGCTTGTCGAGGGTGATCGGGAGGTCTCGGACGCGCTTGCCCGTGGCGTTGAACACGGCGTTGGCCACCGCCGCGCCCACGCCGGTGATGCCGATCTCGCCGATGCCGCGGGCGCCCATGGGGGCCCGGGGGTCGGGCTCATCGACCCAGATCACGTCGATCTGCGGCACGTCCATGTGCACGGGGAGGTGGTACTCGGCCAGGGAGGGGTTCATGATCCGCCCCGTCCGCTCGTCGAACTGCGTCTCCTCCATCAGCGCCAGGCCCAGGCCCATGATGATGCCGCCGCGGAACTGGCTGGTGGCCGTCTTGGCGTTCAGGATCGTCCCGCAGTCGAACGAGCCCAGGAAGCGGCTGATGCGGATCTCGCCGGTGACGGCGTTCACGCGCGCCTCGCAGAACATCGCCCCGTGGCTGTGCATGGACCAGTGCTCCGACTCCAGCGGCGGCGCGGCCTCCGCCTCGGCGGACACCTCGTCCTTCTGCGCGCGGCCGAGGATCGAGGCGTAGGACTCGCGCCGCTCGGGCTCATCCAGCTTGCACAGGCCGCCGTCGAGCCCGCCCACCTCGTCAGGGTGGAGCCCGGCCAGGGGCGAGTCGTTGCCCGCGAGCTTGAGCAGTTCGGCCACGAGCTTCCTGTGCGCGGCGATCACGCCCGCGCCGATGGAGGCCGTCTGCTGGGAGCCGCCCGCCAGCACCACGCCCGGCAGGGTGTTGTCGCCGTACTCGAAGCGCACCTGCTCCATCCCCAGCCCAAGCCGCTCGGCGGCCACCTGGCTCTGCGCGGTGGCGGTGCCCATGCCCATCTCGTGCGCGGCGATGGCCACGGTGGCCACGCCCTCGCGCGTGAGGGTGATGCGCGCCGCCCCGCCGGGCATGCGGTTGTAGGGGTAGGTGGCCGCCGCGCAGCCCAGCCCGATCCGCCAGTCGCCCTCGCGGCGTCCGCCCGGCGTGGCGCTGCGCTTGCTCCAGCCGAAATGGTCCGCGCCGTCGCGCCACGCCTGCACCGCGTGTCGCGACGAGAAGGGCAGATCCTTGACGGGATCCTTCTCCGGCTCGTTGCGCACGCGCAGGTCGATGGGGTCCATGCCGAGGGCCGTGGCCAGCTCGTCGACGGCGCACTCCAGGCCGAAGCTGCCCACCGCCTCGCCCGGCGCGCGCATGAAGGTGTTGGCGACCGAGTTCATCTTCACGGTCTCCACGTCCAGGAGGAAGCTCTCGGAAGCGTAGGAGGCCATGGCGGAGGTGATGAAGGCCTCGGGCATGGCGTTGTGCGGCGTCATGGGCGTGACGCCCGTGTGGATCAGCGCGTCGAAGCGCCCGTCCGCCTGCGCGCCGATGGCCACGCGCTGCTCGGTGAGCGCCCGTCCGCCCACGATGCGGTAGACGCCCTCGCGCGAGAGCGCCATGCGCACCGGCCGCCTGGCGACGCGCGCGGCCGACGCGGCCAGGATGTGGTGGTGCCACATCGTCTTGCTGCCGAAACCGCCGCCCACGAAGGGCGAGGTGACGTGCACCTGCTCCTCCTTCACGCCGAACACCTGCGCCAGCGTCCAGGCGCAGAAGTCCACCAGCTGCGAGGCGTCGTGCACGCGCAGCTCGTCGCCCGTCCAGGCCAGCGTGACGGCGTGGAGCTCGATGGGGTTGTGGTTGTGACGGGGCGTGGTGTAGCGCGCGTCGACCTTGAACGGCGCGGCGGCCAGCATGGCCTCGGCGTCCTTCACCTCCAGCTTCAGCGGCTCGCCCTGAAAGACGCCGGGCTCCGAGCCGTTGGCCTTGGCCTGGGCGAGCGAGGTCACCCCGCCCTCGTCCGCGTAGGTGACGCGGATCAGCGACTGCGCGTGGTCGGCCTCCTCCTGCGTCTCCGCCAGCACCAGCGCCACCGGCTGGCCGTTCCAGTGGATGCGGTCGTCCTGCATCACGGGCACGTCGTCGCCACCCGCCGCCTTGGGCGCGGTCATGAAGGCGGGCGTCGGCTTCAGCCGCGGCGCGGTCTCGTGCGTCATCACCAGCACGACGCCGGGAGCGGCCTCTGCAGCCCGCGTGTCGATCGCCGTGATCCGACCCTTGGCGATGGTGGAATGGTGGAGCGCGGCGTAGGTCAGCCCCTCCAAGGGGAACTCGGCGGCGAAGCGCGCCTGGCCCGCCACCTTCAGCGGCCCGTCGATGCGCGACACGGGCGCGCCGATCAGGCCGTGCTTGTGGCGGATCAGCGGGTCGGGACGGCCGCCCGGCAGCCAGCTGTCGGGGGCCAGCGCCACCGCCTTCTTGGTGACGGCCTGCACGGCGTCCTTCACGAGGCTCATCGCGCGATCTCCCCATCCTGCGTCAGCTTGGCGAGCGTGTCTGCGATCACGCGCCGGGCCAGCTCGATCTTGAAGGCGTTGTCGCGGAGCGGGCGGGCGTCGGCCATCTCCACCTCCGCGGCGTGGCGGAAGTTGTCGACGGTGGCGGGAAGCCCGCGCAGGGCGTCCTCCGCCTTGCGGGCGCGCCAGGGCTTGTGCGCGACGCCGCCCAGCGCCAGGCGAACGTCCGCCACCGTCCCGTCCGGCGCGAGCTCCAGCCCCGCCGCCACCGACACCAGCGCGAAGGCGTAGGAGGCCCGGTCGCGCACCTTGCGGTAGCTGGAGCGGCCGGCGAAGCGGTTGCGCGGCAGGGTCACCGCGATGATCAGCTCGCCGGGCCGAAGCTCCGTTTCGACCTGCGGCGTCTCACCGGGCAGGCGGTGCAGGTCGACCAGCGGGACCTCTCGCGCGCCGCCCGCGCCCTGCACGGTCACCACCGCGTCCAGCGCCGCCAGCGCCACGCACATGTCCGACGGGTGGGTGGCCACGCAGGCGGCGGAGGCGCCCAGCACGGCGTGGATGCGGTTGAAGCCCTCCACCGCGTCGCAGCCGGCCCCCGGCGCGCGTTTGTTGCAGCGGGCGGCGTCGTCGTAGAAGTAGCCGCAGCGGGTCCTCTGCAGCAGGTTGCCGCCCACGGTGGCCACGTTGCGGATCTGGGCGGAGGCGCCCGCCAGGATGGCCTGGGCCAGCAGCGGGTGGCGTTCGCGCACGCGCCGGTCGGCGGCGGCCGCGGTGTTCGTCACGCCCGCGCCGATGCGCAGCCCCCCGTCCGCCGTGTCCTCGATCCCGCGGGACAGGGCGGTGACGTCCACCAGCACCTGCGGCGTCTCGATCGTCTCGCGCATGAGGTCGACGAGGTTGGTGCCGCCGCCGAGGTAGCGGGCGCCCGCGCGGGCCCCCATGGCCAGGGCGGCCTGCGGGTCGGCGGCGCGCTCGTAGAGGAAGGGCGTCATCAGGCGGCCTCGCGCACGGTGGCGGGGGGCGCGGGGGCGGCGGCGGCGTCGCCGTAGGTCTCGCGGATGGCGTCCACGATGCCGTTGTAGGCGCCGCAGCGGCACAGGTTGCCGCTCATCCGCTCGCGCACCTCGTCAGTCGTCATCTCGATGGTGGCGGCGCGCAGGTCGGCGGTGACGTGGCTCGGCACGCCGCGCTCCAGCTCCGCGGCCATGGCCACCGCCGAGCAGATCTGGCCGGGGGTGCAGTAGCCGCACTGGAAGCCGTCGTGCTCCATGAAGGCGTATTGCAGCGGGTGCATGGCCTCAGCCCGGCCCAGCCCCTCGATGGTGGTGATCTCGCGGCCCTGGTGCTGCACCGCCAGCGCCAGGCAGCTGTTGATGCGCTCGCCGTCGACCAGCACCGTGCACGCTCCGCAGGCCCCCTGGTTGCAGCCCTTCTTGGTGCCCGTCAGGTGCAGGTGGTCGCGCAGGAGGTCGAGGAGCGAGGTCCGCACGTCGACATCGGCCTCCACCGCGCCGCCGTTGATGGTGAAGTTCATGGCTCGCCCCGCATCCTGAACCCCGGTGATTCACGGATGTGAACGCCGCAGCGCCTCTCCGGCTCCCGCCGTCCGAAACGCTCAGCCGCCCCTCGCGCCGTCGCCCGCCTGGGCCATGACCTGCAGGACCTCCGACACCGTGGAGACGGCGATCGCCCACGGCGCCTTACCATATCCCGGACGGCCGATCGGCGCGTGCAGCCGGTCCAGCGCGCCCGCCGCCAGCCCCATGGCCCGGAGGCGGGCGCGCCGGTCGTCCAGCCGCGAGCGCGCGCCGAGCGCGCCCACATAGGCCGCCGCGGAGGGGAGGGCGGCCGCCAACGCCTCCTCGTCCCAGTCGGCGTCGTGGGTGGCCACCGCAACGGCGGTCCACCGGTCGGGCCCGAGCGCGGACAGGGCCTCGGCGGGGGACGACCGGAGGTAGCGCAGGCCCTCCAGCGGCGGTGGCGAGGGCGGACCGTGCGGCGTGACCAGCGTCACCTCGAAGCCGACCTGCAGCCCGGCGGCGCACATGGCCAGGGCGGTGGGGTCGCGGCCGACCACGATCAGCCGCGTCGCCGGAGCATAGGCGACGACGTAGTCCGGGCTGGAGGGCTCCGTCGGGGGGCCGTCCGCGGCCACGCGTCGTGCGGTCCCGTCGCTGGCGAGCACGGCCGGCCGGCGCGCGTCGGCGAGGCGCAGGAGGCTCCCGACGGCGTCGTCGTCCGGCGGGATGCGCTCCACCAGGACGTCCAGCCGCCCGCCGCAGGCCAGCCGGATGTCGCGCCAGGGGCTGCCCTGGCCGTAGACGAGCCGCCGCGGCTCTCCGTCCGCCAGGCAGGCGCGGGCGTGCACGGCCACGTCCCCCTCGATGCAGCCGCCGGACAGGTGCCCCACCACCTCGTCGCCGACCAGCATCTGTGCGCCGACGGGGCGGGGCGCCGAGCCCCCGGTGGCGCAGATGGTGGCCAGTGCGCACGGCCGACCGGCGCCCCGGGCCTGCGCCAGCGCCGGGCGCATGTCGTCGACCCACCCCTTCAGCGGCCAGTCGGCGGCGTCCTGTTCGGCCGCCTCTTGATCATCGGGGGCTGGCGCGGCGGGGATGAAGCCTTCGCCTTGCGCACCGGCGTCGCCGGAGGCGTCGTCGGCGCGGAGGTCTCCCGTCCTCAGACGCCCTGCCACTGGCGCACGGGGCCCACGTCCACGTGCACGAAGTTGGAGGCGGGATAGTAGCCGACCCCGCCCGCGCCGAGGTCCAGCGCGGCGGCCCGGATGCGGCGGAGGTCGACGCCCTCCATCCGCACGTCGGAGGCCTTGCCCTCCGTATGCTGGCTGTTCTTGGCCACGCCCGCCGAGCGCTCGTGCATCATGTCGTTGGTGGCCTTGGAGCGGTAGCCGGAGACGATCTGGAACGGCTGGCTGGTCTCCAGCCGGCCGCGCAGCGCGTGCATCACGTCGAAGAGGCGCGGGTCCATCAGGTGCTCCTCGCCCGAGCGCCAGTCGCGCAGCGCCTTCATCAACTCGTCCATGGCGTCCGGGAGGTAGCGGCCGTTCTCGAAGTAGACGGTGCGCAGCGCGTCGCCGGTGTGCAGGTTGTGGATGTGGGCGAAGCGGGGGCCCTGCCCCAGCGCCACGGAGACCGGGTTGGCGGCGAGGCCGGAGTAGGGGACGGGGCCGTGGGCGGGGAGCGAGGACCGCAGCGCGGAGCCCCCGTGGCGCGAGGCGGCGTGCGCGAGGTGGACGGAGCGGGCCGCGTGCCGGGCGGCCCCGTGATGCGACCGGGCGCGGGCGAGGGCTTCGGGGACGAGGGTGGTCGATACGGCGGCGGAGAGGCCTCCCGTGATCAGACGACGCCTGGATGAAAGCATGAGCACTGCAACCCCCACGACCCGACGTCTCCGGGCGGTCAGGGGGTCCCCGACCGACGCACACTGTGGCGACCACCCGAGGATGGTCAGCGGGAGTTAATGATTCAACCTAGGCCGGACGATCTGCGGCGAGAAGTCCCACCAGCTTGGCGTCCCAGCCGTAGACGTCGTCGCGGAAGGCCAGCTGGGCGCCGTCGGGAAAGGCGGTCCAGTACATCAGCATCACCGCCATGGGCGTGGCGAGCGGGGCGCGGGTGGTCTCCTGCGAGGCCAAGACCTCGTCCACCTTGTCCGCCGGCCAGTCGGGGTTGGAGGCGAGGAGCCGCTTGGCCAGGGCGAAGGGCCGCTGCAGCCGCACGCAGCCGTGGCTGACCGAACGGCTGGCGTGGCCGAACGCGGCGCGCGACGGCGTGTCGTGCAGGTAGACGCCGTAGGTGTTGGGGAAGTCGAACTTCACCTGGCCGAGCGCGGCGGTGGGCCCGGCCTTCTGGATCAGCTTCACCCCCTGGCCCGGCGGCAGGATCGTGAACCCGTGGCTGACGAGGTAGGCGCGGCCCTTGGGCAGGAGCTCCTTGTCGGCGATGGAGTTGGGCACGTGCCAGGGCGGGTTCAGCACGATGGAGCGGATCGTGGAGGTCAGCATGGGCGTCTGGTCGGTGGGCCGGCCGGAGGCGGCCAGCATGTGGTCCACCGGCTTGCCGTCCTGGAAGGCGTCCAGGGTGGCGGCGGCGATGTTCACCTCCAGCCGGTCCACCGGCCAGTCGCGCGGCAGCCAGCGCCAGCGCTCCATGTTGGCGCGGATCTGCTCGGCGCGCGTGCGGGGCGAGACGTTGAGCGCCGCGATCGTCCGCGCACCCGTCACCCCGTCGTTGAGGAGGCCGTGCCGGTCCTGGAAGTGCGCGAGGGAGGCCTTCAGCCCCTCGTCGAACGGTGCGTCCAGCGGCGTCTTGGCCAGGAGCCCGTCCTCGAACCCCAGGCGGGCGCGGAGCGCGCGGACGCGCGGGCCGGTCTCGCCCATGGTCAGCTCCGGCCCCGCGGGCACCGGCTTCCAGCCGCCCTGGGCCGCCAGCTTCACGTAGACGGCCAGGCCGTCGCGCAGCACGCGGTAGCGGGCGAAAGGCGGCGGCTGCGAGGCGATCCAGGCGACGACCCGGTCGGAGCGGACCGCCTGGTCCAGGTCGGCGGCGGCGTCGTAGGGCTGCGGACGCATGCCCCACATGTGGTCGTACTCGTCGGGGCGCAGCCGCCCGCCGTGCTGGGCCCGGGCGTAGGCGACCGCGCGGCTGCGCAGGCGCCCGAGCGTGGAGGCGTCGCCGGAACGCACGCCCGCGCGCAGGTCGTCGGTCGGGAACTCGTCGGCGGCGAAACCGTGGCTGGGCGCGTCGGCCAGCATCTTCAGGAGCGCGTCGGCCTGGTCGGAGCGCAGCGCCGACGAAGACGCCGCTTCGGAGCGCAGCGCCGACGAAGACGCCGCTTCGGAGCGCAGCGCCGACGACGCCGCCGCGGGTGCGGGCGGCGGGGCCGGCGCCGCGGCGCCGGGCGCCGCGGCCATGAGGACGGCCGCCAGGAGGCCTGCGGCGGCGAATGTCTTATGAGGGATCATCACCTGTCCTTGGACCCTGTTCCGCCCGACGCGGCAAGGCCCGCCGGTTGTGCCGGACCGCGCCCCTCCGCTAACCCGTCCGCATGAGCGAACCCGCCGTCCAGATCGTCGCCCGAGGCCCGCGCGCCGCCGCGGAGGCCGCCGCCGACTCGCTGGACGCCGACCCGTCGCTGGAGGGGACCACCTACTCCATCCTGGAGGAGGATGAGGATGCGGGCGTTTGGCGCATCGACGCCTTTCCCACCTCGGCGAACGAGGCGGAGGCGCTGCGGGCGTCGCTGGCGGGCTCGGGCGGGCTGGTCGTGGCCACGGAGGTGCTGGCCGACGCCGACTGGCTCGCCATGGCGCTCTCCGGCCTGCCGCCCGTGCGGGCCGGCCGCTTCTTCGTCTACGGCGTGCACGACCGCGGGCGCACCCCCGCCAACACGGTGAACCTGCGGATCGAGGCGGGCGCCGCCTTCGGCACGGGCCACCACGGCACCACCGTGGGGTGCCTCCTGGCCTACGACGCGCTGCTGAAGCGCCGCGGCTTCCCCCGCGTGCTGGACGTGGGCTGCGGCACGGGCGTCCTGGCCATCGCCGCCGCCCGGACCGGGACGCGCACGGCGCTGGGCACCGACATCGATCCCGTCTCCGTGCGGATCGCCCGCGAGAACACGGCGGTGAACCACGTGCGCGCCCGCTTCCTGCACGCCGCGGGGCTGCACGCCCGGGCGGTGCGCGAGGCCGGGCCCTACGACCTCGTCTTCGCCAACATCCTGGCGCGCCCGCTGGTCACCCTGGCGCCCGACATCCGCGAGGCGCTGGCGCCCGGCGGCCGCGCCATCCTCTCGGGGCTCCTGCGGACGCAGGAGCGCTTCGTCCGCGCCGCCTACCTGAACCGCGGCTTCACCCTGCAGCGCCGCTGGCGCCGCGACGCCTGGTGCACCCTGGTGCTGCGCCGGGCGGGCTGAGGTGGCCTCCGCCGCCGAGCTGGCCGCGGTGCGCCCGCGGCTGTTCCACATGGCCGAGCCGGAGGCGGCGGAGTCGATCCTGCGCCGGGGGCTGCTCTCCACCTCCGCCGCGCTCGACCTCCACGGCCTGGACGGCGAGGCGAGGGAGGCGCTGGAGCGGCGGCTCCGCCCCGCGACGACCTGGCTCGACCACCCGGAGCACGGGCGCTTCCCGATCCGCGACCAGCACCCGATGAGCGAGCGTGCACTGCGCCGATGCCTCACGGGCGGGCTGGAGCCGGCGGACTGGTGCGCGCTCCTCAACGCGCGCGCCTTCCTGTGGGCCGACCCCGAGCGGCTGGAGCGCATGCTGCGCACCCCCGCCTACCGCGCCAACGCCTACGTCGTGTTCGCGGTGGACACCCTGTCGTTCGCCGAAGCCCACGGGGACCGGCTGGAGCTGACGCGGATCAACACGGGCGCCACCTTCGCCATGAAGCCCGCCCCCCGCGGCCGCGAGAGCTTCACGGCGCTGGCGGACGCCGCCCCCGGCGAGCTGAGGCGCGTGGCCGAGGTCACCGTCCTCGGCGGCGCGCCCGACTTCGCCCGCTTCGTCGTGGCGCGCGAGCTGCGGGGGCCCGCCGCGCTCAGAAGCCTGTGAACAGCCGGTCGAGCGCACGGCGGATCTCGGCCTCGTGCTCCGCGACGGAGCCGACCTTGCGCCGGAGGCGCGCCACCGGCAGGGCGGTCATCAGCATGAGGGAGAGGGCGTGCTCGACACCAGCGAAGACGAGCGGCACCTCGACCTCGGTCATGGTGGTCGCCCGCAGCAGCAGAGGGGCGACCAGCACGTTGTCGAGCGGCAGGTAGTGTGACGACACGATCACCACTCGCGGGATGAAGCCCCGGGTCTCGTCATCGGCGTTGGCGTAGACGTCGAACTGCTTCACCGCATCCAGTCGGGCTTGAAGGCGTCGTAGTCGGCCAGAACGCCGCGGTCGGCCACCCAGCGATTGTGTTCCGCGATGGCCTCGCGGTTGGTCTCCGCCCACTCGCGGGCGCGACGCTCCGCACCCTGCGGGTCCCCGGCCTTGGCGCGGGCGCTCTCGACCAGTCCGAGCGGGCGGGGCGTTGCGGCCAGGGCGTCGCGCAGGCCGGCCTCGGCGGCCTTGGCGGGATCCACCCCGGCCGTCTCCAGCCGCTCCAACAGATCGGCGTCCACCTCGAAGCGCAGCTCGACCTTGCCCATGGCCGGAGCCTACCACCTCACCCCGGCGAGATCATCTTCTCGGGCCGCACCACCTCGTCGAACTGCGCGTCGGTGACGTAGCCGCCGCTTACGGCCTCCTGGCGCAGGGTGGTGCCGTTCTTGTGCGCGGTCTTCGCGATGGCGGCGGCGGCGTCGTAGCCGATGGTGGGCGCGAGCGCGGTGACCAGCATCAGCGAGCGGTCGAGCGCGGCCTTGATGTTGTCCTCGCGCGCCTCGATGCCCGCGACCATGTTGTCGGTGAACGAGCGCGCGGCGTCGCCCAGGAGCTTGGCCGACTGCAGGAAGCTGTAGGCCATCACCGGGTTGAACACGTTCAACTCGAAATGTCCGCTGGCGCCGGCGAAGGTCATCGTCGCCTCGTTCCCGAACACCCGCGTGCAGACCATGGTCAGCGCCTCCGCCTGCGTCGGGTTCACCTTGCCCGGCATGATGGACGAGCCCGGCTCGTTCTCCGGCAGCTGCAGCTCGCCCAGGCCCGAGCGCGGGCCGGAGCCTAAGAAGCGGATGTCGTTGGCGATCTTGAACAGGCCGGCGGCTGTCGTGTTGATCGCCCCGTGCGCGAACACCATGGCGTCGTGGGCGGCCAGCGCCTCGAACTTGTTCGGCGCGGTGACGAAGGGCAGGCGGGTGATGGCGGCGATGCGCTCGGCCACCGCCTCGGCGAAGCCCACGGGAGCGTTCAGTCCCGTGCCCACCGCCGTGCCGCCCTGGGCCAGCTCGTAGAGCCCGTACAGCGTCTCCTTGATGCGCCGCACGCCCATGGCGACCTGGTGGGCGTAGCCCCCAAACTCCTGGCCCAGCGTCAGCGGCGTGGCGTCCTGGGTGTGGGTGCGGCCGATCTTGATGATGTGGGCGAAGGCGCGCGCCTTCGCGTCCAGCGCGGCGTGCAGGTGCTCCAGCGCGGGCATCAGGTGGTAAGCGACCTCGCCCGCGCAGGCCACGTGCATGGCTGTGGGGTAGGTGTCGTTAGACGACTGGCTCATGTTGACGTGGTCGTTGGGATGCACGGGCGCCTTGGAGCCCATCGCGCCGCCCAGCATCTGGATCGCGCGGTTCGAGATCACCTCGTTGGCGTTCATGTTCGACTGCGTGCCCGAGCCCGTCTGCCAGACCACCAGGGGAAAGTGGTCGTCCAGCCTGCCGTCGATCACCTCCTGCGCAGCGTCCACGATCGCGCGGCCGAGCTGCGGGTCCAGCTTGCCCAGCGCCATGTTGGCCTCGGCGGCGGCGCGCTTCACCACGCCCAGGGCGCGCACCACGCCCAACGGCTGGCGTTCCCAGCCGATCCTGAAGTTGCCGATCGAGCGCTGCGTCTGCGCGCCCCAGTAGCGGGAGGCGTCCACCTCGATCGGGCCGAAGCTGTCGGTCTCGGTGCGGGTGGCGGACATCGGAGGCTCCGTTGACGGGCGGCGGCGCGGGCCTACACTCTGGCCGTAAGTCTGGCCAGAGGAGCGGTCATGGAAGTCGGAGTGGCTGAGGCGAAGGACAGACTGTCGGAGCTGATCGGCCGCGCCGAGGCGGGCGAGGTGGTCACCATCACACGGCACGGCCGGCCCGCCGTGACCCTGAACGCGGCCACGCCTCCTGTCACGGCGGAGAGGATAGAGGGCTTCATCCGCGCGCTGGCGCCCTATCGCGGCGGGATGCCTCGTCTGAGCGACGAGGAGATCGTCCACGCGGTGCACTCGGGTCGTAAGTATTGACGATCGTCGTCGACGCGTCCTTCGCCGTCCACGCCGCGACGTCGGCCGACGCAGACTCCGCATCAGCCGCAGCTAGAGCCCTCGGCGGAGAACGGTTGAGCGTCCCGCCCATCTTCTGGCACGAAGTCGCCAGCGCGCTGCGGATGATGCGGCTGAGGGAGGGGCTTTCAAACGCACTGGCGGACGTCGCCATGCGCAACCTCGCCGAGCTCGGGTTTTCGCTGGAGCCCGCCACGTCCGACTTGCGCGCCGTCATCGCGACCTCGGACCGGTACCGACTGACCGCCTACGACGCCGCCTACCTGGAACTCGCGCTGCGCACGGGAGCCCGGCTGGCGACGCGCGACGGCGGCCTGGCGTCAGCCGCCCGTCGGGCCGGCCTCTCGCTCGTCGGTTAGAAGCGGGGCATGCCGCCCCCACCGCCTTCAGGCTCGCCGCGGTGTCGCGCAGCGTCGGAGCGGGCGGGGTCCCAGCCGAGGGCTCGGCGCCAGCCCCTTGTCAGCCGCCAGGCTCGGCCTCCTCGAACATGGAGCAGCGAGGCTTGCCGCCGAGCTTCAGCCGTCAACCTCCTCCACGGCGGCGGGCGCCGTCGCCGCCTCTTCCAGCACCGGCGGCATCGGGGCGGCGCGGCGCAGGTCGGGGACGGGGCCCGGCAGCTTGGCCAGGGTCTCGCGCGCGGCGTCGTAGCCCGCCTCCACGGCCGGGCCGTAGCTGCGCCAGTCCTGCAGGCCGACTCCGGGGATCATGGGGACGACCAGCACGTCGGACGCCTCGCGCGCCGC
>CAXSHO010000066.1:0-16758 GCA_964237305.1 uncultured Caulobacteraceae bacterium
CCGCGAAGCCGTGGGCCAGGTTGCCGCACGAGAGGCGCGGGCGGCCGGAGCCGCGTTCGCGTCCGATCAGGTCGAGGTAGGCCCGACGGGTGGGGGCGGAGCGGGCGATCACCCGGTCGGTGACCGCGGCGACCGCGGGATCGAGCTGCGTCATGGAGCGCTCCGCGGCCGGCCGCACCCTCCGGGGAAGGAGGCGGCCCCGCCGCTCTCAGAAGGTCGACTAGTCACCTGTATCGACACCAAGGATCGCACGGGCGCAATCCTGAGCGCGCCGCCCGGGCCGTCCGGTCTGCGGCGCGCGGTTCAGGCGCCCGCGGCCGCGGCCGTCGCTTCGCGCGCCAGCCGCTCGATCCGACCCCAGTCCCCCTCCCGCATGGCGTCGGGCGGGGCGAGCCACGAGCCGCCCACGCACACCACGTTCGGCGCGGCCAGGAAGGCCGGCGCCGTCTGGAGGGTGACGCCGCCCGTCGGGCAGAAGCGCACCTGCGGAAAGGGTCCCGCCAGGGCTTGGAGGTAGGCGAGCCCGCCCGCGGGGACCGCGGGGAAGAACTTCAGCGTCCGGTAGCCGCAAGCCAGGGCGCGCATCACGTCCGTGGCCGTGGCGGCCCCCGGCAGGTAGGGCAGGCCTAGATCGGCGGCCGTGCGCAGCAGGTCGGCCTCCATGCCGGGCGACACCGCGAAGGCGGCGCCGGCCCGCCGCGCGGCCTCCAGGTCGGCGGCGGTCAGGCAGGTGCCGGCCCCGACCAGCGCCTCCGGAACCTCGGCCGCCGCCGCGCGGATCGCCTCCAGCGCCGCCGGCGTCCTCAGCGTGATCTCCACCGCGGCGACCCCGCCGGCCGCTAGGGCGCGGGCGAGGGGAGGGCCCCAGGCCGCGTCAGCCACGGTGACCACCGCGATCACCCGCGACCGCTCCGCCACCGGACCGATCAGCCGTTCCGGATCGAACTGCGCCATCCCGTCTCTCCCTCGGCCACCTGCGGCCTAGGGCTCCCGCGGCGGCGTGTCCATCGCGCACCGCGGGCGGGCGACGGCGGGCCGCCGCTGCGACATTCGGGGCCTCCGCCGTTAAACCCCTGGTTAAGGCCGTGTCTTCACCATCCCCGAGATCGACCACGTCCGCCGGTGGTCTGAAGGGGCGAAGCGATGAAGAACATACCCATCCTAGGCAAGTTCCTCACCATCATCGCCGTCTTCGGGGCGTTCGCGATCGGCGTGGCCTTCTACTCCACGGGCGAGATGCGCGGCATCGACGTCGCCTACACCGCCCTAGCCGATCACCAGGAAAGGGCGGCTTTGCGCATCGCCCAGAGCACGCGGGCCATGAACTCGGCCCACGCTGCGATCGCCGACTTGCTCATCTCCACCTCGGAGGCGGACAACAGGATGGCGGCGGCTGAATTCAGCTCGCAGCGCGAGCGCATGAACAAGTTCTTCGACGAGGCGCAAGCGGCGCTACCCGCGAACGCGCGGATCGCTCAGTTGAAGGGCGAGGCCATCAAGGTCCTGGATGTCGATTGCGGGACAGCCCTGCGTGAGGGGGCCGCCGTCTCCACGCCGGCAGGCGTGCTCCAGGCGCAGAAGGACTATCTGTCGGGATGCTCCTCCAAGTTCGCCGCCATCATCGCGGACGGCAAGGCGATCACCGACGAACTGGCCGTCGACGCCGATAAGGGCGATGACGCCCTGACCGTGCGTACGAACACTACGATCGCGGTCACTTACGGCGTGATCGTGGGCGGCCTGGCGCTGGTCGTCGCGCTCGCCTTCTTCGGCGTCAAGGCCTGGGTGGTCGCGCCCATCCTTAACATGAGCCGGACGATGGGAGTCATCGCGGGGGGCGACACCGACGTCGACATCCCCTGCCGCTTCCGCAAGGACGAGTTGGGCAAGATGGGGATCGCGCTGGAGTCCTTCCGCGTCGCGGCCATCGACAAGCGCAACCTCGAAGCCGACGCCGCCGGGCAGGGCCGCCTGGCCGAGGCCGAGCGCGAAAAGGGCGAGCAGCAGCGCGCCCAGCGCGCCAGGGAGCAGGCGCAGGTCGTGGACGGGGTCGCGTCGGGCCTCGCCAAGCTCGCCTCGGGCGACCTGATGTTCCGCCTGGAGACGGCCTTCTCCAACGACTACGAGTCGCTCCGCAAGGACTTCAACGCGGCCATGGGCAAGCTGGCGGAGACCATGACGGTGGTCTCCACCAACGCGGCGGCCATCCACTCGGGCACCGGCGAGATCTCCACCGCGGCGGACGACCTGTCGCGCCGGACGGAGCAGCAGGCGGCGAGCCTGGAGCAGACGGCCGCGGCGCTGGACGAGATCACCTCCACCGTGCGCAAGACCGCGGACGGGGCGATCCACGCCCGGGAGGTGGTGGGCTCGGCCAAGAGCGACGCGGAGAAGTCGGGAGCGGTGGTGCGCGAGGCGGTGTCGGCCATGAGCGGCATCGAGAAGAGCTCGCACCAGATCGGCCAGATCATCAGCGTGATCGACGAGATCGCCTTCCAGACCAACCTCCTGGCGCTGAACGCGGGCGTGGAGGCGGCGCGGGCGGGCGACGCGGGCCGCGGCTTCGCGGTGGTCGCCTCCGAGGTGCGGGCGCTCGCCCAGCGCTCGGCGGAGGCCGCCAAGGAGATCAAGGCGCTGATCTCGGCCTCGAGCCAGCAGGTGTCGGCGGGCGTCAGCCTGGTGGGCGAGGCTGGCCGCGCGCTGGAGCGGATCGCGGTGCAGGTCACCGAGATCAACGGGGTGGTGGGCGAGATCGCGGCCAGCGCGCAGGAGCAGGCCACCGCGCTGAACCAGGTGAACACCGCCGTCAACCAGATGGACCAGGTCACCCAGCAGAACGCCGCCATGGTGGAGGAGACCACCGCCGCCAGCCACAGCCTCGCCCACGAGGCGCAGGAGCTCTCGCGGCTGATCTCGCGCTTCAGCGTGGGAGGAGCCGCGTCCGGCGAGGTTCCGCGCCGGCCCGCGCCCGCTCCGGCCCGGGCGACGCGCACCGTCATGAAGGCCGTCGGCTCCGGCGGGGCGGCGCGCAAGCCCGAAGCGGCGGCCGACGAGGGCTGGGAGGATTTCTGAGGCCGTGACGGGGGATCGCGCCATGAGGATCGAACGCCGGACCGCCGCCGCCGACGCCCTCGCCCTGGGCGAGGTGCTCGACCTGAAGGCGGCGGCGCCGCTGGCCGCGGCCCTGCTCGCCCGTCGCGGGACGGACCTGGAGGTGGACGCCTCCGAGGTCCGCCGGCTGGGAGGGCTGTGCCTTCAGGTCCTGCTCTCGGCCGCCTCCACCTGGGAGGCGGACGGCGCGACGCTGACCATCCTCAATCCCGCCGGGGCCTTCGAGGAAGGCCTGGACCGCCTCGGCGCCGCCCGCCTCCACGCCGCCTGAATCCTGGGGAGACATAGCGTGTCCATCACAGTGCTCACCGTGGACGACTCGCGCACCATGCGCGACCTCCTCATGGCCGCCCTCTCCGAGGCCGGTTTCGCCGTCCTCCAGGCGGAGGACGGCGTCCACGGCCTGGAGGTGCTGCAGGCCGAGGGGCGCGTCCCCGACGTCATCGTCACCGACATCAACATGCCCCGCATGGACGGCTTCGGCTTCATCGAGGCGGTGCGCGCCGACTCCGCCCGTCGCGCGGTGCCGATCCTGGTGCTGACCACGGAGAGCGACGGGGAGAAGAAGGCGCGGGCGCGGGCGGCCGGGGCCACCGGCTGGATCGTGAAGCCCTTCCAGGCCGACAAGCTGGTGGACGCCGTCCGCCGCGTCGCCGCCTGAGCGGAGCGGAGCGATGGATCCCATGGCGGCCATCCGCCAGACCTTCTTCCAGGAATGCGAGGAGGGCCTGGCCGACCTGGAGGCGGGCCTCCTGCGCATGGAGGCGGGCGAGACCGACGGGGAGACGGTGAACGCCGTCTTCCGCGCCGTGCACTCCATCAAGGGCGGCGCGGGCGCCTTCAGCCTGGACGCCCTGGTGCGCTTCGCCCACGTGTTCGAGACGACGCTGGACGACGTGCGCGCGGGCCGGCTGGCGGCGGACGCCTCCGTGGTGGCGGTGATGCTGCGCGCCAACGACGTGCTGGCCGACCTCGTGGCCGCCGCCCGTGACGGCGGCGAGGCCGACGAGGTCCACGTGCAGGCGCTCGTCGCCGAGCTGAAGGCGGCGAGCGGCGCGAGCGGCGACGAGGAGGCCGAGGACGACGACGGCATGGGCGACTTCGTGTTCCAGCCCGTGGCCGCGGCCGGCCTCGCCCCGGTCCCCTCCCAGGCCCCCTCTGCGGCCCCGGTGGAGGCTCCGGCCGCTCCCGCCGGTGCGGACATCCGGACCTGGACGATCCGCTTCACCCCCGCGGCCTCGCTCTACGCCAAGGCCAACGACCCGCTTCTGCTGTTCCGCGAGCTGGCGACGCTGGGGGCGCTGGAGACGGAGCTGGACGCCGGGGCGGTCCCCCCGCTCGCCGAGCTCGATCCGGAGGCGTCGCACCTGCGCTGGACGCTGACGCTGGTCACCGCGGCCGGCGAGGGCGACATCCGCGAGGTGTTCGACTTCGTGGAGGGCGACTGCGAACTGAGCATCACGCCCGCAGGCGCCGCCCCGCCGGCCCCTGCGGAGGATGCGGGCTTCGACATCATGGCGCTGATCGCCATGGCCAAGGCCTCGGTGGAGCCGCCGGTGCACGTCGCCCCCGACGAGCCCCTGGAGATCGCCCCCTCCGCCGTCGCCGCTCCCGCCGCCCCGCCCCCGCCCGCCGCCGAGCCCGCCGAGCCCGCGCGCAAGGGGGAGGCGGCGGTCGCCCCCGGAGCCACCATCCGCGTCGACCTGGACCGGGTGGACCGGCTGATCGACCTCGTCGGCGAGCTCGTCATCAACCAGGCCATGCTGAGCCAGCGCATCTCGGAGGCCGGGCTGGCCCGGGGCTCGGCCGCGGTCATGGCGCTGGACGAGCTGGAGCACCTGACGCGCGACATCCAGGACAGCGTCATGGCGATCCGCGCCCAGCCGGTGAAGAGCGTCTTCCAGCGCATGCCGCGCCTGGTGCGCGAGACGGCGGCCATGGTCGGCAAGCAGGTGCGCCTCGTCACCGAGGGCGAGAACACGGAGGTCGACAAGACCGTCATCGAGCGCCTGGCCGAACCGCTGACGCACATGATCCGGAACTCCATCGATCACGGCATCGAGTCGGCGGACAAGCGTCTGGCCGCGGGCAAGCCCGCGGAGGGCGTCGTGCGTCTGTCGGCGCTGCACCGGTCCGGCCGCATCGTCATCGAGATCGCCGACGACGGCGCGGGCATCAACCGGCCCCGCGTGCGCCAGATCGCCGTGGACAAGGGGTTGATCGCGCCCGACGCCACGCTCTCCGACGAGGAGACCGACAACCTCATCTTCATGGCCGGCTTCTCCACCGCCGAGACCATCTCCGACGTGTCGGGGCGGGGCGTCGGCATGGACGTGGTGCGCCGCTCCGTGCTGTCGCTGGGCGGGCGCATCACCATCGCCTCGCGCCCCGGGCTGGGCTCCACCTTCACCCTGAGCCTGCCGCTGACGCTGGCGGTGCTGGACGGGATGGTGGTGACGGTGGCCGGGCAGACGCTCGTCACCCCCCTCACCGCCATGATCGAGACGCTGCAGCCCAAGGAGGCGAACGTGCACGGCCTGGGCGACGGGCGGGTGGTGAACATCCGCAACGCCTACCTGCCGCTGATCGACGTGGGCGTGGCGCTGGGATACCGCCGCACGCCCATCGAGGCCGTGAACGGCGTGGCGCTCCTGGTGGAGGCGGAGGGCGGCGCCCGCTCGGCGCTGCTGGTCGACGCCATCCAGGGCCAACGGCAGGTGGTCATCAAGAGCCTGGAGGCCAACTTCCAGCACGTGCCCGGCATCGCCGCGGCCACCATCCTGGGCGACGGCCGCGTCGCCCTGATCCTGGACGTGGACACGGTGGTCGCCCGCGGCCGCGGGGCGGAGGCGCCGCCCGCCGCCGCCGCACCGGACTCCGCCCCCCTTCCGCTCGCATTGGCAGGCTGACCTATGGACATCCCCCTTCCCACCTCCGCCCCGAAAGGCCGCGAGCTGATCGCCTTCCGCGTGGACGCGCAGGAGTTCTGCGTGGACGTGCGGTCCGTGCGCGAGATCCGCGGCTGGACCCCCGCCACCGCGCTGCCGCACACCCCCGACTACGTCCGCGGCGTCATCAACCTGCGGGGGGCGGTGCTGCCGATCGTGGACCTCGCGTCCAGGCTCGGCTTCGGCGCCGCCGACCCCACGGCCCGCCATGTGATCATCGTCGCCGAGATCGGCGACCAGCTGGTGGGCCTCCTCGTGGACGCGGTGTCCGACATCCTCACCGTCACCGACGACATGGTGCAGCCCACCCCCGACATCGCCTCCGAGATGGCCAAGACCTTCCTGCGGGGCGTGATGACGATCGAGGACCGCATGGTCAGCCTGCTGGCGCTGGACCGCGTGCTGCCGGCCGCCACCGTCGACATGGCCGCCTGAGCCCGGTCTCCGCATGAGCGCGCAGGCGAGGCCCAGTCTGGTTTCCGGGGAGTACGTGATGACGGCGGAGGACTTCCGCCGGCTCACCACCATGCTCCACGCCGACTCGGGCATCGTCATGAACGAGACGAAGGCGACGCTCGTCTACTCGCGGCTGGCCAAGCGGCTGCGGGCGCTCGGCTTGGAGAGCTTCCGCAGCTACTGCGCCCTCGTCTCCGGCGCGGACGGGCTGGACGAGCGCCAGCGGATGCTGTCCGCCCTCACCACCAACCTCACGCGCTTCTACCGCGAGCCGCACCACTTCGAGGACCTCCGCACCAAGATCCTGCCGCCGCTGGTGGCCGCGCTGCGCAAGGGCGGCCGGGTCCGGATCTGGTCGGCGGGCTGCTCCAACGGGGCGGAGGCCTATTCCGCCGCCATGACGGTGCTCTCCGTCATGCCGGACGCCGTCGACCACGACATCCGCATCCTGGCCAGCGACATCGACCCGCGCATGGTGGAGGCGGGGCGCGACGGCGTCTACGAGGCCGAGCAGGTGCGCGACGCCCCCCGCGACCTCGTCGAGCGCTGGATGGCGCCCGTCAAGCAGGACGGCGCCCGCGCCTTCGGCGCCGGCGAGGAGATGCGCGGCCTGGTCTCCTTCCGCGAGCTGAACCTGATCGGGGCCTGGCCGATGAAGGGCCGCTTCGACGTCATCTTCTGCCGCAACGTGGCGATCTACTTCGACGAGCCGACGCAGAACGAGATCTGGCGGCGCTTCACCGGCGTGCTGGCCCCGGGCGGGCGGCTCTACATCGGCCACTCCGAGCGCATCGCCGGCGAGGCGCAGGCCCGCCTGCGCACCGAAGGGGTGACCACCTACGTCCTGGAAGGCGCGAGCGCATGATCCGCACCCTCGTGGTCGACGACAGCGCCTCCATGCGGGCGCTGATCCGCGCCGCGCTGGCGCAGGCTGCGGACATCGAGGTGGTGGGCGAGGCGGCCGACCCGCTGGAGGCCCGCGCGGCGATCAAGTCGCTGAACCCCGACGTGGTGACGCTGGACGTCGAGATGCCGAACATGAACGGCCTGGACTTCCTCGAGAAGATCATGCGCCTGCGGCCGACGCCGGTGGTGATGTGCTCGACGCTCACCCATCGCGGGGCGGAGGCGGCGCTGCGCGCGCTGGAGATCGGCGCGGTGGACTGCGTGGGCAAGCCGACGGGGGCGGTGGGCGACTTCGACGGGCTCGTCGACAAGGTGCGTGCCGCCTCCGTCGCCCGGGTGCGGCCGCTGGGCGACGCCCCCTCCGCGCCGCCGCCGCCGGTGGCGGGAGGCTTCGTGCCCAACGGCAGGATCGTGGCCATCGGCTCGTCCACCGGCGGCGTGGAGGCGCTGATCCAGGTGTTGACGCACTTCCCCGCCAACTGCCCGCCCACCGTGATCACCCAGCACATGCCGGCGACCTTCACCAAGAGCTTCGCCCAGCGGCTGGACCGCCTGTGCGCGCCCACCGTGGCGGAGGCGCAGGACGGCGCGCCGCTGGAGGTCGGGCGGGTGCACCTCGCCCCCGGCGGCGCGGCGCACCTGCGGGTGGACGGACGCGGCCGGCTTCGATGCCGGCTGGAGGAAACGCCCGCCGTCAACGGTCACCGCCCCTCGGTGGACGTGCTCTTCGACAGCGTGGCCCAGCTCGCGGGCAAGGGCGCGGTCGGCGTCATCCTCACGGGGATGGGGCGCGACGGGGCGGCGGGGCTCAAGGCCATGCGCGACGCGGGCGCGCGCACCCTGGGGCAGGACGAGGCGTCCTGCGTCGTCTACGGCATGCCCAAGGCCGCCTTCGACATCGGGGCGGTGGAGCGGCAGGCGCCCCTGTCCCGGCTGTCCAGCCACATCCTCGCCCTGACCCGCGCGGGCGCCGAGGCCGGAGCCTGAGCCATGCCCGCCGCCTCCCGCATGACCTGCCTCGTGGTCGACGACCAGATGACCATCCGCCAGCTGGTGCGCCAGGGGCTGGGGCAGCTCGGCTTCGGCGAGGTGCGCGACGCGCCCGACGGCGAGGACGCCCTGCGCATGCTCGTGGCGAGCTCGGTGGACCTCGTCATCTCGGACTTCAACATGCCCAAGCTGGACGGCCTGGGCCTCCTGCGGGCCATCCGCGCCCACCCGCCGATCGCCGGCACCGCCTTCATCATGCTCACCGGACGGGCGGACAAGGAGCTGGTGGCGCGCGCGGTGCAGTACGGCGTCAACAACTACCTCGTGAAGCCCTTCACCATGCAGACGCTGAAGGAGAAGATCGAGGCGGTGTTCGGCCCGCTGACATGACCCTCGGCGGCCTCACCGCGGACCGCTTCGACGGGTCGCGCAACCACACGGTCATCCAGGGCCGCCGCCACGTGGCGCGCCGCGAGGACGTGGTGCTGTCCACCCTGCTGGGCAGCTGCGTGGCCGCCTGCCTGTGGGACGAGGCGGCGCAGGTGGGCGGCATGAACCACTTCCTCCTCCCGCACGCGCAGACCCTGGGCCGCGAGACGGAGAACGTGCTGCACGGCGTCCACGCCATGGAGCTCCTCATCAACGACCTCCTCAAGGCGGGCGCGAGCCGCGGCCGCCTGCAGGCCAAGCTTTTCGGCGGCTCCTGGCTGCGGGCGGGGCTCACGGACGTCGGCGACCAGAACGCGACCTTCGCCGAGCGCTTCCTCCTGGCGGAGGGCATCGCGGTGGTGGGCGGCAGCCTGCGCGGCGACAAGGGGCGGCGCGTGCAGTTCTGGCCCATGTCGGGCCGCGCCCGCATGATCTGGCTTCGGCGCGACGAGGCCCCGGCTCCGGCTCCCGCCCCGGTGCGCGCGCCCGAGCCTTCCGGCGAGCTGGAGCTGTTCTGATGGAGTTGCGGCGCGTCGCGCTCGAGGAGGCGCCCCTCCGCGACGGCCTGGCCGCCGCCGCGGCGGAGCTGGCGAGGGCGGCCGCCCACGCCCACCGGCTGCAGCACTCGCTGAGCCCGCTGCTCCGTCGCGGCGGCGAGGCGGCGGAGGCCGCACAGGCGCTGGACGACCTCACCCAGCATCTCGACGGGCTGTCCGGCTTCCTGGCCGCCATCGCGCGCGACTGCCCGGCGGAATGGGGGCTGGACGTGCGGGAGGCCGCCGCGGGCCTGACGCTCCACGCGCAGAAGTTGCGCCTGGTCGCCTCCGCCGCCGACGCCGAGCCCGTCCCCGCGCCGGTCTCCGGCGACCTCGAGCTCTGGTGAGGGTGCCGTGAGCCGCCTGGCGCTGGTCGAGCGCACCAAGCTGAACCTCAGCGAGGTGACCATCCTGCTCAAGGGCGGCAGCGCGCTGGAGGTCGACGTCCTCATGCAGGTCTTCGCGGGCTTCGGCGCCCGCCAGCTGCGTCGCGCCGAGTCGGGCGCCGCCATGCGCGAGGTGATCGAGGGCGAGCCCATCGACCTCCTCGTGGTGGACGCCATGGGCGGCCTGGAGGAGAGCCTGGAGGTCGTGGGCGAACTCCGGCGGCTCTCGTCGCCGTCGCGCTACGCCCCCGTGATCCTGACCACCGCCAACGTGGTCCCCTCCGTGCTGCGCACCGCCCTGGACGTCGGCGTGAACTACGTCGTCGCCAAGCCGCTGGCCCCCCGCGTGGTGTTCGAACGGCTGGTGTGGATCGTGAAGGACGCCCGGCCCTTCATCGAGTCGGAGACCTACACCGGCCCCGACCGCCGCGTCCGCTCGCTCGGGCCTCCTCCGGGCGTGACGGGCCGGCGCGTCGGCGACCTGCCGCCGGAGGTGGGCCATGCGAGCACGCCCAACATGTCGCAGTCCGACATCGACGCCATGATGAACCCGGTGAGGAAGTCGGTATGACGATCGGACGCGAGCGCAAGGTGGAGACGCGGTTCGCGCGCCGGGCCGCCGCCGGCAAGGGCGTCGGCGTGGACGAGGCCGTCGCCGCCGCCGAGGCCCGGATCGACGGCATGCGCGAGGCCGCCTCCGCGCGCATCGCCGCCATGCTGCAGGCCATGCAGGCCGCCCGCCCCGGCGTCGCAGGAGGGGACCCGGAAGCCATGCGCTTCGTCCACGGCCAGGCCGACGCGCTGGTGGGCCTGGCCGACCTGTTCGGCCTGCCCGAGATCGGCAAGGCGGCCTTCAGCCTCTGCCAGCTGTTCGACGGCTGCAAGCCCCACCGGCCGTCGCCCGACGGCGTGCGGGTGCACCTGGACGCCATGGCCATGTTCTCCTCCCTGGACGCCGGCACGCGGGCGGCTGCGGCGCCCCAGGTGCTGGAGGGGCTGCGCCTGGTCGCCTCCGCCGGACGCTCCGGGAGGGCGTGAGGGCCGGCGGGGTCTGACGGGACGACGACGCGCGCCAACGCGGGCCGCGAAGCGCCTCCGCCCTGATCGACAGCCGGCTGGCTTACCGTTATAGCGTCACAAGCCCGCCGCCCTTCGAGACCGCCATGACGCCCGCGCAGACCCCCGTGACGCTCCTGACCGGCTATCTTGGGGCGGGCAAGACCACGCTCCTGAACCGCATCCTCACCGAGCAGCACGGCAAGAGGTATGCGGTGATCGTCAACGAGTTCGGCGAGCTCGGCGTCGACAACGACCTCGTGGTGGAAGCCGACGAGGAGGTTTTCGAGATGAACAACGGCTGCATCTGCTGCACCGTGCGCGGCGACCTGATCCGCATCATCAACGGGCTGATGCGCCGCAAGGGCGCCTTCGACGGGATCCTGATCGAGACCACGGGCCTGGCGGACCCCGCCCCCGTCGCCCAGACCTTCTTCGTCGACGAGGAGGTGGCCAGGCGGACCCGGCTCGACGCCATCGTCACCGTGGTGGACGCCAAGCACCTGGAGGCGCGCCTGGCCGACAGCCACGAGGCCGCCGAGCAGGTGGCGTTCGCCGACGTGGTGCTGCTGAACAAGATCGACCTCGTCACCTCCGAAGAGCGCGCGGCGGTGGAGGCGCAGCTCCGCCGCCTCAACCCCGCCGCCCGGATCATCGCCACCCGGGACTGCGCGGCCGACCTGACGCAGGTGCTGGACCAGGGCGCCTTCGACCTCCAGCGGATCCTGGAGATCGAGCCCGGCTTCCTCGGCGAGGACGAGCACGAGCACGACGACGACATCGCCTCCGTCTCCTTCTCCAGCGACGCGCCCCTGAGCTCAGAGAAGGCGCGGCGCTGGCTGGGCGGCGTCGCGGCGGACTTCGGGCAGGGCATCCTGCGCTGGAAGGGCATCCTGGACATCAAGGGCCAGGAGCGCCGCCTGGTGTTCCAGGGGGTGCACATGCTGCTGGACGTCGAGCTCCAGCGCGCGTGGAAGGCCGGCGAGAGCCGCACCTCCCGCGCCGTCTTCATCGGCCGCGACCTGCCCGTCGACGCGCTGAGGGCCGGCTTCGAGGCCTGCGTGGCGTGAGCACGGCCCCCCGCCCCGCCGCGGTGGGCGGATGAGCGGTCCCGGCATCCTCACGGACGCGGGGCTGGGGCTCGTCTTCCTCCTGGGCCTGCGCCACGGGCTCGACCCCGACCACGTGGCCGTGATCGACAACATGACCTTCCAGGCGGCCGAGCACCGGCCGCGCCTGGCCCCCTGGATCGGCACGCTGTTCGCCGCGGGCCACAGCCTGTCGGTCGGCGCGGTGGCCGTGGCGGTGTCCGCCTTCGCGGCGCGGGGGGCGGCGCCGCTCCCGCCCTGGGCGGGGGAGGCGGCGGACTGGATCGTGATCGGGCTCCTCCTGCTGGTGGGCGGGCTGAACCTCCGCGCGCTGCGCCGGCCGACGCCCTACGCGCCGCAGGGCTGGCGCGGCCGCCTCGTCCCCTCGCGCTGGCGGCGGCGGGCCGACCCCGTGGGCGTGCTGGCCACGGGCGTCGCCTTCGGCCTCGTCTTCGACACGGCGACGCAGGCGGCGGCCTGGGGGGCGGCGGCCTCGGCGGGGGCCGGAACGGCGGTCGCGGTCGCGGTCGCCGCCGTCTTCGCCGCGGGGATGATCCTGACGGACACGCTGGACAGCCGCATCGTCGCCGTCCTCCTGCGGCGCGACGGGGCCGCGGCGGGCGTCGGGCGCTATCGCCGCGGCGTGGGCTGGGTCATCGTCGCCCTGTCCTTCGGCATGGCCGGCTACGCGCTCCTGACCAAGATGGAGGTCATGCCCGAGCTGCCGGACATGCTGTTCAGCAGCCTCGGCGCGGGCATGGGGCTTGTGGTGGTCGCCGCACTCCTCGTGCGCCGGTCCGCCCGCGACCGGCTCGCCGCGGCCGCTCCGCACGGCCCCGCGAGGGGGTGAGCCCGCCGCCCGGGCTCACCCGGAGACGAGGCGGGCGAAGCCGCCCTCCGTCACGCGGGCGAGGTGGGCGCGGTAGTCGCCGTGGCGCGGATCGCCGGCGCCCACGCGGCCGAACGCGGGCTCGAACCCCAGGCGCCCCACCGGGGCCAGGGCGTAGGGCGTCGCCACCGGGGTCAGCTGCGTGCCCGCGCCCACCTGCAGCGTCGCCAGGAGCCCGTAGAGCGCGCCGTTGATGGCCGGCCGGCCCAGGAGCGCCATGCGCATCTGCCCGTGCTCGTTCGTGTGCAGGTAGATCTGGCCCGACTTGTTGGCCACCGACACCACGCCCGACTGCGTGAACTCCGCGTCCAGCCGCGACGCCTCGCGGAAGACGAGGTGCGAGGCGGCGCGGTCCCACGCGATCTCGGTGAGGTAGGCGTAGACGCTCCCCGCCTCCTCGAAGGACGGGCGCAAGGTCAGGTAGGCGCCCTCCAGCCAGCGGACCGCGTCGTGCGAGTAGGCGCCCAGGCTCTCCGGCGCGGCGGCGGGGGCGGCGGTGGTGCGCGGGCGCAGCTCGACGCCCAGCGCCTGCTCCAGCCGCACCGCCGTGGCCAGCGTGAAGGGCCGCCCGCCCGCCAGCGCCTTCTCCAGGGTGGAGAGGCTGACGCGCGCGGCGTCGGCCAACTGCTGGCGCGACATGCGCCGGCGCGCCAGGGCCTCGCGCACGAGGTCGGCCACCGCCCGGTTCTGCTCGGGTGAAAGCTCGCCCGCCTCGCCGCCCATCGCCCGCCCCGCACCTGCCCGCACTCACCCTCACATGCGCGCACATGGCGCCGCCAGCCCGTGCGGGAGACGGCCGCAGGTGGGCGAACCCGCCCATGCCCTTCGGCCGGGGGCGGGCCGAGACTGCAGCGGTCGACTTCCCGACCCCTGGAGCGTCAGCCATGACCCGTTCCGCCTCCCCCGCCCTCCGCCGCCGCCTCACCTCGGGCGTGGGCGCCGCCGTGCTCGCCGCGGCCTGCCTGTCGCTCGGCCAGTCGGCGCCGGCCGCGTCGCTCGCCGAGCCTGTCGCGGCCCCGGCCACCTCGCCCGGCGGGTCCACCACCGGCTCGCTGTGGCTGAAGACGAGCACGGGCTACGTGGAGGCGATCCGGCTCGCCACCGACGTGAAGCTCTCCGTCAGCGGCCCCACCGTGCGCGGCCGCATCGTGCAGGCCTTCCGCAACCCCACCGACCACTGGGTGGAGGGCGTCTACGCCTACCCGCTGGACGATGGGGGCGCGGTGGACACGCTGAAGATGGTGGTCGGGCGCCGCGTGATCACGGGCGAGGTCCGCAAGAAGGAGGAGGCCCGCGCGGTCTACGAGGCCGCCAAGGCGTCGGGCGCCAAGGCGGCGCTGGTGGAGCAGGAGCGCGCCAACCTCTTCACCAACTCGGTGGCCAACATCGGCCCCGGCCAGACGGTGGTGGTGGAGATCGAGTACCAGGCCCCCGTGCGGGTGTCGGACGGCGTGTCGTCGCTGCGCGTGCCGCTGGTGGTCGGGCCGCGCTACACCCCCGCGGGCCACGCGCCGGACGCGGCGGCTGCGGCCCCGGTGGTGGACCCCCGCGGCGGCGTCGCGGTGAATCCGACGACGGTGGAGGTGGACCTGCGCCCCGGCTTCACCCCCGCCGAGGTGACGAGCCCCCACCACCGCGTGCGCGTGACCGCCGAGGGCGCCGCCGGCCGCCAGGTGACGCTGGAGGGCGGGCCGGTCCCGGCGAACCGCGACTTCGTGCTGAGCTGGAGGCCCGCCGCGGCGACGGCCCCCACGGCCAGCCTCTTCCACGAGCGGATCGACGGGGGCGACTACGTGCTGGCCTACCTCACCCCGCCCACCGTCGCCCCGCAGGGCCCGCCGCCGCCGCGCGACGTGGTGTTCGTGATCGACAACTCGGGCTCCATGGGCGGCGAGTCGATCAGGGAGGCCAAGGCCAGCCTGCTCTACGGCCTGTCGCACCTGCGGCCCGGCGACCGTTTCGACGTGGTGCGCTTCGACGACACGCTCACCGACCTGTTCTCCGACACCGTCGCCGCCGACGCCCAGCACCTGGAGCGGGCCCGCGCCTTCGTCTCCGGCCTGCAGGCCAACGGCGGCACCGAGATGTTGCCCGCCATGAAGGCGGCGCTGGCCGACCACGACGCGTCGAACAAGGGTCGGCTGCGGCAGGTGGTGTTCATCACCGACGGCGGGATCAGCAACGAGAAGGAGCTGTTCGGCGAGATCGCCAAGGATCGGGGCCGCAGCCGCGTCTTCATGGTGGGCATCGGCTCCGCGCCCAACACCTTCCTGATGTCGCGCGCCGCCGACACGGGGCGGGGCACCTTCACCCACGTGGGCGGCGTGGACGAGGTGGAGGGCCGCATGACCGCGCTGTTCGACAAGCTGGAGAGCCCGGCCGCCACCGACCTGAAGGCCGACTTCCCCGGCACGACCGCCGACGTGGGCCCCGCCGTTCTTCCCGACCTCTACCGCGGTGAGCCGCTGGTGCTCTCGGCCAAGGTGCTCGACATGAAGGGCGACCTCACCCTGGATGGGCAGGTGGACGGCCGCCGATGGAGCCTGCGCCTGCCGCTGTCGAAGGCGGTGGAGGGCCGGGGGCTCGGCAAGGTCTGGGCGCGCCGCAAGATCGAGGACGCGGAGGCCGCCCGCACGCTGGGGACGCTCCCCGACGGGCAGGCCGACGCGCTGGTCACCTCCTTGGGGCTGGAGCACCACATGGTGACCGCGCTCACGAGCCTCGTGGCCGTGGACCACGCGGCCAGCCGCCCCGCGGGCGCGCCGCTGACGCGCAGCGACGTGCCGCTGGACCTGCCCGCGGGCTGGGACTTCGACAAGGTGTTCGGCGGCTCGGCCGAGAGCGCGGCCTCGCCCCCCGGCGCGACGGGCGCCACGGGCGGCGGCGTGGACCTGCCGCAGACGGGCACAGACTCCTGGCTGCTGCTGGCGACCGGCTCCGCCCTGGCGGTGCTGGGCGCCCTCGGCCAGGGGCTCCTGCGCCGCCGCCCGGCCGCAGGGCGGGCGTCGTGAGCGGCGGGTCGGTGAGGACGGCGGGGAGGGCGCTCAGCCTTCTCGCGCTGGCCGCGGGGCTCCTGCTGGCCGGGCGCGGCGCGCTGATCCCGGCCAAGGCGGTGGCGGCGCAGGTGCTGCTGGACCACGCCTTCGCCCGGAGCCTGGCGACCGGCCGGCCGGTGCGGCCCTGGCCCTCCGCCGACACGGCGGCCACCGCGCGGATCGAGGTTCCCCGCCTGGGCCGCCACGTCATGGTGCTGCAGGGGGCGAGCGGGCAGTCGCTGGCCTTTGCGGCCGCGCACCTCGCCGACACGCCGGACGCCGGGCGGCCGGGCACGGCGGTCTACGCCGCCCACCGCGACACCCACTTCGCCTTCCTGGGCGAGCTGCACCCCGGCGACCTCGTGCAGGTGCGGCGGATCGACGGCGCCACCGCCCGCTTCCGTGTGGACGGCGCCTACGTGGCCCGCGCCGACGCCTCCGGGCTGGACGCGCACGCCCCGGGCCGCCGGCTGGCGCTCGTCACCTGCTGGCCGCTGGACGGCCATGTGCACGGCCCCCTCCGCTACGTCGTCACCGCCCGCGCGGAAGGCGCTTGACAGCCCCTAGACCCTCACACATACATATGCACATCTGTTCATGTGATGGATGCATGAAGCCGGACGATGTGAGCCAGCTCGCGGACATGTTCCGCCTGTTGGGAGAGCCCAGCCGACTGGTCCTCGTGGCGCGCTGCCTCGACGAGCCGGTGAAGGTGGGCGACCTCGCCGAGCACGCGGGCCTCAGCCCGTCGCTCGTCTCGCACCACCTGCGGCTCCTGCGCTCGGCGCGCCTCCTCAGGGCGGAGCGTCGCGGCAAGGAGGTCTTCTACGTGGTGGCCGACCACCACGTGCGGGACATGCTCCACGGCATGATCGAACACGCGGGTGAATCCCACGCCCCGCACACGGGAGAAGAGCCATGACCGTCC
>CAXSHO010000067.1:0-292 GCA_964237305.1 uncultured Caulobacteraceae bacterium
GACCCTCTGATTAAAAGTCAGATGCTCTAACCGGCTGAGCTAAGGACTCGCGCGATCCCGCGAAGCGGCGATGCTGTAGCGGCGGGGGCGCCGCGCCGCCGCAGGCCGTCCGCGCTGAAGGGCTCCCCCCCCACCGTGGCCGCCACCGCCGCGTGCACGCCCGCCACGAGATAGGCCTCCAGGAGCGGGGTCGTCTCGTCGGGGCCGGGGGCTGGGAGCTCCACCGCGCGCAGCCACTCCGCGGGGTCGAGGTCGGGGCCCGCGGGCGTCAGCGGCGCGGGGACGTGCTCGA
>CAXSHO010000067.1:302-5261 GCA_964237305.1 uncultured Caulobacteraceae bacterium
ATCCGGAAGGTGCGCTCGGCGGGATCGGCGGCGCGGGCGAGCCGCACGCGTTGGAAGACGCATCCCTGCGCCTCGGCCGTCACCGCGTCGTGCTCGTCCAGGAGCTGGAGCGCTCCCTGCACCGTGCGCACGCCCCGGCGCTCGATCCTCAGCCGCGCGGAGGCGGGCCGGCGGCCGAAGGGGGCGAAGGCGCGCACGCGGCCGAAGCGCGTGGGGAGGAGGCTCTCGCCCCGGGCGTCCGCCTCCGGAGCCAGGAGGCCGATGAAGCCCTGCAGCGCGCCATCGAACAGCTCGGGCGAGACGAGAAGGCCGGGCTCGACGCCGTCGCGCGCCCGGGCGTCGAAGCGGACGGTGGCGTGGCCCTCCGCCCCCGCCTCCACCTGCGACACCACCTGGAAACGAGGGCCGTAGTCCAGGCCCACCGCCCGGGCGGCGGCGTAGAGAGCGTCGCCTGCGATGACGCGCTCCACGGCCGCCGGGGCGAGCGCGGCGGGCGGGTCGCCCGCGGCCTCGCTCACCCGGCCCGCGGCGTGGAGGGTCCAGGGCTCGTCGCTCAGGCGGGCGCGGCTCTCGATGGTGACGCGCCGGTCGTCGCTGAGGCGCACGCGCAGCTCGCGGCTTCGGCCGGGCTCCAGTGCGAGCGCGCGCAGGATCTCGAAGTCGCTCACCTCCAGCCCTGCGGCCCCGGGCAGCCGCGCCCGGCCGGCGGCGAGCGCCAGCTCGGCCAAGCCGGAGGCTGGGACCAGCGGAGCCCCCTCCAGCGCGTGGTCGGCCAGCCAGGGGAAGCGGCGCAGGTCCAGGAGCTGGGTCCAGCTCGCGGGCTCGACGACGTCGCGGAAGCCCAGGAGCGGGTGGTCCTGCACGGGGTCTGCGCCGGGCCGCTTCTCCGGCGTCGTGGGCAGCCACAAGCGTTCGCGCCGCCATGGATGCGGCGGCAGCCCCCGGCGCGTGGCCGGGCCGTCGAAGGCCGCCCCGGCGGACAGGTCGACGCCCGCGGCGTAGAGGCGGCCGGCGATGGCGGGGAAGGGATCGCGGCCCCCCGTGCGCCTGGCCAGCGTGGCCAAAACCCGGCCCTCCACGTCCGCGAGCTTCACCTGCTCGCGGATGTAGGACTGGAGGATGGCGTGCGGCCCCACCTCCACGAAGACGCGCGCGCCGCCGGCCAGCGCGGCGACCGCCGCGGCGAAGCGCACCGGCTCGCGGATGTTGCGCCACCAGTAGTCGGCGCCCAGGGCCGAGCCCTCCAGCTCGCCGCCGTGCACCGTCGAGATGAAGCGGCCGCGGGTGGCGGGTCCGCAGGGGAGCCCGTCCAGCTCGGCCAGGAGGTCGCACCGGATCGGGTCCATGGACGCGCTGTGGAAGCCGTAGTCCAGCGCCAGCGGCGTGAAGCGCCAGCCCTTCTCGCGGGCGGCGTCACCCAGGCGCGCGACCGCCTCGGCGGGGCCGGAGATCGTGCAGGCGCTGGCGCTGTTCACCGCGGCCAGCTCCAGCCGGGGATCCACCTCGGCGATGGCGGCCGTCGTCTCCTCCACCCCCAGGGCGAGCGCGGCCATGCGCCCGCCGCCCGCCGTGCGCTGCTGCTGGCGGCTGCGCGCGCTCACCACGCGGCAGGCGGAGGCGAGGTCCAGCGCCCCGCAGGCCCACGCCGCGGCGATCTCGCCCACGCTGTGGCCGAGGCACGCGTCGGGCGTGACGCCCGCCGCCTTCAGCACCCGTACGATCCCAGCCTGCACCGCGAACAGCAGCGGCTGCGCCACGTCCGTGCGGGCCAGCGTCTCGGCCGTCTCGTCCGCCTGCAGGCGCTGCAGCACCGACCAGCCCAGGTGCGGCGCGAGCTCCGCATCGATCTCGGCCACGGCGGACGCGAAGGCGGGGCTGTGGTGCAGCGCGTCGCGGCCCATGCCCGCCCACTGGGCGCCGTTGCCGGTGAACACGAAGGCGAGGCCGCCGGACGCCGCCCGGCCGTCGGCGTAGCCGCCGCGCAGGTGCTCCACCGCGGGGGTGCGCAGGGCGGCGGCGAGGTCGGCGGGGGTGGCGCCCCAGGCGTAGGCGCGGTGGCGGTGGGCGTCGCGGTGGCGCGCGGCGCCGCGCAGGTCGGCGTCGGCTTCGCCGGGGCCGACGGAGGTCAGCCGCTCCGACCACGTCCCGGCCAGCTCCCGCAGCGCCTCCTCCGACCGGGCGGACAGGAGCAGCGGGGGAAGCGGGCCGCGGACCTCCGCGGCCGCTTCGACGCGGGCGGGGGCGGCGCGCAGCACCGCGTGGGCGTTGGTGCCGCCGAAGCCGAACGAGTTCACCCCCGCGTGCAGCGCCTCGTCCGACAGGGGCGTCGGCGCGAGCGCCACCTCCAGGTTCAGCTCGTCGAAGGCGATGTTGGGGTTGGGGGTCTCGAAGTTGCGGGTGGGCGGCAGCACGCGGTGCTCCAGCGCCAGCATGGCCTTGAACAGCCCCGCCATGCCCGAGGCGACCTCCAGGTGGCCGACGTTGGTCTTGGCCGAGCCCACCGGCAGGGGTCGGGACCGCCCGGCGCCCAGCGCCCGGCCCAGCGCGCCGAGCTCGATGGGGTCGCCCGCGGCGGTGCCCGTGCCGTGCGCCTCCACGAAGCCCAGGGCGTCCGGCGCGACGCCCGCCTCCGCGTAGACGGCCCGCAGCAGCCGCTCCTGCGCGTCGCCGCTCGGAAGCGACAGCCCCATGGTTCGGCCGTCGGAGTTGAGCCCTGTGGCGGCGAGCACGCCGCGGATGGGGTCTCCGTCGGCCAGGGCGTCCGACAGCCGCTTGAGGATCACGACCCCGCCGCCCTCCGAACGGACATAGCCGTTGGCCCGGGCGTCGAAGGCGAAGCAGCGCCCGTCGGGCGAGAGCATGGAGGCCGCGCAGAACCCCGCGAACGGGTAGGGGCTCATCAGCATGTTCACGCCGCCCGCCACCGCCAGCGGCGTCTCGCCGGACAGGAGCGAGCACCGGGCCTGGTGGAGCGCCACCAGCGACGACGAGCACGCCGTGTCCACGATGAAGGACGGGCCGTGCAGGTCGAACACGTAGGACAGCCGGTTGGCCGCTATGCCGGTCGTCGTGCCCGTCATCAGGTAGGCGTTGCCCGCCGCAGGGTCGGCGCTGGCGACGTTGCCGTACTCGGTGCCGGACGCGCCGATGAAGACGCCCGCGTTCGTCCCCGCCACGCGCGAGGCGGGCAGGCCCGCGTCCTCCAGCGCCTCCCACAGAAGCTCCAGGAGCAGCCGCTGCTGCGGATCCACCTGCTCGGCCTCGCGCGGCGACAGCCCGAAGAAGGCGGCGTCGAAGCCCGCGATGTCGGGGAGCACGCCGGCGGCCCAGGTGTAGGACCGGCCCGGCTGGCCCGGGTCGGGGTGGTGGAAGAGCGCCTTGGACCAACGGGAGTCGGGGATCTCGGTGACCGCATCGCCGCCGGAGATGAGGAGCCGCCAGTAGGCGTCCAGATCGGGCGCGCCCGGAAGGCGGGCGGCTGCGCCGATTATGGCCACCTCTTCGCGCATGCGGTCCCCAGGCTTCTGAGAAGCGACAACGCCCCGACCGACGCCACGTTTAGCGAAATCCATACGGCTTAGACACGCTAAATTTGCGAGGGGGGGAACGTCGCCCGTCAGGCGAGGCTCCCGCGCCTCAATTAAGGGCGCCGGAGACGGAGGCGGTGAAGGCGACCTGGTAGACGAGCTGCAGGAGGTCGACCCCGATCTGGAAGTACTTGGGGTCGATGTAGGGCAGCGCCACCAGCTCGTCGCCCGGCCGCAGCGCCACGTCCTTGTCCAGCACGAACGAGCCGTTGGCGCGACGCACGAGGAACCGGCCGCGGCGGCCGCGCTCGGAATAGCCGCCCGCCAGCCGCACGTAGTCCTCCCGCTTGAGCCGGGCGTCGAACAACACGGCCTGGGGCTGCAGCACCTCGCCCGAGACGAGGATGGTCTGCGACCTCTTGGGGATGACGATCACGTCGCCCTCCTCCAGCCGCAGCTCGGCCGGGCGCCCCGCGTCGTCCGTGACCACGATGCGCCCGTCGGGCGGGGTGCGCCGCGCGCGCGCGATGTAGGAGGAGATCAGGTTGGCCTCGCTGGCGCGGATGGTGGCCACCCCCGACGTCGGCGACACGGCGAGGAACAGGGCGCGCTCCAGCCGGTCGGCCGCCTCGTTGATCACGCGCGCCTGCTGCTCGGCCAGGCTGCGTCGCAGGACGTAGACGGAGCCCAGGTCCGCCAGCGTCGGGTCCGTGGCGATCTGCGACAGCGCCGTCGGCAGCGTGGCGGCCGAGGGGAGCACCAGGAAGGACGGGGCGATGCGGCTTCCCTCCACCCGCACCCGCACCGCCTGCGCCACCTTGTCGGCGACGAAGGTCAGCCGGTCCTGGTCGAACACGGGGGTGCGCGCCAGGTCGGTGGTGGACACGTACTGGGAGAACGGCCGCCCCTCGCGCGTGCCGGCCACCACCGCGTTGCTGGCGGCGGGAAGCGGCCGCGCCAGCTCGATGACCTCCGCGCCCGTGGAGGTGGGGCGCTGCAGCTCGAACAAGTAGTTGTTGCGCACCGCCCCGTCGACGGAGACGGTGGAGCCCTGCCGGTCGACGAAGATGGTGTCGCCCTCCCGCAGGTTCGGCGTCGGCAGCCGGCCGGAGAGCAGGAACTGGTAGAGGTCCACGTCCACCAGCCGCACGCCCCCGCGCACGACGGCGATGCGACGGTAGCTCCCGCGCGACGGATCCACCCCGCCCGCGCGGATGAGGTAGTCCAGCACCGAGTCGGACGCCGTGCCCGCGTATCGGCCCGGGTGCGCCACGAAGCCGGCGACGTAGACGCCGATCCGGTGGGTGGTCAGAAGCACGGCGTAGAAGCGGACGTTGCTGGTGAAGGTGCGCCCGGCCGCCTGCTGGATGGTGGACTGCAGCGCGCTGGCGCGCACCCCCGCCACATGCACCGCGCCCACCTCGGGCAGGAA